>CAYMZV010000325.1:0-5015 GCA_964394965.1 uncultured Chryseobacterium sp.
GATGGACCGATCTTCATTGCTTCAGCTGCCGATTGGAGAACGGAATATGTTTCGCTCGCAAATTTCCAAACGGCAACCAACGCCATCATCAAGATCAGGAATACAACCGGTTGGGGAAATGAAATGTATGTCGACAATATAAATATCGGCGATGCATTGGGAATACAGAATCCGGATTTCGCTTCAACCATCAATCTTTTCCCGAATCCAACGACAGGACAATTGTCTGTGAATGTTGAATTCGCCGCATCAGAAAATATCGACATCAAGGTTTTTGACATGATGGGACAAACGGTTTCCGAAATGCAACAGGATAATTCCGTCGGCGGAACGTATGTACTCGATCTTTCCAACGAAGACAATGGTGTTTATTTTGTGCAAATAAAATCCAATCACGGAACCGTCACCAAAAAAATCATTTTGGATAAGAAGTAAAACCTCTTTCCCAGTGTCTCTGTGCCTCAGTGGCTTTTTTATTTGCCACAGAGGCACAGAGACACTGAGAAAACACTGAGAAAAAAAATGAAAAAAATATTCGCCCTCTCAATTTTTATTGTCGCTGCAATTTCCCTGCAAGCGCAAAACACATGGAGTCCCAAAGCGGCTTTCGGTGGAACAGGAAGATGCGCCGCCGTCGGATTTTCCATTGGCACAAAAGGATATGTCGGAACAGGATACGACGCCAACTACACGTGTCGAAATGATTTTTGGGAATTCGATCCGTCAACAAATACATGGACACAAAAAGCGAATTACGGCGGATCACCGCGCGGATGGGCCGCAGGATTTTCAATCGGTACAAAAGGATACATCACTTGCGGATGTGATTCTGCAAATTTGTTCTGGAGGGATTTGTGGGAATACGATCAAGCGTCAAATACATGGACACAGAAATCACAAATCCCAACCGGCTACCGACTCGGACCTGTTGCATTTTCCATTGGCACAAAAGGATATGTGGGAACCGGACAAGACAACAATGGAAATCAACTGAATGATTTTTGGGAATACGATCAGGCAACGGATTCGTGGACACAAAAATCAAATTTCGGTGGAACGCCACGCTCGTATGCAGTGGGATTTTCAATTGGAAATGAAGGATACATCGGGACAGGAATTGATGCCAACAGTACACAAGAGGATTTTTGGCAGTGGGATCAGGCAACGGATACGTGGACGCGCAAAGCGGATTTTGCAGGAGGTGCGCGTGAAGCGGCTGCCGGATTTTCAATCGGGAATGCAGGTTTTATCGGAACAGGTGCCGGACAACATTACAACACCTACAAGGATTTTTACGAATACAATCCTACTGCCAATCTCTGGGTGGCACGCGCAAATTATTCGGGAAATGCACGATGGCTCGGTGTTGGATTTTCCTGCAATGGAAAAGGATACATCGGAACAGGATATTCAAACGGTTATGTAGGCGATTTCAAGGAATACAATCCGGAACCTGCGGGAATCGAGGATCATTCACAAACTGAAACCGATGTGGCCGTTTATCCGAATCCGTTTTTTTCCACCGCGACTTTTTCCTTTGAACAGGAACAGAAAAATTCACAGCTGCTGATTTTCGATTTGACCGGAAAGGAAATCCGCGCCATCAATTTTTCAGGAACGGAATTGAAGATTGAAAGGGAAGATCTTGCACAGGGAATTTATGTGTGGCAAATGAAAAATGAAAATGCAGTGGTGAGTTCGGGAAAAATCGTGGTGGAATAAAAAATCCGCGATTCATTTTATCAAACTTACATTTCCTTTTGCAAAACCGGTTTTCCCATTTGTAAAAGTTGCGGTGACGCAATAAATGAAAACTGCGTTACTCGATTTTTCCCCGTGCAAAGTTCCATCCCAACCTTTTGTAATGTCGGTGGTTTCAAAAACCTTTTCTCCCCACCGGTCATAAATGACAAAATCCATTTGTGAGATACAGGGACTCCTTACGAATAAGACATCATTTTGTCCATCGCCATTCGGGGAAAATGCGCTCGGGACATAAATGGTATTGCATTCATTCGGTAGTGGTGAAGGTTCAATGGCAGTGGAGTCGCAAGTGTATTTCGCGACAAAAACAGTTTCATAGGTAGAGTTGGTGAGTGACAATGTATCTGCACCAACAACAAAAGAGGCGGGTTCAAAATCTCCTCCCACATAAGCATCACCCACTCCATCCGTGGCAACTGAACTCCGGTCATCTCCTCCACTCATCAACGCCGAACCGCAAAGGACATTTCCGGCTGGATCGAATTTTACAATGAACAGCGGATCGGTTCCACCAACAGGATAATTCAAATTGAGTGCATCAAACGCGACGGTCAAAGAAGTGAACGATCCCACGACGTAAACATTTTGGGAATTATCGATGGCAACACTATAGCCGGCATCCGTATTGCCGCCCGTTCCATTTTTCACCCAAATCACATTGCCGTTGTTGTCGTATTTGACAATGAAACAATCGAAATTGCCAACAGCCATATTGGTAAGTGTTGTGCTTCCGAAAGTGATGCCGGAAGAACCAAACCCTCCTGTCGAATAGATATTCCCTGAAATATCTGCAGCGATGCCAAATCCGTAATCCTGACCAGTACCACCGGCATCTTTGGCCCAAAGCACCGTACCCGATGGATTGAATTTTGCAATAAAAACATCTGGTGAATTTCCTGTGTTGTCTGCATTGGTAAGCGTAAAGGTTCCGAAATTAAAAGTGGGTGTTGTAAAATATCCGGTAACAAAAATATTTCCCGCAACATCCGTTGCGACAGCATAAGCCTCTTCGTTGTTTACACCTCCTTCGCTTTTTGCCCACACCACATTTCCGGCAGCATCATACTTGATCAAAAACATTTCCAATGAAGATACACTCGCAGTATTGTTCAAGGTAAAACTTCCCAAATTGATAGATGGAGAGGTGAAAGATCCTGCGAGATAAATATTCCCGGAATGATCGGTCGCAATTCCATAACCATAATCAGTGCCTGTGCCTCCCGCACTTTTTGCCCAAACAACATTTCCCGCAGCATTGAATTTTACAATGAAAATATCCAAGTCACCCGACAATGTATTTGTAAGTGTATAAGTCCCGATGGTAATGGAAGCCGATTGAAAACATCCTGTCCAATAAATATTTCCTGCGGCATCCGTCGCCACACTCGTTCCCATATCAAAATCAATTCCGCCTGCACTTCTTGCCCAGATCACATTTCCTGAAGCGTCGTATTTTGTAAGATAGGCGTCGGCAAATCCTGTGTTGGGAAGTGTATAAGATCCGAAAGTGATTGCGCTGTTTTGAAAATATCCTGTTACAAAAACATTTCCGGAAGCGTCAGTCGCAACTGCATAACCTTCGGATATCGATGCCGGGTCACCGCCTCTTGCCCACAACCATGCTTGCGCATGAAGCGACAAGCAGAGCAAAAGCGAAACAGCACCCGCAAAGAATTTCATTGATTGAATTTAATTATTTAAAGTGTGTCATTCCAAAAAATGATTCCCGTCAGACCGCAATACAACCGGACAGATTACTTTTATAACCGGTGATGCCTTTCAACGTTTGCATCGTAACTTTATTGCTGAATGGTTTCCCACCAATTGATATTCGCAATGAAAAAATTTTACGTTTTTATCCTGCTCCTGCTTCCACTGCTCTCCCATTCCCAAAAGCAAGGCAACGTCTGGTATTTCGCCGATTCCTGTGAATTGGATTTCAATTCCGGTAGTCCGGTGGTGATGCCCGATGGAAATATTTTTTCACCGAATGGAACGGAAGGAACCGCAACCATCTCTGACAGTCTGGGAAAACTTTCATTCTATGCAAACGGGAAAAGGGTTTGGAACAGGATCCATCAAGTGATGCCGAATGGATATGGATTGATGGGCGGTGCCTCTTCCACTCAAGGCGCATTCATCCTCCCGATTCCAAACAACGACAGTTTGTTTTACCTGTTCACGACCGATGAATTCCAGGACAGTCTTCAGAATGGTTTGAGGTATTCTGTTGTTGACATGTGTCTGGATGGAGGATTGGGTGATGTGGTTGCCGGTAAAAAAAATATATTGTTGCTGGATACTGTCGCGGAAAAAATGGCGGGAACAAATCATGCCAACGGAACCGATTATTGGTTGGTCACCCACAAATATTATTCCGACGCCTTTTATGCTTTCCGGATTTCATCGAATGGAATTGTCGACACTGTCGTTTCACATGTTGGAATTTATGAACCGAATTCCGCCAACAATGTGGCAGCCGCAATCGGACAAATGAAAATCTCTCCGGATGGAAGCAAACTCGCTTTGGTTTTTTCAAATACCAGTCCGGAAGTTGCAGAGCTTTATGATTTTGACAACAGCACAGGAATTGTTTCCAACGAAATAAGTTTGCCGACCGACGGTGGTGAATACGGTGTTTCGTTTTCTCCCGACAATACCAAATTATACATCTCCTCACTGAATGCACATTCGATTTATCAATACTACATCGCATCGGGAAATCCGGCTTACATCATCGCAACAAAAACATTGATTTACAGCAACACCGGTTTTCCGATTCCCGGAATACAATTGGGTCCCGATGGAAAAATCTATGTCGCCGATGATGCTTATCTCGACGTGATCAACAATCCGAATGTGGCAGGAGCCGGATGCAATTTCGTTCACGATGCGATTTACCTCGGCGGGCATCATGCCTATTATGGAATTACGAATTTCATCGACAGTTACCAATACCACAACACGGTTACGGAATGCGATGCAGTGAATGGTGTTTTCGAAAACAACAGCCGGAATTCCATCACGCTTTTTCCAAATCCATTTTCCACTTCCGCCACTTTGCAATTCGATCCGCAAACGGATTACAGGAATTCCATTTTTAAAATGTATGATGTTTTTGGAAAGGAAATAAAAAACATAAAAGTGGAAAGCCCTTCGGTTGAAATCGAAAGGGGAAATCTCAGCGCAGGAATTTATTTCTGGACAGTGGGCGATGGGGAAAAAATCACAGCATCGGGAAAAGTTTTGGT
>CAYMZV010000326.1:0-4991 GCA_964394965.1 uncultured Chryseobacterium sp.
CCATGAAACGCCATTGTACTTATATAATCCCTCACATTTAGTAGCCACCCATACATTGTTACTCGAATCAATTGCAATGCTATTAGGATATACACCAGTATACGGGTCTGTGAAAGGCCAAATGAGCGTGAATGTTGAGCCGTCATAAGTAGCCAATCCTCCATTGTAGGAATTTGGTCCGAAATTCAAACTGAATCCCAACCAGATCAAACCATTTTTATCTTTTGCAATACACGAAACATATTTGCTCGGAATATTTGAATTTCCTTGATCAATAATCGACCAGGTACTTGAAGTGATGTTGAGATGCACGAGACCGTTATCCATTCCGATCCACACATTTGAAGTGTCTTCCACTAACATGCAGCCCCAACCGGTTCCATAAAATGTATGTGGATAATTTGTAAACGTTGTGCCGTTGAATTTTGAAACACCTTTTGCAGTGGCTATCCAAATATTGTTTTTTGAATCGACTTGAATGTCCCAAATGTTATCTGATAGAAGTGCTGAATTCGTCGTGTCATATACCGTCCAATTCTGTCCATCGAATTTTGTGATCCCCTTAGGGATTCCAAGTCCACAGTAATAGGTAAACCACAAATTCCCTGCGGTATCACATCTCATGGATCGAATATCATTCTCGGTTAATCCGCTATTGGATGAATCATAATGAGTCCAGTTTGCACCATCGAACTTATCAAGGCCATAGCCGGTAGAGCCAGTGCCTTCACTAAGCCAAATGGTATTGTGATTGTCACTCACTACGGTCTCACCATGATCCGTAAGCAACCCACTTGTCGAGTCGAAATCTCGCCAAGTGGGTTGTGAGAAAGCCGCAAAACTGCAAACGATGCAAGCAACAGTTATGAGAGCTTTTTTATACATCTTGATTTTTAAAAATCGTTATTGCTTTATGAATTTCTTGCTTACTGTCTGACCGTTATACTGTGCTTGAATGAAATAAACGCCTGATGCAATATCTGCTAAATCAAAAGTGTACGATCCTACTCCATAAGTTTTTCCAGCATCAACCATTCGTACAGACTGACCAAGCATATCAAAAACCGTAAATTTCAAATCATCTGTTTTAATGTCATTGAAAGATACGAAAAGTTGTCCACTGGTCGGATTAGGATAGAGTGAGAATCCTCCGGACTCATTGCTAATTTCATTTACCCCGAGTACAGGTGAAAGAGCAAGACGAGTGATAAATCCATCTTTATAAAAATTCTGTCCGAAGATTGGCTGATAATACGGAATGCCCGCGCCGTTATCTAGAGGAAAATGTGATGCTGTATCGCTTAGTGTCCAACCGAGTACAAACAAGTTGCCATTTGGGTCAACACTCACCGCATTTGCCTGATCGTCATTTGCACCACCGATATAGCTTCCCCAGGTGTAGGCCAATGTGGAATTTTTAAATACGCCACAGAATGCATCACCATTGCTGCCGCCACCATACGCTTGCGAATATGTTCCAACAGGATTCGTTGGAAATCTAAAATTATTTCCTGCATAACCGGTGATGTAGAGATTGTCGTATTGATCCAAAAACAAATCAGTTGCTTCGTCGAAACCAGTACCGCCATAATATGTTGCCCATTGACGTGCGAAATTTGAGCCGGAAAATTTCAATATAAATGCATCCTGTCCAACCGTATTACCGATGGTATCTTGCTTGTATGCTCCTGTTAAATGAAGAAATGGAAAGTTAGTCGAACTCGTTCGTCCTGTCACAAAAATATCTCCAGTCGAATTAGCGCCGATGCCATTGCCAGCTTCATATCCCGAACCGCCGTAATAGGTTGTCCACTGTTGCACACCGCCATTGCTGAATCGTGCGATAAATGCGTCGCCAGTACCGCTAAGAGAACTGACGCCGTAGCCTGTCGGCGCATAATAAGGAAAACTTGACGCAGCTTCTGTCGTACCGACGATAAGCACATTACCTGACGCATCAACAGCAATATCATTTCCCTGTTCAGTGCCAGATGAATTTGATCCGCCGAAGTATGTGCCCCAATCGTCATGCAAAGTCGTTCCATTGAATTTGACAATGATTGCATCGGACGTACCCATTGGCCCGGTGTGTGAATGAACAAATGCGCCACCCGGATTGTGCGTAGGAAAATCTGACGCTTGAGAATAGCCAGTGATAAAAATGTTTCCCGAAGCATCACATTCAGCAGCATTTGCTTGATCAACTCCCGTGCCACCGTAATATGTAGACCAATCGCAAAATCCTCCTGTATCAAGACGGAAAATAAAAATATCAAAAGAGCCAGTCGAAGCAGGGCTGCTATTATATACTGATGATCCGCTTGCGGTATATTGTATCGTTGGGAAATTTGATGAACTTGATGTTCCAGTGAAGTAGGAGCGTCCAGATGGATCAACTGCTACTCCGTAAGCATAATCATTGCCACCGCCACCAAAAAAAGTTACCCAATCTCTTGTATCATTGGGATAAAATTTTCCAGCGAAAGCGTCGATAGAGCCATGACTGCTTGGTTGATATGCATTGTAGTGAGGAAAATTATTATTCGATGCATATCCTGACATATACATATTCGATGACGCATCTGTTTTCGAATCATAAATAACATCTGCTCCGCTGCCGCCATAGTAAGTACTCCAATCTACGTTTGCGATATTTTGTGCTGATTGATCGCCTTCGTCCATTGAGATGATCAACGGCTCCGCTGTATTATACGAACCGAGGCTTGTAAACTTGATCTCATTCGTTGCGACTAAGTTATAAGATGGTTGCCAACCGAGCGAAGAAAAATTACCGCTTCCATCAATCTGCCATGCTTGCGCTTTCGGATGAATGATTTTTCCGTAACGAGTATAGATGACCAGGCGACCACTGCCGTCGATCTTCACACTGTCAGCGCCGGAAAATTTAAGATCAATGTTTGCATACGCACCACCGCCACCACCAGGTCTACAGATGAAGTAGGTCTTCAATCCGCTGAGATTACTTCCGTACATGATATCGACGTTATTCCAAACGTTGAACGAAACGAGTTGATTGTAATTCGGGACTTTGCATCTCCCATCGGAAACTTGTGGCAGATAGAAGTTGTAATAATCGCTGCGAGCATTCATCGCTCGAATCTTCACATCGGAATTTGCGCTGACATATTTCATGTTAATGCGACAGAGCGAATCGTGATGAGATACTGATGTATCAATCTTTGCTATGGAGAAATCAACAGCGGTATCAGTAAAATACGCTTGTGGTGATCCGTCGATGGTGTAGTACCGCACTTCTGGATGCGTTGCTGAATCAGTGCCAAAGAGTTGTCCTCGATTTTCTGTGAAAACAAAGGAATTGGAAACATTCGCAATCGTGTCCTTTGGAAGCAAAGTACTTTTCTCCACGTATCGAACGGTTGTGTAGGTATATGTTCCGCTATAGTTATTCTGTCCAGTTACCACAACAGCACCGAGCGTATCGAGTGCAATCGCAAGGCCACGATCATCGGAATTGTGAATGCCATTAAATCCGATTTCCCAAATTTTATTTCCAGATGCGTCGTAACGGATTGTGTAGTAATCATTCGTTGAGCCGTTATAACTGCGCCCGGTAACATAAATGTGATCAGTGTCATTGACGACTATCGCTGTCGCGCTGTCATTCCCCGAAACGCCACCGTCATAATTCTTCACCCACTTCTGCGTACCGCCCGAATTGTATTTAATCGTCGTGTAATCTTTGCCTTGCGAAGCGGTGTTTGAATATCCGGTGACAATGACGTTGTTGTGAGAATCAATACAGAGTGAAGTTGCAACATCGTCATAGGCTCCCGAACTGTTGTAAGAATTGCTCCAAAGCAAAGTCAGATTAACGTCAAATTTTTTTGTGACAAAGTCAAATCCTGTCGAAACGTTATACTCGGTTCCTGAGATATATACGTTGCCGCTTGCGTCCTCCTTTATATCGGTCACTTGGCTTATCCCTATTGAGGAACTTGAAGAAAGAGTGGTTGTGGTGATTGCTCCAGTAGAGGGATTTATTTTCCAAACGGCAATTTTATAGGACGTATTCGCAACCGTTTCTGTTCCACCTGTGACAAAAAGAGAGCCGCTTCGTGCGGCCATGCTGACCGCTCCGTCATTTAATCCGACGTTATCGTAGGTCGTTGTCCATGCAGTTGTGCCTGCCGTATCGAGTTTTCTGGTCACCATGTCGTACTTGTTGGAAGTTGACCAACATGATCCCGTGACTGCGAGTGAAGTGGCGTTGACAACAAGAACGGCGGAATATCCGTCATTGTGGCTTCCCGATCCGTTGTATTTATTTGTCCAACGCTGTGCGCCGGCGGCACTGTATTTAATGACAACCGCATCGGAACTATCGCCGGAACTTTCATATTCCGTTCCGACGACATACACTTCGCCATTGCTTGCTATACCTACATCTGCACCGACATCGTTGCCATGACCTGGCCCGTCATATTGCGAAGCCCAAATAAGATTTCCTGACGGACCAAGTTTCTCAACGAGAATATCATAATTTCCAGATGAGTTGATTGTGCTTCCGACGACGAATGAGTACACCGTTCCACTTAGTGTCGCAGTCCTCACTTGCGCCTTGATAAATTCGTTCTGAGTCCCCGAAGTTGTGCTCCAATCTTCAAAAACTTTGGTTACCGGATTTTGTGCCTGTATGTTCTTGCTCAATACAAGCAGGCTGCAAACAAGAAAAGTTTGCCGTAGCAGTTTGTGTAAGGGAGATTGTTTTTTCATGGTGCTGTTTTTGTTTCATTGATTTTTCATTCAATTATTAAGAGGCTCGCGTCTAATGGAGCAAGTAGTTATATATTCCAATAAAAGATTTTCTTTCCCCTCTATTCAAGACAATATTGAGCTAGGAGAAAAATTCTCCAATTAATTCTTTTCCTCGCCCTATTTTGGGTCGGGCGAGGAAATAGTCGTCTGTTCGGGGGACAAACAAATGACCTGATATTTATTTCTTTGTTATT
>CAYMZV010000327.1:0-4986 GCA_964394965.1 uncultured Chryseobacterium sp.
CGCATCATCCGCAAAGTGGGAATTGGCGAGGACAATAATTTTGACACTGTCAAAAGCGATAGTTTCATCACTGCATTCATCGATGACATGCGTTATGTGACACTTGGCGCAACAATTATCGGAGTCATCACATTGCTCGGCGCGGCAATCGGCTTGATGAACATCATGCTCGTATCCGTCACTGAACGTACGCGTGAAATCGGAATACGAAAAGCGTTGGGAGCGACAAAAACTTCCATCCGCAATCAATTCCTCATGGAGGCGATTGTGATCTGCCAACTCGGTGGATTGTTCGGAATTCTTCTCGCGTTGCTTTTCGGTTTGGGAATCACTTTCCTGATGAAATCCTCTTTCATCATGCCATGGCCGTGGATCGGATTGGGCGTTTCCATTTGCTTTTTGGTCGGATTGGTTTCCGGATTGTATCCAGCCGTAAAGGCATCACGATTGGATCCGATTGAGGCCCTTCGTTATGAATAGTGAATTCGAAAAATCGAGAATTCAAGTCAACAGAAGAATTTCACTCCAAAACTTTCAAATGAAAAATCCCCTCGATTGCTCGAAGGGATTTTCAATATTGATCTGTGCAGTCAGCAACTTATTCGCTAACCACTTCAAATTTGAAAGGTGCAAGCACTTCCTTGTGCAAACGGACTTTCGCATTGTAGGTTCCGATTGTTTTCACATCATCAGCATTGTCGATGGTGATGTTGCGGCGATCGACTTCGAAGCCGAGTTTGCGAAGTGATTCGGTCAACTGAACGCTTGTGATCGATCCGAAAATCTTTCCGTTGTCGCCGGTTTTCGCTCCGACTTTTACGGTCATTTCAGAAAGTTTCGCTGCATTCTTTTCCGCTTCAGCTTTCACTTTGGCTTCCTTGTGCGCACGTTGTTTTACATTTTCCGCATGAATCTTTTTGGCAGTTACATCGGCAACTGTTGCGATTCCGCGTGGGATAAGATAATTGCGGCCATAACCGGGACGAACTTTAACCACATCGTCTTTATAGCCGAGATTTTTTACGTCTTGTTTGAGAATGACTTCCATGTTGTGTTCCTCCGTTATTTAAGTTGGTCGGCCACGTATGGCAGAAGCGCAATGTGACGTGCACGTTTAACCGCAGTACCCACTTTACGTTGGTATTTCACGGATGTACCGGTGAGTCGGCGTGGCAACAATTTGCCTTGCTCGTTGACGAACTTAATGAGGAAGTCGCCGTCTTTGTAATCAATGTATTTAATACCGGCTTTTTTGAAGCGGCAGTATTTTTTCTTCTTCACCTCTACGGAAGGAGGATTCAGATAGCGGATTTCAGAACTGTTTTCAGCCATGATTTTCTCTTTCTTTAAAGGTTAAGCGTTTTCTTTTTTCTCTGATGAAGCTTTTGCAGCTGCATCCTTTTTCGCATTCTTCGCCTTGTTGCGGCGTTTTTCCGCGTAAGCTGCACCGAACTTGTCGAGTCGTACAGTGAGAAAACGCATCACACGCTCATCGCGCTTGAATGCAACTTCGAGTTCCGCCACAACGTTGCCATTGGCAGCGGAGAATTCGAATAAATGATAATGGCCGGTGGACTTCTTCTGAATCTGATAAGCCAGCTTTCTTAGGCCCCATGATTCTTCATGAATGATGTTCGCGCCGAGATCCTTCAGGATCTTGCGGAACTTGCCCACCGCCTCCTTTGCCTGATCCTCAGACAAAACGGGAGTTAAAATGAAGACGGTTTCGTAATGATACATGATGTTGGTTTTTTGTTTTACCCCTTTATTGGGGAGGGCAAAGGTAAGAATTCCCCTGTAAATGACAAACGGGTCTTGACCAGCCAATAAAGCCTACTTTTTCAAGACCAATTTCTCTTTTCCCCAAAAAACCTCCACCGAATCCTTCCACAACTTTCCCACACTCACCAATCCCGCCTCTTCCCCACTCTGCACAAAATAACTTTTACCGTCAACACCCAAAAAACCAACAGTCTTGTTGTCATTCGACTTTTTCACCAATCCATGGTAAGCGACTTTCGGCCAAAGAATAGGCTTGACTTCTTTGGGTTTCGGTTTCACAGCTTGAGCCTGCAACGTTGACTTGTTTTTTTTCCGATCGGGATTTTCTACCGATTTATCCAGAAAAGGATCCCGGTAATTCGCAATCAATTTTATGGTGTCGGGAAGTTCTTGGCTATTTATCTTTTCATTTTGTGGAATTGATGCAACCGCATTCTTATTGTTCCCTCCAAATGTTGCATACGCTTTCCAACCGATGATCCCCCAAATTGCGAGAACAATCGGCAACATGAAGTAGGCTGTTTTTTTATTCTTCATCAATTATCCTTGAACTTGAATGTGGTGCTGTAATTGCTGCGATTCCCCGCCGCATCCGTACTGCGCACCCGCCAGAAATAGCTTGTTGCCGCTTGAGCGCCCACCCATCCATACGAACTCTGCGAAGAATTGAGCAAATACGAACCTTGTATTCCCGTTGCAAATGTTGAATCCGTTGCGATATAGAGACTGTCGGTCACTGCATCCGAAGCACTGGTCCAATCCAGATTTACAGTTGCAGGCGGCGTTACATAAATTGTATTGTTCGTTGGTAAAACAAGTATTGGTGCTGTCGGCGCAGTTTGATCCACATCGAAAGTCCGCACGCTCCATCCGGTAATCGAAGTTGCATTTTCCGCCCGCACCGAAAAAGAATAATTTCCCTGCGGAAAAGTGTAGGAAAAATTATTGAGCGAACTTGTTGTATTGGTTACATCGCTTCCCGTGCTTGTATTGACAATGTCGATCCTGTATAATGTTGCACCGGAAATGGAATTCCACACAAAAGCAATTGTACCGTTTGACGTGGAATAACCATTTGTTGCGGGAGAAGTGATGACGATCAATTGTGAACCCAGACTTATTGTACTGTCAACAGTCAAACTTCGCGTTACCCAAGTTCCCCGAGTGGAACCATTTTCCGGACGGATCCTCCAATAATAAGTGAAACCAGGAACGAGATTCGGATAAAAACGGTCGGCATCAATTGCAGTATCATACAACATGGATTGCGGCGCATTGAAATCGGGATAAACGATTTGGACGCGATAAGTGCGTGCACCTCGGATGGTGTCCCACCAGAATAATGGTGTTGCCGTGGAAACGGTATCGCGATCGCTTGGGGCAAGAATGGTCAACATTTTTCCACTCAGGTCGGTTTCAATGAATTCGTGCCTGCAACCACCGAAAATGATAATGCCGATAAAATAAATAAAGGGAACGATTTTCTTTTTCATGATTTTTTACGGATAATGTTTTGAACATAAATGATAACGGTCAATGAAAGCGATTGTGTCTTGTTGTCGCGTTTGGAATTGAAATCGACGGAAACGACTTTTCCGATTTTTGCCTGTTCGAGTTTTTGGACGAGTTTCAGTAACGTGATGTAATTCCCTTCGACGGTGATCGGGTGCGTTTCCACCAGCCATTCCTGTTGCGAATAACAAATGGGTGAAGCGAAATCGCGAAGCGTACAATTATTTTCCTGACAATAATTTGTCACCACGCCGAGCAAACGTTCATGCAAGGTGTTGGTCGTATCGTTGCTTCCCGTCATCATCTCCAACTGATGCAATTCCGCCTTGAGATGCATCAATCGTGCAGGCGCATCGGCTGCGCTGTCGAGTTGCTCTTGCATGCTCTTGCACGCATAACGCGCGTCGACGGTGTTACGGATTGCAAATGCATAGACAGACCACAGGCCGACAAATGCTGCAATGAGCAACAGTCTGTTTTTTTGTTTTCCTGTGAGCCGGTTGAACATTTCCTATTCTATTTCCAACGCAACCTCGAATTCGCCTTGCGTCATGTTTTTGTCCTGTGTATATGACTCGAGTGTGGTGCTCTTCACCCATTTTTTTTCTTTCAGGTGTTGCAACCATTTATTCAATACGACACTTTGTGAACAGCTTCCATCAATCTCCATGTGACACGGTTTGAATCCGATGGAATCCTCTTCCGACAATTTCAATCGCGGCGAAAGTGCCAAACGCGTGAGCCTGATTTCCATTGGCAATTCCGCTGCAATCTGATCTGCATAATAGGAGTGGTTGGATGGATTCAGCAATCCTGCCTGTTCAAGGAAATCGCGCTTGAGCTGCACTTGTTTTTCCAGATTTCTCACATCGGCAAATGCTCCGCCTTGTGTTTGCAATTTCCCTTCGAGCTCATTTTTTTCAGACCAATAATGCGAGAACACAAAATAATTTCCGACCAGAAGAAATAAGGTAACGGCAATCAACGCCACTCCTGCCGTCTTGAACAGTTTCCGCTGGAGAAATTCCTCTTTGGCAGGCAGGAGCGATTCCACATGTGCATCTGCGCGCAGTTCTTCCGGCAACAATTGTTGGAACGCAACGGCGAAAGCAAGAAGTGACTCCGCCTCGATGGTTTGTCCGGAAATGCTGAACGTATTTTTTTCCGAATGTCCTTCGGAATAATTCATTTCTTCCGGAAGATGATCCTGCAGTTGGATCGTGTGATTCCCAAATTTCAGTTCCGTGACTGTTTCATCAAGAAGAGATAAAACATTCATTACACCGAGCGGACCCAGCGAACATGCGACAACCGAGAATTGTTTTTGTACCAACTGTTCAAGCACAACGTCAACGGACGATTTGCGCAACACGGAAACAAATTGTTCATCCTGAACAGCGGAAACGGTTTGCAGATAAAATTCCTTCAGCGATGCGTTCGGCAATGCTTTCGACAACAAACTTTTCGGATCGCTTGCAGGATCAATGGCAATGCGGCGGTGCAAAATCCCTTTGCCCGTAAATGCAACAGCAAGCGGAATGTCTTTGGACAAATGTTCCGAAAGCTTTTCAATGCTTTCAACATGAATGACCGATTTTTCCACAAATAGTTTTTTCCCTTTCCGTTTCAGCACCATCAAATGCAAAGCCATTCCCTCGGCGAGAAATTGTATTTCCAGTCCGGCAAAAAGCG
>CAYMZV010000328.1:0-4979 GCA_964394965.1 uncultured Chryseobacterium sp.
CGGCTGTAGCCGTGAACCTTTACAGGAAACTTGGATTTGTTGAAATCCCATTGGGAAATGCACCATGGAAAAGGGCGGACATCAAAATGGAATTCGTGTTTTGAGAAAAGTGAATCCTTATTTCCCGATCACCAACTTCTGTGTTCCGAGAATTTCCCCGTTTTCCTTTTTCACTTGTACGAGATAGATTCCCGAACTCAATGAAGAAACATCCAACGAACCATCCTCATTTATTTTTTCGGATGGAATGACTTCGCGTCCGGAAATATCCATTACACTCACCTTGTCATTTTTCTGATCGTCTTTCAATCCCGAAATTTTCACCTGATCATTTGCAGGATTCGGATAAATTGAAAATTGTGCAGAGGAATTATATTCCTGGATTCCCGAAGCATCTGCCGATGGAGGATAAACCGTGCCGAACACCGGGCGGATCATCAATGAACCCGGATAAATCGAAGTGTACCAAACACCGGTTGAATTGTGATAGATTTTATCCTGATGATTGTCATTCAAATCCATACCAACATATAGATTGTCGGCACCATCCTGTTGCCAACCCACATAAAAAGTTCCGGTCAGTCTCACTGTTCCGCTATCGATTCCGTAAGAATAAAAACGGTCGGGAGTTTCAAATCGGTAATGGTTTTTTTCTGTGCGTTGTGTATAGATAACTGTTCCCGGTTGTCCTGCCTGATCTCCCCAAACTGTGAGTGTCCATGTTTCCTGATCAATGGTCGGGAAATTTATTACGGGAAGAAAATAAATCTCAACCGCTTTCAATGTGGTATCCGTTGCTCCGGGAGGAAGAGTGAATTTGTAGGCAAGCAAGGAATTATTGTACAGCAATCCGTAACCCACTTCTGCAGTGCCATCATCATACGCGTAATAATTCATGAACTTCTGTTCGGCATAACAACTGTCAATCTGTGTTCCATATTTCAAAACATGTTTCACTTCAAATGTTCCCGTATCTGCATTGACAGTGCCTTGCGGAAAACTGAAGTTGATCGGTGGATTTGTGATGGGCGCATTGTTGCCATAACCTGAAGTCCAATACGTCGGGAAATTGTGATACACCGCTCCACCTGCATTCGGATAAACAGAGATTTGTGTATGTGTTTCATCATACGCGTAATACCAATATGTGGCATCAACCAAAGCGGTATCGTTGTTTCTCATTTGCACGTTGTAGTTCGTCGCCATCATGCTCGGTTTGTAATCCTTGTAAGGCATCGACCAAAAATCCTTCAACGCCGAATTGGGCGGATAAGCAAAAGCGACATCGCCTGGAACCGTATCATTCCGTGAACGGTTGCTTTTCAGATAAACATCATCGATGTGCCAATGGTCATTGCTTCCGCATTGTGTTGCCCAATTGTGAAAACGGAAACGGAATCCCTTTACAAAATAAGAAGCGCTATCCAACTTGATCATCACGAGATGGAAATTCGTATCGTATTGCAGAGGTGTATATCCTTCCTTGAACCAAACTGCCCGCCACGACACAGTATCACGATGGGTGATCGTATCCAGATGAATATTCCAAGTCGGGGAATTGAATTCCAACACCAGTGAATCCATCGCATTCGGTGCATAACCCCTTCCTTCAGGTTCGTACCAAAAACTCAAATAAACGGAATCGGAAACAGAGTAAGCACTCAAGTCAATGGGACGCGAAACCAATTCGTCACTCGGACCTGTACTCGTTGTCAGCGCCGCCGTGTCATAAGGTTCGCCCATGCAATTCAATCCATCGAACGTACATACACCAAGATTGATGGGCGCATAAGCCCAAGTGCGATTGATGAACACTCCTGATCCCAAACGGTTCGATTCGGAATACATCAGCGTGTCATAATCCCATAAAGTTGTATCGGGACGATGTGAATCGTAGGAAAAATCGTCGAACAATCCTGAAGCGGGAAGTTCAATCGTATCGGTGGGAAATGCCTGTGCCGTTCGTTGGGTGGAATGCTGTTGGTGCAAACGCTGTTGGAATTCTTTAACCTGAATTGGATTTTCAGTCAATGGAACAAGCTTTTCCTCCGTCTGTGAAAACAGTTTTGTGCATGCAACAAAAAACAAAATCGTTATGCCATTTATCTTTTTCATGCTTACTCTAATTTAAAACATTTTCATCAGATGGAATCCCTTTTCGCTTTCGATTTGTCATTCGAAACACGGATGTCAATACTTGTTCCGGGAAGAATTTTCCTGTCGCGCGCAGGAGGCGGATCCTGACTGTAAACCGTGGCATTCAAGGTATCTTTCACACCGGGATCGGGAATGCAATCCCATTCCAATCCGAGGTCGATCATTTTCCCGCGTGCGGAGCGGAAAGTCATCCCGATCAAATTGGGAATGGAAATGTCACCTGAACTTTCGCCTTCGCCTTTTCCAACTTTCAGGATAATGTGCGCCCCTTTCTCGATCAGGGTTCCCGGTGCAATCGGTTTTCCATTGTAGTATTGTGCAATCACAAGATCTTTTCTTTCGTCGTTCACTTGCTGCGTGGTGGGAATCAATCCATAACTTTCACAGATGCGAACCGCCTGCCGTTCCGAAAGTGCATTGTGGCTCGTCTCCCCTACCAAATCCGGCATATTTATTTTCGGAGGTTGGAGTGCGGTTACATACAGATAGATTTTTCTTCCCTCTTTCACTTTTTCACCCACCTCAGGATCCTGTTTCACGACAATTCCCTTTTGAAGTTTCGGACTCCAAATGGAATCGATCACTTCATAACCGATATTCTTGTCGGCGACAAAACTTCCAAGCTGTTCCGTTTTCAAATTTGTAAAATCGGGTACCGTCACAAAGTCATTGTGTTTTGTATAATGGCCGAGCCACGACATGATGATCCAGAACAATAAAGGCAAACCGACAATGGCAATTGCGAGGTTCAGGAGGAAGATGCGGCTTTTTAAAAAGTTGAAAATATTCTTGATCATGTTCATTGGGCGGTTTGCTGCACCTGCATTCGTTTGCGTGCGTAGGCAAACTCAAGAATGCGATCGATGAATTCGTATGGTTTATAATGATTGATGGCCGCTTGATGGAAAATGCAGGTTGCAGGTGTCATTCCCGGCAATGAATTCACTTCCACAAAAACCGTTTCAATTTTACTGTTGTCATACACACGCACGAAAGCATCTATCCGGGTATAACCCTGGATATTCAACAGACGGGCGGCTGCACCCAAGGTTGCCTTCACCTGATCGGAAATCAATTGGCGTTCCTTCGGATCATGTGCATAACGTGCGGGTGTAATGTTCTGTCCTTGTCCGGCAAGGAATTTCTCCTCGAGCGAAAGCACTTCCCCTTCTGACAAGGCTTCCGATGCTTCGAAAACCTCATACACCAATTCCCCCTTGTCATCGTAACGCGTGAGCATTCCGCCCGTGATTTCGAGAAAATGTTTCGCGTCCTTTTTGCCGATGAGCTCCTCCACCAGAAAAACTTTCTTGCGGGGAAATTCTTCCTTGGCTTTTATCTTCAGTATTTCCGCTTTCTTCGGATCAAACTCTTCCGTCTTCCTGAAAATCAAATCGGCAAATGTTTCCAATTCGGTTTTCGTTTTTATCCTTCGAACGGCGGAACTGCAACCGTCATCAACCGGCTTGGCGATGAACGGCCATTTTATTTTTTCATCGATCGACGCCAACACTTTTTCACGATTCGAATTCCATTCCTCTTCCGTAACCAACAAATGTGCAGCCGCAAGAAATCCATGCTGCATCAGAATCTCATTCGTACGGAATTTGTCAATGGTAATTTCAGAACTCGATTTTCCAGAACCGTTGTAAGGCAATCCGAGGCGATCCAATTTTTCCTGAACCGCTCCGTCTTCACCCGGACGGCCATGCAACGCAATGAAAACCACATCGCACATTTTCGCAAGTTCCTCATACGTGATGCGGCGCGGAGCAGCGAGTGCATCGGGTGATGCGTAGGTATGCGTGATGGATTGACAATTGTCGATGATGCGCTGGACAACGGGATGGACTTTCCAATTCACTATTTTTTCCTTGATGTCATCCGCATTGTCCTTGAGCAAAACATTGATCGGAATGAAATAAAGTTGGTGGTCGTTGTCATTTCCGGTAAGGAAAACGGGGAACGGTGCATATTTCGAAGACGAGGAAAGTTTTTCATAAATATTTCTTCCACTCTCCACCGAAATATGTCTCTCGGAAGAGTAACCGCCGAAAATCACGGCAACACGTTTTTTCGTTTCGCCTTTCGTGCGTGAATGATGCATCGCTTCATCCAATTGCACCAGCAAGTGATCGTAACGCTTTGCATTTTTATCAGCGTCAATTCGCGCACGCAAGGAAGTGCGGATGATGAACGTGAGAAACTGCGAAGGATTCAATCCGATTTCCGCGGCCTGGTGAAAGAAAAAGGAAGACGGCATCATGCCCGAAGTTGTATTCGGATCGTTGAGATAAATTGTCCCGTCTTTGGAAATGAATCCGTCGATGCGCGCATACACGTCGAAGTCGAGTGCCGAAAACAAACGCTCACATTCTTTCCTGATTTTTTCGATCTGCTCTTCCGGCAATTCGATCGGTGTGATTTTCCGGGAAAGTCCGGGCAAATATTTTGAACGGTAATCGAACAATTCTTTTCCCTTCCTGATTTCAGTCGGGGGAAGCGCAACGGGAATTCCATTTTCATCATCCACAACAATGCAGGAGAATTCTTTCCCTTCGATGAATCCTTCCAACAAGATTTCGGATTCGGAATCGAGAGATTCCATTTTGATCGGATTTCCCGTTTCCGAAAAATTCTTTTCTATTTTTTCCAGTAACGCATCGGGATGAAAAACAATTTCCGATTTGTAATCCGAATGGTTTCCTTTTGAATGGAACTCCACGGGCATTCCGATTCCTTCACGGATGTCCGTCAATGAACGGATCATTTCCCTTTTCGAAGTCGCATCCAACTTCTCCCATTCGGCTGCGTGAATTTCC
>CAYMZV010000329.1:0-4966 GCA_964394965.1 uncultured Chryseobacterium sp.
CTCAGCCTGACTTTCGACCAGCAGGGCAATGACGTCACCATCGAGGCGAAATATACAGTGGGTGAATATGATATTCTTCTTTTGTCGGCAAAGGAATCCGGCGGATTGGAAGCGTGGTTGACAGATAACGGTTACAAGATTCCGGCGGGCGCACAGGAGGTTTTGGAACCGTACATCAAAAGCAACATGAAATTTTTTGTGGCGAAAGTGAATCTTGGACAATACACGAATAATGGGGCAGTGCCGCTCCGTCCGTTGCAGGTGAGCTTCAACTCCCCGAAATTCATGTTGCCGATTCGTTTGGGAATGGCTAATTCAGATGGGAATCAGGATATGATTGTGTATGCATTTTCAAAAACAGGAAGAATTGAAACCACAAATTACCGCACCGTAAATCTTCCAACCGATTTGAAAGTTCCATTGTTTGTCGCTGACGAATTCGCCGGTTTTTACAAGGACCTTTACACACGAGCGTGGAAGCGTGAAGAAAAAAATGTCGTGTTTTTGGAGTACGCGTGGGATGTGAGTGCGAACGTTACGCAATATTGCGATCCATGTACCGGCCCTCCTCCGATGTTGCAGGAATTTACCGATGCCGGAGTGGATTGGGTGAATCAATACCATACGGGTTACGCGGGCAATGTTTATTTTACACGTTTGCATGTGACTTACAACCGCGAAAATTTTCCACAGGATTTGATGTTCCAGGAAACTCCGAATACACAAAACTGGCAGGCGCGTTACATTCTCACACATCCTGCAACCGGCGATTTCAGTTGTGATCAGGGACAGGAATATTTGAACGATCTCACCAAACGCCGTTGGGATGAATTGTATACCTATCAATGGTTAAGCGGCCGCGACATCAGCACACATTTGGATTATCCGAATGAGCTGAACCATTTCCTGAAAAAGAAAGACAAAAAAGACCAGGGCGGAATTGCACCGACTTATTTCCATTACTACGATGGCAGGCCGACCGGAGGATCGGGAATGTTGGTGGCGATACTTTCCTTGGGGACATTGCTTGCCATCTTTTTTTCACTGTCGCGAACGCGAAAATTGCAAGCGGTTTAAAACTTTAGAGAACATGATCGGCTCGGCACATTGTTCAACAATCCTGGTCACAATCCAGCCCTTCGGATTTTTCCACTTGTATCGTTGCATGGTCGATGTGGAAATGATGGTGCAATTCTTTTTTTATTTCAGCCAAAAAAGAATCATCCGTATTTCCCGGTACAACCAAATGTGCGGTCAATGCTGTCTTGTTTGTGCTCATCGCCCAAATGTGCAAGTCGTGCAAACCGGTTACATTTTTCAAACCCAACAAATATTTTTTCACATGCTCCGTTTCAATTCCCGCCGGAACACCATCGAGTGAAAGCCGCAGTGAATCTTTCAACAATCCCCATGTACTCCATACGATCACGATGATGATTACAAGGCTCATTGCTGCATCGAGCCAAAACCAATGTGTGAAATAAATGACGATTCCGGAAATCATCACACCCAATGATACTGCCGCATCGCCTGCCATGTGCAAGTAGGCGCCACGCACATTGAGATCTTTCTCCCTGTTTTTCATGAACAGCAAAGCCGAAATGGTATTGATGATGATACCCATGAAGGCGACAGCGGAAATGAGTTTGCCTTCCACAGGATGCGGATTGTTGAATCGCGTGATCGCTTCCCAACCGATTGCACCGACAGCAATCAATAATAATCCCGCATTGATCAATGCAACAAGAATGGTGGTCTTGCCATAACCGTAAGTGAATTTTTTATTCGATTTCCTTTTTGCCAAGCGTGTTGCGATCAGAACCAAAACAAGTCCTGCAACATCACCCACATTATGCCCGGCGTCGGTCAACAATGCAAGTGAATTATTCCACAATCCGGCAGCCACTTCCACCAAAACAAAAACCGTATTCAGGATGATTCCAATGATGAATGCATTGTTGATGGTGGAAGGAACATGATGATGCGAATGACCGGGACCGTGCGAGTGTCCGTGGTCGTGTGTATGCGCATGTTCGTGATGATGATGGTCTGACATGATTTTTTCTTTTTCGGTTTTTGACAAATAACATTCGACACTTCACCCAAACCCAAATTCCACTCCGGCTTCCTGACCTTAACCTGAATTGTTTTGGGTGAGGGTTAAGAAGCCAGGGTAGTGAGGAGGTTTAGTCAATTGTTTTTCATTGATGATTTTTGACAACATTTTTTTACAAATAAAATCCAACACTTCACCCAAGCCCAAATTCCACCCCGGCTTCCTGACCTTAACCTGAATTGTTTTGGGTGAGGGTTAAGAAGCCAGGGTAGTGAGGAGGTTTAGTCAATTGTTTTTCATGGATGATTTTTTTACAGCATTGTTCCACTCATGACCGCCATTGCAACACTGAAATAAATTACCAAACCGGTTACATCCACAAGAGTCGCGACGAAAGGTGCGGATGAAACGGCAGGATCGGCGCCGAATTTTTTCAGGATGAGCGGCAACATGGAACCGGATAATGTTCCCCAAAGGACAACACCGATCAATGAAAAGCACACAACCAATCCGACAAGTACCCAATGCGGTCCATAAATATTCGTGAAGAGTGTCCATGTTGCAACGCGAATGAATCCGATCACACCCAACACTGTTCCGAGAAACAATCCGGAAAAAATTTCACGTTTCATGATTTTCCACCAGTCTTTCATTTTCACTTCGCCGAGCGCGAGCGCGCGGATGATGAGTGTGGATGCCTGTGAACCGGAATTCCCTCCACTCGAAATGATGAGTGGAATGAACAAGGCGAGAATGACCGCTTTGGAAATCTCATCCTGGAAATATCCCATTGCAGTTGCGGTGAGCATCTCGCCGAGAAAAAGAATGACAAGCCAACCCGAACGTTTTTTCATCAGCTTCAAAAAGGAAATGTTCATGTACGGTTCATCCAACACTTCCACACCTCCGAGTTTTTGCATGTCTTCCGTCTCTTCTTTTTCCGCCAAACGAAGTATGTCATCAATCGTTACGATTCCGAGCAAGATACCTTGCGCATCAATGACGGGCAATGCGACCCTGTTGTTTTTCCTGAACACATCGATTGCAGTTTCTTCCGCATCGGTAACGGTGAGATAAGTGAAACGGTTATCCATGAGATCACTCACCATTTTATCCTGCGAAACAAAAAGGAATTCACGGATCCGGATATCATCAATCAACACACCATTGTCATCAATCACATAAATCACATTGATCGTTTCCTTGTCCTGTCCATTCGTGCGCACATAATCGAGCACACGTTTCACCGACCAATCTTTTTTCACCGCAATAAAATCCGGCGTCATCATCCGACCCACACTGTGTTCGGGATAACCGAGCAGCAGCAGTGTCGTCGCCCTTTCCTCTTCTGATAAAAGTTTCAGCAATTCCTTGACAGCATTTCCGGAAACTTCAGAAAGGAATTCCGTTCTGTCATCCGGCTGTATTTCATTCAGGATTTTCGCTGCCTGTTCATGCGGCAAATCGTGAATGATTTTTTTCTGCTCGCTGTGTTCAAGAACTTTAAATGTTTTTATTAGAATTCGTGGCGACAAGGCGCTGAACACAATTGCCTTTTCGCTGTCGTGCAATTCATTGAGGAGTTCAACCACTTCGGGGGAAAGCCAATCTTTCAGTTCTCCCTTGAGTTTGTCGTAATGTTTGGCAGCGAGAATCGCTTTTACCGCTCCTTTGTTATGTTTTCTTTTCATGATTTTTTCTTTTAAAACAGGAATTGAAAAATAGTCCAATGTGAATCGTCATTTCCTTGCGGAAGAAAATCCAATTAGTCCGAAGGGGGCTCGGCATCCCCTTGCGGGAGATTTTTTTTCAATCTGATGAAAAAGGGAAACCTATTCGAAAATGAAATTCCCGAAAGCAACTTTTGTGAAGGTGCGGCAAGTATGATATCGACTGCCATCGGGATTCATAATTTAGGATTCAAGTCTGTAAACTTTTGTAAAAGTAAAACAAACCATTTACCGAAAACCGGAGGGATATTTTTTTTGTTAACCGGAAAGTCACAGGAAAATGCATTCGGGAAATGTCATTTGACGGAAGAATAATGGATGAGAAGATCATCGAAATAAACAGGATCGCTTTTCGGATTCCAAATGAAAATTGCAATTTCCCCATTCGGCAGATTTTCCTTCAGTATATAATCGAGTTCCAGCTTTTCCCATCCCTTGCCGTCTTTTTCCAATGGGGCGGAAGAAGCAATGTAATTCTTGTTTCCGCTGCAAGTCAACACGAGCAATCCTCCTTCCCCATGCCGCCAAACTTCTGCATGAAAGTGATCGCCTTTTTTCCCGTTGTGGAAACGCATTTCAAAACCGGTCGGATGATGGGGTGATGCATTGGCGGAATATTTTCCTGTTCTCGCCATCTCGCAGGAACGTGTTCCCTCATTTTCAAGATTTACATTGGAGAGATTGGTGGAGTAATAACCGTCGGGAGTTATTTCCTCTGCGCCGCATTGGATGGTGCAAGAAGCCGAAACGGGATCAAGGTAATAACGCGAATAAAGTGTGCAACATGAAATGATGGAACTGAAAAAAACGAAAATGATGATCGGCAATGCAATTGTTTTCATTTTCAATCGGCGGAAAAACGAAAGTGATAAAAACAAAAGTGGAAATACGGGAATGAAATATCTTCCCTGAACAACATTCACCCGGTTGGCCCCGATGCGTGCACAAAGCAGGTATTGCGAAAGGATCACCAACGCAAACAAAAAAGCGAAAGTGAAAAGAATCAAAAGCAAGTTTGATTTGCGAAACGGAATTATTCCGTTGTCCTCTTGTAGCGCAGTAAAAATGATCAGTGCATAAGACACAATGATAAACCACGTTGGCAATTCAGTATCCATCCAACCGAGTGTGCCGATATAGCCGGGCACATACATGATGGAACTTTCAACCATCGATGCTG
>CAYMZV010000330.1:0-4954 GCA_964394965.1 uncultured Chryseobacterium sp.
GTAACCTCTCTAAGGAGTTCAACATCCCCTTCCTCCTGCATCATTTGCTCGAGAGGGGGCATTGTACCCGCTTTTAAATTCTCTCTTTCCCCTGCTAAATTGCTGTTGAGTCTTTTCAATTCTCCTTCAATAATATGATCAACAACAACAGTACGAGTAAACTTTGCATATTTTATGTTTGCGTAGGTATTTTCTATTTCTGCCAGTGTAGTATCAGACAGACCGCCTCTTTGGGAATGTAAAACACTAAACACGGCATTGATTGCCTCTTGTTTGTTCAAGGCCTCTTTCATTGTTTTCTTAGCAGCCGATGGATTATCGTATGACTCAACTATCGCTTGAGCGACAAGCGTGTTAAGTGCAGCTGCAAGAGGATTTATTTTTGCATAGTAGGGATGTTTGTCGGTATAAGATGTCATTAGAAAAAATGCCTGTTGCATCATGGGTTTTCCCAAGACAATCTGATCGATTAATGTATTGGCCGCAAGCTGTTTTTGATCATAATCTTTCTGTCGCGCAGATTTTTTGGCACTTGAATACCTGTCAGAATCTAATTGGACTCTTTTCAGAAGCGCGGCAAAACTGGCATCAAGCTCTTGCGGTATAAACCACGGTTGCACATCATAACCAATTAAAACCAAAGGAGGATGCATCACATCCTCGAGCCGTGACGCAGCCAATGGAAGTGCAATGCCCGTTGGAAGTAGTTCCGCTTTTTGTTCTGTTATAGGGCTTGTTGACGAATACTCATCCTGATTTTTAGCAGGTATGGAATTCGGCATCAGAATATTTACTTCTGCAAGTTGGCCTTCCGGCGCTTTATTGAGCCAATCAAGTTCCATCTGATTATATTCAGCTTCCGTTGGCAGACGATATTCGATATTTTCCAGTTTAGGTCTATTCCATTGTGGCAGTTCATTTGTATATTTTAAAGTATTAAAAATAGTCGGCTGTTGAACTTGTGCTGATGGCAATTGCGCATTTCTAACCTCAGTTATTTCAAATATGTGATTATGCATTGCTGGAAGCCATGCGGAATTCATTGATAATGCATCGGCAATATAGATTCGGTAAGGAGCTTCGCCGGTTCTTGGTAATAGTATTTCAAGCACATCAATATTTGATTTTGCTCTTACCGTGACATTTGCTTGTAATGATGAAAGAACGCGGCTTTTATCTGGGAAAACGGTCATTCCCTCGCTGGTCTCAACAGAGTCATTGGAAAGTTCTATTCTTAATGGGATATGATCCGCAATTCCGTCTCCTTTATAATCCAAAACCACGTACATGAAAATTCCTTGTACCAGCGTCGGAGGAGTTCCTTCACTTCGTGTTTCGCCATCAATGGTAAGTCGTACATTGAAAGAATCTCCATGAAATACAAAATCTTGATTCAATATTTCAAAGCTAAATGTGGTGTCTTTAAATTGAATTGCACCAACAGCGGTTTCAGCCATTTCAAATATAAACACGTCTTCCTTCTGAGGATTGGTGATAACAATGTTTGCGAGCATCCAATCCAACACATATCCTGTCTTTGGCTGACCGGTGCTGTTTATTTCAATTTTGTACCAAGTCTCCGCTGTTGGAAGTGATTTATATCTTTCAACCAATACAACATTGCTTCCAGATAAGAGCGTTTCACTATCAGAGATTGTAGTGTGCCCTATATACAACAAGGTTTGATCTGTTGTCGTAGCTGTTCCCAAAGGATCATCTGGCTTACGCTGAATACTTCTTGTAATGTCAGTTTCCGATTTTTGTTGATGGGTATGCGCCACCTCATGCGCCAACAAACTTTTCCCCTCCTCGCTCTGCGGATTATAATTCCCCTCCTTGAAATAAATATCCTGTCCATGTGCAAATGCCTTTGCATTTATACTCTCACTCAAATTATGAGCCTGAGAATCTGTGTGAACATTTACGCCACTCAAATCAGTTCCTGTATGCTCTTCTAGTTCACCTTTCGTTTCTTCATCCAGTTTTTGTCCTTGCCCTTTAGTGCTTTGTAATTGCTGATCAAACTCATTCGAAGTTTCCATTCCACCACCTTCGCCTTTTCTCGAAACCTCAGGAATATGTTGCGAAAGAATATGTTGACTATGTTTCGCATCTCCACTTATAAACGAATCCGCCATTTCATCCGCTTGCACTTCCGATTCATCTTGGGGATGAGAAATCTCCAACTTCGCATGAATCTCTCCACCACCTCTTGCAAACATGGATTTGAAATGTGGTTCAAAAAGTGGCTTGATGATGGAAAGATTAGCCATCATATTATAACTCCCAGAAGGAATCTGGTAACCGGAATCCTTCTTGTCATCCTTCCTTTTTATTTTTTCCGAATATCGCTTGGGATTTGACATGGCTTTAATAGCTAAATTCTATTTGACTTGTTCATCCTTAATGCACAATTCCAAATCAGCATTTGAAATTTCCGTGCTGCCTTTTCTGATCGTCTTCAAGCAGACACGATTGATCACATTAATAATTGATGCCGGAGAAAGCGGATATCTTTTCACAATCAATTCAAGATCGATGCCAGCACCAAGCGTAACATTTGACGGAATGTTATTTTCCCAATATTTTTTGCTGAGTTCCTGATTCAAAAGATCAAAGTGTACAATGTTCTGGAACCTACGCGAAAAGGCATCATCCATATTTTTCTTGAAATTGCTGGCTACAATTACCAATCCGTTATAATTCTCAATCCGTTGCAGCAAATAAGCAATGTCCTGATTTGCAAAATGGGAGTTCTTGTCCTCGGACTGTGAAGTGTCCACACGTTTTCCGAATAGCGCATCGCCTTCATCAAAAAATAAAATCCAATCCTTGTCCTCGGCTGTATTGAAAAGTGAATTCAAATTCTTTGCCGTTTCCCCAATGTATTTGCTGATCACACTGCTGATGTCAACACGATAAACTTCCCTGCCGATGTGTTTTCCCAGCAATGTCGCTGCCAATGTTTTTCCGGTTCCGCTCGGACCATAAAACAAACAACGATATCCGGGTTTCATGTGTTTTTTCAATCCCCAATTATCGCGCAACGTATCACCATGATCGAGGAACGCTCTTATCTCATCAACCTTATCAGCGGTTATTGGATTAATGGATAGGTCTTCCCAAGCTAAATGTGTTTCCAGTAAGTGTGCAGGAAATTCCTGACTGAAACGTGGTCTGCTGTGTTTGTTGTAAAGAAATAATTCCTGATAAGTCGGAGTCAATTTCAACACGCCGAAAAAACGCGACATGCCTTCATTTACATCACCAAGGTCAATTACACTCTTGCGATAAAACAGATGATCCGTCCCGAGATATTTATGTGCTTCAATCCGAACGTTCTTATCATTTGCAGAAAGCAATTTCAAAAAGGTTTCACCAGTCGGCAACATCAATCCAGTTTTACTGCATTGCACCAAACGATATTCGTTTTTCTCCGTTTCCAATTGATGAATAAAACCCGGATCAATATATTGGATGAGCGAAAGGAGAATCAACAAACGCTCTTCCCTATTGAGCGAATTTTCAGTTACGAAATTTGCATAGGCTCCATCAGAATCCGAAAATTTGGAATTTGGAAAAAAGTCTTCGATGCCATTTTCGAGAATCAGTTTGAAATTGCCGCTTAGCTTTTCGAAATCGGCAAGCAGTCCTTTGGGAGAAGAATTTGTTTGTGAAGAAGGATAGGATTCCATGTACATCTTTTTGTTTTAACAATCATAATTTCAGGTGATAAAAACCGAACACACCTCATCATTATAAAGATCGGTTATGTGGCGATAAAAAACAGGGACAGATTTTTGATATTATCCGAAAAATTTTATCGTGTTTTAAAATTCAAATAGCTGGGAATGAAGCAACAAACTCTTCAAAAAAGGCGAAATTTTCACAGATGTCGAAAATGGTATGCGTAAATAATTTCAGGAGAACTCCTATGGAAATGGTAATTGAGAAAATCATGTTGCGGCCAATTTGCAATGGACACAAGTTAATTTGTACGCTAACTGCTATCCACAGAATTTCGTTGGAATTTTCTAAGTTCATCTTTTAATGAAGTCGAGCAACTTTCCAAAAAGGAGGAAAAGTTATCTTAAGAATTAACTTTTACCCAAAATTTTTCTCATTAATCGAACTGTTTAAATCTCGAAAATTATTGAACGAAAATCAGTGTTAACTCGAAATTTTAGTCAGTAGCATCTGCATCAATTTATTTTTTCGACTTTTCCGAAAAACAAAACCCGAAAATGTCCGGGATGAGGCTACACGATAGTCGTTTTGATAAAATTGCGTTTCATTCTGCATTGGAAGTAAAGAACTCAATTTCAATATATTAGCACTTACCATTTTGCCAAAATCCCGAAACATAAATAAATGAAATTGGATTTCAGATTTTCAATATCCATACTGGATATCGAAGGAAGATATTTGGGGGAAAATCAATATTCACTGAGCTTGTTTCCGGTATAAATGGCTCGAAATCCAGTACTCGACTTTTCAAAATCAGTCATCGACTGCACAAAATCCGAAAAAAAGTTGAGTCGATTTTGTTTTTCAATTTCCGGAAATTAAGATTGGAAATTGACCGAAATATTATCGAAAATTTACGTATTTGAGTGGATTGCTTTTTGTCAAAATAGTACCACAAAATCTGTATTACGGCTTTCAAAACCAATATTGGAAACATGAAAGTCGATACAACTTTGCTTAAATTGATTTTTTGATTTTCTCTTTGTTACGTACTGTTAATTTCCGAAATAAATTTTGACTGAAAACCAGTACTCAACTCTTAACAAATTCAATTGCGGTCACCGAAGAATTGATTGATTTTGTTCGCATTACTGATTATGTCGCTGAAGATGAAATGAAATCTAAATTAATTCAAACTCATCCGAATAAACTCACATTGAATCACATTAAAAAAGATTAATTCAAATTAAGTATCGGCACACTCGTT
>CAYMZV010000331.1:0-4947 GCA_964394965.1 uncultured Chryseobacterium sp.
AAGTCAGAAGACCTGCCGATACGAATGATCATCCGCGCTTCGGGAAAAAAGCTGCAGAGAATGGAAAAACAATTTCCGTTTTTTTTTTTCTGCAACCATTTCCCACACGGCTGATTCATTGATCCGGGAAAAGATCATTGTATCATGCACAGGAAAAACAATTTTCTGTCTCGAAGCTTTTTTCTTGCGGCAATCCTGCTGCAGGGCATTTCCGTTTTTTCGCAGGACACCATTCCAACTCGTGACACGATAAAAGTTGTCGGACATCTTTTCCCGGATTCCGATTCCGCTTATTCTTCCGTTTTGGTTCCCGTTACAATTCATGATTATTCGCAAACCGGAATCAATTCGCAAAAAACGGATTCCATTTTCCAAAGCCGTTATGCTGCCGGAACAGTCACCGACTTACTGAATGAAAACGGATTGATGTTCTTGAAAACGTATGGAGGCGGAAGTCTCGCCACTACATCCGTGCGTGGTGCAAGCGAGGAACAAACTCCCGTACTATGGAATGGATTCAATTTGCAGAGTCCGACAAACGGAAATGTTGATCTCTCTTTGCTGCCGACGATTTTATTCGATAATGTTTCATTGGATTTCGGTGCGAATTCGGCAGGATATGGAAGTGGTGCAATCGGTGGAATAATAAATACGGGAAGCAATCTCTCTTTTTCAAATGGAAATAATTGGAATGTGAAATATGCGGGTCTTGGTGGAAGTTTCGGCGAATTGAACAATGGATTGAAAATCGGTTACAGCAACAATAGGATTTCTACGGATGTGCGGGCGTACAGACAACAGGCGAAAAATGATTTTACATTCCCGAATTTTACCCAACCTGGAAATCCTGTTCCGATTGACACCTTGAAGAACGGAGATTTTTTGCAACAGGGAATTCAGGCTGAGGTAAAAATAGCGTTGAACAATCACAATACACTCACGGCAAGGGGTTGGATTCAATCGAGTGACCGTGGAATTGCGCCCTCGATGCAGGAGTCGGTGAGCGAAGCGCGACAGGTGGATGAATTTTTCCGTTCGATGGCGGAATGGAAACATTTCGGTCACGGATTTTCCATTACTGCAAAATCCGCTGCGTTGACGGAATATTTGAATTACGATCCGGGATTCAGTCCACTCATTTCGGTTACAAATGCACTTTCACTGATCAATGAAGCGAATGTTGAGATTTATAAGATAGACCGTTGGAAAATAAACGGAGGGATTTCCGACACATGGTCACAAGCGATCATCACGCAAAATATTCCCACCACGCAACAGAATCGCGCAAATGCTTTTGCAGGTGCGCTTTATGAACCGACAGATAAAGTGCAACTGTCACTCAATTTCCGTCAGGAGGAATTGAACGGAAAATTCGTTCCACTCGTTGGTGCGCTCGGATGTGATTGGGAAATTTTCAAATGGCTTACAGCAAAATCTTCCGTTGCCAGAAATTACCGCATCCCGACATTCAACGATTTGTATTGGAATCCGGGTGGGAATAAAAACCTGAAAGCGGAAGAAAGCTGGAACGAGGAAGCGACTGGCGATTTTCATTTTCACAAGGGGAAAACCGATTTCTCGTATGCCGTTACCGTTTACAATCGCAACACAACGAATTGGATTGAATGGACACCCGGTCCTGCGTATTGGTCGCCGCATAATTTATTGTCGGTGTGGAGCAGGGGAGTGGAGCACCGCTTGAAAATGGATTACACGGTTTCGAAATGGAAATTCACATTGATGGGCGGTTACGATTATGTGCGTGCGACAAATGAAAAATCGGCAATTGCGAATGACCCATCGATTGGAAAACAGTTGATGTATTTGCCGGCGGATAAATGGAATGCGATGCTGCAGATCGATTACCGGAAATTTTATGTCGCTTATCTCCAGCAATACACGGGCTTGCGTTTCACCGCTACCGATCATTCCGCTTACCTGCCTGCATTTTCGATTTCGCAAATCACCATTGGAAAAAGAATCGATTGTAAAAAATCTTTCGGGGATATTTTCTTTCGCGTCAACAACCTTTTTGATGAGCAATACCAGGCCATCGCCTATCGTGCCATGCCGGGAAGATATTTCCAAGTCGGAATAACCATTGACTTCAAAACCAAAACAGAATAGATAAAAACAAAAATAAAATCCTAGCCATGAAAACAATCCGCAACATTTCCATTTTCATTTTTTCCATTGCCGTTTTTTCTGCCTGCAAAAAAGACCAACCGATCACCCCATCCGACAGTGGTACAACGATCACTCCGGGCATGGGTGCTTTTGTCATTGACGAAGGAAATTATCTTGGAGGAAATGCAAAAATTTCATTTTTCAAATTCAGTGACGGAAGCGCGGTCGAAGATTTGTTCGGGGCTTCCAATGGCCGTCCGCTTGGAGATGTGGGACAAAGCATGACATTGATCAACGGACAGGAATATATTGTGGTGAACAATTCCGGAAAAATAGAAGTGGTCAATCCTTCGAATTGCAAAAGTCAAAAAACAATTGCAGGATTCACCTCACCGCGTTTCATTCTTCCCATTTCCGCAACAAAAGCGTATGTGTCGGATCTTTTTGCAAATGCAATCTCGATCGTGAATCTTTCCACCAACACCCGAACGGGATCGGTTCCTTTTCCGGGAGAATCGGAAGCGATGGTGATGGTGAATGGTGAAGTTTTTGTTTCGAGCACGGATCACAACAAGGTCTTTGTCATGAATCCGAATACCGATCAAGTGACAGACAGCATCACGGTTGCGCCGGGCGGAAACAGTTTGCAATTGGATAACAACGGGAAATTGTGGGTGCTGTGTTATGGCGATTACACCACAACTACAGCGGGCGGACTTTATCGCATCAACACAACCACACACTCGGTTGAACTTTCATTGCCGTTTACCACAGCGGAAAGTCCAACGCGACTTTGTGCAAATTCAACACGCGACACACTTTATTATCTGGACAATGATGTGCAAAGAATGCCGTCCACAGCCGTTGCACTTCCAAGTACACCATTCATCCCGGCAGGCTTGCACAGTTTTTACGGACTTGGAATCCGTCCGCAAACGGGAGAGGTTTTTGTAACCGATGCAATGGATTATTCGCAACGTGGACATTTGCTGCGCTATTCCGCATCGGGTGTTCAGTTGAATGATGCGGTTGTGGGCGTGATTCCCGGTGCGATTTATTTTTATTGAAAAAACTTAGCCTAAACCTTGTTGTCACCCCGGCTTCTTAACCTTCACCAAATCGATCGCAGGTTAGGGGCATGAAGCCAGGGTGGTGATAAGAGTCGGGTTATGGTTTTACAGATGATGATGTTTTGATTAGAGAGACTATCTGTAATGCTTTGAGTGCCGATATACTTTCTTTCCCGCTCTCATGTTTCTATCAATAGTTTTACCGGCTAATATTTTAGAAAGAGTTTTCATTGCTGGAGCTTCATGAGTGGAAAATGGTTTATAGGCAATATTCGGTTGCGTTTTATTTTCTCCTTCCAATCCCCATTTTTAATCCCCAACCTTGATTTCTTCGTCTTTTTTTTGCACCTTTCATCTTGGTTCTGACAGCCTTAAAAATCAATCGACCATATTTTTCAACAAAACCAAACACGATGAGAAAAATTCTACTTGCCGCATTCATTGCGTTGACACCTCTCGCAATTTTTGCACAAACAATTTACCCGGATTACCAAGACGGAAAAATCTGGTTCCGTGTAAAGGATGATTACCGCATTGTCAATTCATTGAATGGAAATCCGCATCAACTTCCTGTCGGAACGCTTCCTTTCCTGAGTGCAATTGCAAAATCACATGCCATTACCAACCTTTCCCAGCCTTTTTTCGCTGCGAAAAACTCTTCCATCCTTCAGCGCACCTATCTTCTTCAATTCAGTGATTACGCTGCTGTAGGTTCCATCATTGAAGAACTGAATGAAACAGGAAGCGTGGTTTATGCCGAACGTGTTCCCCTCGATAAAATCTGTCTTGTACCGAACGATCCATCCTATGGTTCGCAATGGCACTTGAGTACCATCAATGCTGCAGGTGCATGGAATTATTTTTCCACCGGATCGACAGTGAAAATTGCAATCGTTGACAATGCGATTGACCGTACACATCCTGACCTTTCCGGAAATCTTTGGGTGAATCCGGGTGAAATTGCAAACAACGGAATTGATGACGACAACGACGGTTACATTGATGACATCAACGGTTATGATGTTGCCGACAATGACAATAACCCAAATCCGCCGAACAATACTTTTGATCATGGTACACATTGTTCCGGAATTGCCGATGCAAAAACAAACAACGCAACCGGAATTGCATCCATCGGTTACTCGTTGAAATTGATCGCTGTCAAGGCAACCGGAGATGCGGCTTCCGCAAGTTCAGTGACGAACGGTTATGATGGAGTTGTTTATGCAGTATCTGCCGGTGCAAAAATAATCAGCATGTCTTGGGGTGGAACAGGAACTTCAACGACGGCTCAGAATATCATCACTTGGGCTTCCAATCAGGGCGTAACACTTGTTGCGGCTGCCGGAAATAACAATTCCAATGCGATGTTTTATCCTGCCGGCTATACGGAATGTATTGCAGTGGCAGCGACAAACAACAATGACACCAAAGCGAGTTTCTCGAATTATGGATCATGGGTTGACATCTCCGCTCCGGGAAATAACATTTACAGTACACTTCCTTCCAACAGTTATGGAAACATGTCTGGTACATCAATGGCTTGTCCACTCGTTGCCGGACTTGCTGGCTTGATGCTTTCCTTGAATCCGATTCTCACACCGGCCGACATTCGCACTTGCATCATGAACAATGCAACGAATATCAACTCCATGAATTCCTCTTACATCGGACAATTGGGTGCAGGAAGAATTGATGCGAATGCTTCGATGTCGTGTATCAGTGCGACATTGAGTTTGCCTCCTGTTGC
>CAYMZV010000332.1:0-4922 GCA_964394965.1 uncultured Chryseobacterium sp.
GTATAACGGCGGTGAGTACCAACTGTTTTCCGGTTTTATGCAAATGATTGAAGATGTGGAAAAACACATCCTGTGTTTTGTCTTTTCCTGCAAAAAACTGTACATCATCAATAATGAGAACATCGATCATCTGGTAGAAATGGATGAAGTCGTTCTGGTTATTGTTTTTCACTGCATCAATGAATTGGTGCGTGAATTTTTCCGACGACACATACAACACGGTTTTGCCTGGATGTTTGTATTTGATTTGCAAACCGATTGCGTGTGCGAGATGGGTTTTTCCAAGACCGACTCCGCCATATATAAGGAGTGGATTGAAAGCGGTTCCACCGGGTTTGTCGGCAACGGCCCAACCTGCTGAGCGGGCGAGACGGTTGCAATCGCCTTCAACAAAATTTTCAAAAGAATAATTTGCGTTGAGTTGCGATTCGACATTTACTTTTTTCAATCCTGGAATGATGAACGGATTGCGGATCGTATTCTTGTTCAAGTCAATCGGCATTGAAACGGAAGGATTCTTCACGTCGCGACGATTGCTGGTCGGGATTTTTACGGTGTAAGGCTTGCTGGAATTGCTGAATGCATTTTCCATGATGATGGAATATTCCAATTTCCCTTCGGCACCCAATTCCTTCTTGATTGTTTTTTTGAGAAGGGTGATGTAATGTTCTTCGAGCCACTCATAAAAAAATTGGCTTGGCACTTGAATGGTAAGGACACTTGACGAAAGCTTAAGTGCCTTGATCGGTTCAAACCAGGTTTTGAAACTTTGTGAACTTACATTATCCCTGATGATGTTTAGACAACTATCCCAGACCTTTTCGTGTGATTTCTCCATTCGTAAAAACTCCTGCAAATTTTATTGTTGTGTGTGATTTTTCTTTCGTGTCCCAAAATTATCATTTCATAATTAGGAACTACTATTTATTCAAAAAATAATTTTGAAAATAATTTCATGAATCGCTTGACTTTTTGCTAACTGCAACAGTGTTGGATTCCAGCGATTTTTTCCTTGTTTTTTTATCCGTGTAAATTGTTATTTTGCCCAACCTGATTCCCGCCCATCCGACTTGTGCAACATATACGTTGTTTCCATCGAGATTTTTAAGTACAACCGGTTTATCCAAAAAAGTGTGTGTGTGTCCGCCGATGATCACATCAATGTTTGAAGATTTTTTTGCGAGAACCAGATCACTCACTTTATCATTTTCGTATTTGTAACCGAGATGGGAAAGACAAACAACGATGTCACATTTATTGTCATGTTTCAGGGTGTGGGTCATTTCCGCTGCTTTAACTATTGGGTCGAGATATTGTGTTTTTCCATAAAGTTTGCTGTCAACTAATCCTGCAAGCTCTATTCCTATTCCGAAGACTCCAACACGCACGCCTTCTTTTTCGAATATCCTGTAAGGTACAGTTTTTCCTTCCATCGGCGTTCCTGAAAAATCATAATTCGCACATAACAACGGGAAATCCGCGTGTTGCAATTGTTTTGCAAAATTTTCCAACCCGCCATCAAAATCATGATTGCCGATTGCAGATGCATCATACTTCATCGCCGTCATCAATTTCATTTCTATTTCACCGCCATACATATTGAAATACGGCGTTCCCTGAAAAATATCTCCGGCATCCAACAACAAAACATTTTTTTCTTTTGCGCGGATTTCATTGATCATCTCCGCGCGGCGTTCCACTCCGCCAAGTCCCGGATATTTCGGATCGTTGTCGGGAAACGGATCAATGTGACTGTGCACGTCATTGGTATGGAGAATGACAATCTTCACATGCTTGTCATCACCCGCCTCGAATGAACTGTTCAGCAGGCCAAATCCCAAAAGCGTTCCTGCACCCGAGAGCGTGCGAATGAATTCCCTTCTATCTTGTTTCATAATAAAATCTCCCGTCCATTGTTGCCGTTATCGATTTTCCTTTTGCAGTTTGTTCTTCGCAATAGTCCAGAATGGAATCGCGGATTTTTATTCCTGTTGCAGTGAGCGCAATCGGATTCTTGAAAAAATCCATCTTGTCACCGCCATTCGCCAAATAATCGTACGTTACTATCCCATAAGTCTTTGTGGAATCAAAAGGTTGCCCCTGAATTGAAATTGTTCCCGGAGTTTTATCCAATTGCACTCCGATTTTCAGACCGGCTATCGGTTCCCCTCCCGACATGGCCACGAATTTCAGCAACTCCCACATCTGTTTTCCATTGAGCGTAACCAAATCCAGTTCATTGTCAAACGGCATCAGCTCAAAAATATTTCCCCTCGTAATAGTTCCTTTCGGCAATGAAGAACGAAACCCGCCATTGTTGAAAAGACAAATTGTACCGGCAACATTCGGGGATTTGAATTCGGAGGAAAGTATTTTCTCGAGGCAAAGGTCACTTACAAAATTTCCGAGCAACGTTTCCGTTTTTCCGTTCTCTTTCGCCATTTCCACATCCGAATGCGCTACCACAACATTCATCAGTTTGTCGAGAGAATCCTTGTAAGGATGAATGATTGCATCGGTCGCCGAATCGAATTGATTGTCTTGCTTGTTCAATTCATCATACGTCACATCCACCTGTGTAACGTGCGCGGGAGAATGGCAGGACGCGGAAAAGAGAACAACGGAAAAAAAAGCGACTGAAAATAAGTTGCGGAAAAACATGGGGCGGGAGCAATTGCTGATGTTTCGAATTTACGGATTACGAATGAGCGAATGTCATGAATGCGGATTAAAAATAAATTAGACGGGAAAGTAAATTACATGTAAAGATTTTTTGGCATTCGTATATTCGTAAACAAATCCTCCCGATCCAAAATCTAAAATTCCAAAATGTTCATCTCAGAAACTTCCCTTCGTGTGCGTTATGGTGAAACCGATCGCATGGGGTATTCCTATTACGGAAACTACGCTGAATATTACGAAGTGGGACGTGTGGAAGCGTTGCGTGCACTCGGATGGAATTATAAGGAAATGGAAGACGGCGGAATCCTGCTTCCCGTTTATACATTCAGCATAAAATATTTCAAGCCGGCTTTTTATGACGATTTGCTCGTGATCAAAACCACGATCAGGGAATTGCCTTCAACACGTTTGCGATTCGATTATGAAATGTACAATTCAAAAGGCGAGAAGATCAATGAAGGGGAAACCACTTTGGTGTTTATAGACGCGAAAACAAAAAAGCCCTGCGGTGCACCGATGGAATTCATTGAGGTGATGAAGAAATATTTCTAGACCGCTTTCAGTTGCCGATGGTTTGTAACAGGGGTTTGTTTAAAACTGAAATGCGTTTTGTCGTGTGACAATTGCAAATGGGAGTAGCTTCACTGAAATATTTTTCAGATGAGAATTCATTTTATCGCCATTGGAGGAAGTGCAATGCACAACATGGCCATTGCAATGAAGTTGAAAGGGAATGTTGTCACGGGTTCGGATGATGAAATCAATGAACCGTCGAAAAGCAGATTGGCAAGACACGGTTTGTTGCCCACCGCTTCGGGGTGGAGACCGGAAATGATTACCGAAGACATTGACGAAATCATTCTTGGCATGCACGCGCGTGCCGATAATCCCGAACTCATCCGCGCGCAGGAACTGGGATTGAAAATATTTTCCTATCCGGAATACTTGTACGAACAGAGCAAAGACAAAACACGGATTGTCATTGGAGGAAGTCACGGAAAAACTTCCATCACGGCGATGGTGCTTCATGTTTTGAAACACTGCAATATCGAAACCGATTACATGGTGGGTGCGCAATTGGAAGGTTTTGAAACGATGGTGAAAATCACTTCCGAAGCAAAGTTCATTGTGCTCGAAGGCGACGAATATCTCGCATCGCCGGTTGATCGCCGCCCGAAATTCCATTTGTATCATCCGCACATCGCCTTGCTGAGCGGAATCGCTTGGGACCATATCAATGTTTTCCCGACGTTTGAAAATTATGTGGAACAGTTCCGGATTTTCATAAATCTCATTGAGAAAAATGGGACACTCGTTTTTTGCAAGGAAGATGAAGTGCTGAAAAAAGTTTGCGAAGCTGCAAGAAAAGACATTTTACAAAAGCCGTATGCTGTTCCCGCGAATGAAATTGTGGATGGAACCACTTTCCTGTTGCGCGATGGAAAACGAATCCCATTGCTGATTTTCGGCAATCACAATCTCATGAATCTCGAAGGTGCACGTCGTGTGTGTGCAGGCATAGGTGTGAACGATGCACAATTCGATGAGGCGATTCAATCTTTCAAGGGAGCCGCGCGCCGTTTGGAATTGGTTCGCAAGGAAGGAACATTTTCCTGCTTCAAGGATTTCGCGCATTCGCCTTCAAAACTAAAAGCGACAACAGCTGCAGTGAAACAGCAATTCCCCAATAGAAAAGTGATCGCTTGTATGGAGTTGCACACATTCTCTTCTCTCACCGCAGAATTTTTGAAAGAGTACCACGGTTCAATGGACATGGCCGATGAGGCATTTGTTTATTTCAATCCACATACGATCGCACACAAGAAACTTTCAGTCATTTCCGAAGCGCAAGTGAAAGACGCTTTCGGAAGAAATGATTTGAAAGTGTCAACCGATTCGAAAAAACTCGTGGAGGAATTGAAATCGAAAAAGTGGAACGATTCCGTTTTGCTGCTGATGACAAGTGGAAATTTCGACGGTGTGGATTTTGCGAAGTTGGCAGGAGAACTGAACTTGTAAACGGATTTTCGTCGGAACGAATTCTTCTAATTCTTATTCATTGTTTCGTTCCATTGCCTTTTCAACCACTCAATCGCCTCTTCTTTCGTCTCAAACAGGTTCACCGGTAAAGGCGGTTTGTGGAATTTCCTGAAGAAATCCATGGTGAGCTTATTCCCCAACGCGGATTGGTAATGGGCTGTGGCGATTCGCTTTTCGATGGTTTGTGGAAGGGAAGTGTA
>CAYMZV010000333.1:0-4907 GCA_964394965.1 uncultured Chryseobacterium sp.
AAGCGTGTACTTGTTTTTCGCGCCCTTTTTTTCCGTTCCTGTTTTGGAATCGTCCACGAATAAAATTCCGTAATACACATACGTTCCATCATCTTTCGGAATATCCCAGTTGAAAATACGGAAGGCGTTGTCGGGAGCGATGAGATTGCCAATGAATTTCAACGAATCGAAAGGATAGTTGAATGCGCCGGGCAGATTGAGCGTTTTCTCCAGCAGATTATAAAATTTATTGTTGGCCTTGAATTTCTCGTCGTTGTTTCCGGTAAAAACCGCCGGACCGATTTTCTGAAGCGAATCCTCCATTTTTTTCAGATCCTTTTCATTGTCCTTGTCCACACGCGGCCGTGCGAATCCACAAATGGGAAAGAGCAGCAACAGCAGAAAATGGAAACGCAATTTCATGGAGAGTGACTACTTGAAAAACGGTTTTTACTGCATTTTAGTATTCCGGGTTATCGCAACAAAAATGCCATCCTTTTTTGTGAGATGGCATTTCCGAAAATCAATTTTTCAATTATGCATGCAAGGCATCTTTTTTCGCTGTCAACTCTTCTTTTGTTTCGCGGACATTCTCATCATCCACACAACAATCGACCGGACAAACGGCAGCGCATTGAGGCTCATCGTGAAAACCGACACACTCGGTGCATTTGTCACTCACGATATAATATAAATCCATGCTGACAGGAGTCTGTGCGGCATCTGCATCAACACTCAATCCGCTTTTGGAAGTGAACATTCCCTTTACGGTTGTTCCGTCGGAGAAACGCCATTCGGATCCCCCTTCATAAATTGCGTTGTTCGGACATTCCGGTTCACATGCCCCGCAATTGATACATTCTTCGGTTATCTTGATTGCCATAAAGTATTACGCTTCTTATTAGTTTTGCGCGGTACAAAATTAGAGAAAAAATAAGAATCGCTTGAAAATGAAATTGCAGGAACGAAAAGATGCGTTTATAAAACTGGGGGAAGAATTTTCTGCAGTACTGTCGGGAAATCCCAAAACGGATGCAGGTCGGCAACTTGAAGCAATGATCCCTTCACTGATTCATTCCAATGGTTGGTACACGGCAAAAAATGTGAACCATCGTTTTCAGGTTTTGGCGGATGGATTGAAGATGGAGGTGATGGAAAATTGGTTGAAGAATTATCCCCCTTCCGAAAAAGACCCGAAGACCATCTGTGTCATTCTTGCAGGAAATATTCCATTGGTGGGTTTCGACGATTTCCGTTGTGTGCTGCTGACAGGAAATAAGTTCCTGGGTAAAATCCCTTCCGACGATAAATGTTTGCTTCCGCAGGTTGCAAAAATGCTCATCGAGATCGAACCGCGTTTTTCAAACAAAATTTCTTTTGAGGAAAACCTGTTGAAAGGAATGGATGCGGTGATTGCAACTGGCAGCAATAATTCTTCGCGCTATTTCGAATATTATTTTTCCAAATATCCGCACATCATCCGCAAGAACAGGAATGGAATTGCCGTGCTCTCCGGAAATGAGACAAGGGAGGAATTGGAATTGTTGGGAGAGGATATTTTCCGCTATTTCGGATTGGGTTGTAGAAGTGTTACAAAATTGTTCGTTCCGGAAAAATACGATTTCAAGGATTTCTTCGAGGCGATTTATAAATACGGGGAGGAAATGCTGAACAACAATAAGTACATGAACAATTATGATTATCACAAGGCGCTTTTCCTTTTGTCGCAAGTGCCCCTGTTGGACAATAATTTTTTATTGCTGAAAGAGGATGAAAAATTTTCATCGCCTCCGGGAGTTGTGTATTATGAAAAGTACAATTCGGAAAACGAATTGAAAAAGTCAATCGACGAAAGAAGGGAATCGATTCAGTGTATTGTCGGGGCTTCGTCATTCATTTCGGGAATCATTCCTTTCGGTCATTCGCAACTTGCCGGTCCAACCGATTACGCGGATGGAATGGATGTGATGGATTTTTTGTTAAAGGTGATTTGAGGGATTGGAATTTCTCAAAAAATAATTCGTATTTTGTCTTGGCAATTCATCCCGTATGAAACAGTTTTTCCCTTTCGAAAAATTCCATTTCTATCCCTTTTTCATTTTCTGTTTTTTGCTTTTTGCGAAAACAGGAAATGCACAGGTTTTCTGGACGGAAGATTTCGGTCTCGACAACAATTGCACGAGTCAGAATATGCAAGTCACTGCCTACACCGGCGTGAATGGATCCTGGACACAAACGTTGCCCACTGCCAATGGAACTTCCGCCAATGATTGGGACGTGAGTGCCACGGAAGCGGGAATGGGTGCGAACAATTGCGGCAATGGCTGTCTCAGCAACAGCGCACTCAATAACCGTTCGCTTCACATTGGAAATGTTTCCACTTCTCCTGCTGCTTTTATCTTTTGTCCAACGGGTGACTGTGGCGCTGCTTATGATGCAGGTACGGGCTCGGGCACAGTGGTCACAGATAAACGCGCAGAATCGCCAACGATAAATTGCACGGGACAGAATACGATTTCATTGAATTTCGTTTACATGGAAGGCGGACAAACCACTATCGATAACATGACGGTTTGGTATTTCGATGGGGCCGTTTGGTCGCAATTGGTTGATCCGGCAAAAACATTGACGTGTGCCGGTGGTCAGGGGAAATGGACGGCTTCGGGAGCGATTGCACTTCCGGCTTCTGCCAATAACAATCCGAATGTGAAAATCGGATTCCGTTGGGTGAACAATGATGATGGAGTAGGAAATGACCCTTCCACAGCCATTGACGATGTGACACTTTCCACTGCGTCGGCCGGTGCTCCCGTTGCCGCTTTCACGGCATCGACAACTTCTATATGTGTTGGACAATCCATCAATTTTACAGATAACTCAACCGGTGGCCCAACCAGTTGGTCATGGACATTTCCCGGTGGAACGCCTGCAAGTTCGACGCTTCAAAATGTTACCGGTGTAACGTGGAATACTGCAGGAACATATACCGTTACTCTCACTGCAACAAATTCAAATGGAAACAGCAGCACCACGCAAGTCATTACCGTGAATCCATTGCCGGTTGTTACTGCAACAGCCAATCCGTCGACGATTTGTGTTGGACAACAAACATCATTGACAGGAGGTGGCGCTTCAACTTATGTTTGGAATCCGGGAAATATTTCCGGTTCACCCGTCAACGTTTCACCGGCCGTTACCACAACCTATACTGTTACCGGAACGAGTGTTGCAGGATGTACGGCAACTGCACAAGTGACCGTGATTGTTCAACCGTGCAACGTTCCCCAAGTTAGTTTCATTGCAAGTGACTCTTCGATTTGTGTAGGCAGTTGCATCAACTTTACCGATCAGAGTTCAAACAATCCGACGAGTTGGAGTTGGACTTTCACTGGTGCTGCAACAGGAACTTCAACTGCGCAGAATCCGACAAACATCTGTTACAACACCCCCGGAACTTATGCGGTTACTTTGGTTGCTACGAATTCAAATGGAAATGGAACACTCACCAAAACAAGTTATATCGTTGTCAATCCACCGCCGGTTGCGAATGCGGGACCTGATGCAAGTTTGTGTACCGGACAATCGACTACACTCACGGGAAGCGGTGGGGTAACTTACAATTGGCAACCCGGAAACAGCAACTCGCAGAATTTTTTCATCACGCCGGCGAGCACCACCACTTACACACTCACCGTTACGGATGCGAACGGATGTACGGCTACTGACATGGTTGTGATTACAGTTACGCCTTGTTCTGTACCCGTGGCTGCACTCGGTGCGAATGACAATTCAATTTGCGAATCCGATTGCATCAATTTCACGGACATGACAACAGGCACACCAACCGGTTGGCAATGGACTTTCCCGGGAGGAACACCTGCAACATCCACCCAGCAGAATCCAACCATCTGTTACAACACACCCGGAACTTATGATGTTACGCTGATTGCCACGAATGCTTTTGGATCGGATACGGTTGTGATGACGAATTATGTTTCTGTCGGTGCTCAACCTGTTGTTGATGCCGGACCGTATGTAACAATTGCCATTGGAAATTCCACGCAGCTCAACGCAACCGGTGGAACAGGAAATTGGTCATGGTCGCCACCGACGGGTTTGAGCAATCCATCGATACAAAATCCGGTTGCGAGTCCGACAGTCACAACCACTTACACCGTGAGTTTCACTGATGCATTCGGATGTACGTCTACCGACACCGTCACCGTTGATGTTTTTGCCGCATATGATTTGTGGTTGCCCGATGCATTTTCCCCGAATGGGGATGGTGTGAATGACATATTTTATGTTCGTGGTGCGGGAATAAAAACGCTGGAGTTTGTGGTGTTCGACAGGTTCGGTGAAAAGGTTTTTGAAAGCAATAACGTGAATGACGGTTGGGATGGGATGTTCCGCGGAATGCCGATGAATACGGGAATTTATGCCTGGTATGTAAAAGCCGATTTTTATAATGGAACAACGGCTTCCAAAAAAGGAGATGTTTCACTTGTGCGGTAAAAATCGAACCATGAAAAAAACGATTCTCTTTTTTGTTTTCCTGTTCAGTGGAATCTGTGAAATCTCTTCGCAGGATTTCCACTATTCCATGTTCACCATGGCACCGCTCACGCTGAATCCTGCGCTCACCGGAAATTTCACCGGCGATTTGCGTATCGTGAATAATTATCGGATGCAATGGTCGACCGTTTCAAAACCATTTACGACCTATACTTTCGGCGGCGATATGCCCTTGCCGAAAAAAGACAAGCATCAATCGAGTCCGAATTTTTTTGCTGTCGGATTGAATGTGAATGTTGACAAGGCGGGAAGTACGAATTTGAAGAATAACCAATTCAACGCCTCATTTTCCTACAACAAATCACTCGACGGTGCAGGCTTGACTTTTTTCTCATTGGGATTCAGGGCGGGAT
>CAYMZV010000334.1:0-4892 GCA_964394965.1 uncultured Chryseobacterium sp.
GTCTGTAGTATTCACCGGATAACCCATGTTGACCGGTTCACTCCATCCGCTATCGGGTGAAAGAACGGAATACATGATGTCAAAACCGCCCATTGATTTTTTTCCATTGGATGCAAAATACAACGTCAGTCCATCGGCAAGGATTTCAGGAGCGTCTTCATCATAGGCCGAATTGATTTTCGGGCCAAGATTGATTGGTTTTGCCCATTCGCCATTCGGCAGGCGCACACAACGGTAAATGTCCCTTCCTCCGAATCCGCCCGGGCGATTGCTTGTAAAGTAAAGTGTGTTTCCATCGGGAGTAATACAGGCGCTCGGTTCCCAAGATTTGCTGTCGACATTGTCATTCATTTTTTTCGGAGCCATCCAATCATTTCCACGGAGATTGCTGGAATAAATATTTCCATCACCGCCATCATCCTTATAAATCAATAACTGTTGACCATCCGCACTCAAACCAATTGATGCGTCATGTCCGGGTGTGTTGATATTGTCGCCGATGGGAACCGCTTTTCCCCAACCGGAATCCGTTTTCTCACTTTCGTAGATGTCTTCGAAATACATACCGTCGCGCGAATCAACCAATCCACCTTTATTGTCGGGACGGCGAGTGGTAAAAATAAGTGTATGCTCGTCAGCGGAAATTACCGGCGAGTATTCAGGATATTTTGTGTTGATTCCCGGTCCGACATTTTCAACCTTGATATTGACAGGATTTGCGACCAACGATTTTCCATTGTTGCACCAGGTAATTCTCAAATCGAGATCGTCCAATGTTTTTTTATCGGCGGGATCCACATACGTTTTATATTTTTCGAAAGCCGCAATCGCATCGTCAAATTTATTGTTCAGGTGCAGCGCCTGTCCGAAATAATAATACGCAGTCGGTGGAGCCTTTCGTTCCTTCATGCTTGTTTCATGATAGGAATCGGAAACATTGTTTGCGGCAACAAAAAGATAATTTTCGGCATTGTGTTTTTGGGAAGAGATATTCAGGCAGCACACTCCGATCTTGAAACACAGGTTCGCATTGGAGGGATCAACCTTGAAAGCATCGAGATAGGGTTTCAATGCACCATCATAATCATCCTGCGCAAAAAGTTCATCGCCTTTGGCAATCTTTTCACGTGCACCTTTTGGAACACCTGAAAATGCCGTGACAAAAATCAAGGCAAGAAACAAAATGGCAAGGGGGAAATTCTTTTTCATTTTATGAAAATTGGAATTCATTGCATCCGTTTAAATTTCCCGATTCAAATCCCATTGCTCGAGATAATCGGCAACGCGTCGGACAAACATTCCTCCCAACGCACCATCCACAACCCTGTGGTCGTAAGAATGGGAAAGGAACATCATGTGGCGGATTCCGATCGTATCGCCTGAAGGGGTTTCAATCACGGCAGGTTTTTTACGGATGGCGCCCACAGCGAGAATCGCCACTTGCGGTTGATTGATGATCGGTGTGCCCATCACATTTCCAAAAGTGCCTACGTTGGAAATGGTATAAGTGCCACCGGAAATTTCATCGGGCAATAGTTTTCCCAAGCGGGCACGGTTGGCAAGATCATTAATGGTCGCAGTCAATCCGAACAGGTTCATGCGGTCTGCATTCTTGATGACGGGCACAATCAGGTTTCCCGAAGGAAGGGCTGCCGCCATTCCGATATTTATATTTTTCCGTACAATTATTTTTGTCCCGTCGAGTGAAATGTTGATCATCGGAAAATCCTTGATCGCCTTTACAACGGCTTCAACGAAAAGTGGCGTGAAAGTGAGTTTCTCATTTTCACGTTTTTCGAAAGCGCCTTTCACTTTATTTCTCCACATCACCAGATTCGTAACATCGGCCTCCACAAATGAAGTCACGTGCGGCGATACGTGTTTGCTCATTACCATGTGCTCGGCAATGAGTTTGCGCATGCGATCCATTTCAATGATCTCATCGCCATTCATCATCGTGATGTTCGGTTTCTGGATTTGAATGTTGGTGGAAACGGTTTCGTTTTTTTGCGAGGCGCCATTCCCGTTGGAGGAAACCACAGGTTCTGCAACTTGTTTTTCAACCTGGGGAACTTGTGTAACGGTTGTTTTCTGTTTTCCCTTATTGGGCAAATAATTCAGGATGTCGTTTTTCGTTACGCGTCCGTGTGCGCCGGTGCCTTCGATGGTTTCCAATTCTTGGATGGTCACACCTTCGTGTTTGGCAATGTTGCGTACAAGCGGAGAATAAAAACGGTTGCTGTCGGAAGATTTATGATTGGTATTTACGGAAGTGATCTGTCCATTCACCGGAGTCGGGAATGCGCCCACTTCATTCTGCGCTTGCTGATTCGATACGGCATTCTGTTGCGTACTGTTAACATTTTCGGACGAAGGATTGTTCTGTGGAGTGGAAGTGCCTTTGACGGAAGCTTCGGTTGAAATCAAAGCAACCGCTTTTCCCACCAATACAACATCACCTTCGTTGAAGAGTTTTTTAGTGAGAATGCCTTCAAAAGGGGATGGGATTTCAGAATCCACCTTATCGGTTGCGATTTCAAGAATGGGCTCGTCGAGAGCGATTTTTTCACCTTCGTTTTTCAGCCATTTGATGATCGTTGCCTCAGCGACACTTTCGCCCATTTTAGGCATGATGAGTTCTACCTGCGCCATTCTTGGTAATGATGAAATTAATGATGGATGACTAGTGATGAATGATGAATTGAAAACGGGACAAAAATAGGTGTTTTCGGGGGAAGTTGGGTTTCGAAAACCAACAATTATGAGAATTGCCATTCTCGGGGAAAAGGTTGATTTGTATCATGCAATCAACTGTTTTTGACTTAACCTTCAGGTGTTATCGAATGGTTAGTTTTACACCCTATGCTGGAAAGAAAACGTCAGGTAAACTATTTCAGGAAAAGATGGGAATCGCTTTTCAGTCATCTTCATGCCTTTGCCGATTATGGGGATACGGAAGAATTGCATCGCGTCAGGATGGAAATAAAAAAAATCAAGGCACTTTTTTCTTTGCAGAAAAATCGGGTGGATGGAAAAAATGAAAGAAAACATTTTAAACCCATCTGCAAGTTGTTCGACAAGGCGGGCAAAATACGGGTGGCCCAAATCAATCTGGAATTGATGCACCGTTTCCGGATTACAAATTCACCTCTGGAAAAAATCCAAACCCATACGTTGGTCGGTGAATCCGAAAAGTTGCATTCGAAAATCGTGCGTCACGAAAAAAATATCAGGAAAGAATATTCGTTCTTTCTGGATCAATTCCACAACTTGGAAAATGAACGGATCAGGAAGTCGGTCGGAAAGGAATTGAAAAGTCTGGCGAAGGTTTTTTCCGGTAACATGAAAGTGAAACAATTGCACCATTCCCGGATGAAACTGAAAAACCTGATTTACGCCAATGAGATTTGCAGTATCCGTTTGCCGGATGAATCGCAATTGAATGCGGTATACATCCGCAAATTGGAACAGATGATCGGCAAATGGCATGACACGGTAACGGCAATTGCACTTTTTGAAGGGAATGAAAACGGGAAAAAGCTCATGGGAGAATTGAAAGCGTTGAGAAAAAAACAATTGCAGGCGATTCATTTCCTGACAGAGGATTTCAAGAATAAAATTGTTTGGAGGAAATCGGCCGAATAGATTCCTGTCACATTTTCACCGTTGCAGGAAAACATAGAAACGGAAGTCAAGAAAAGAAAAAGAATTCTCTTGTTCATCCCGAAAAATCAAAAAGCGATTATCGTAATTATTGCAAAAAGTTAACACTTGCACATCTATCTTTGCATTTCAAATGTCATTCCTGAAACGATACTGGTCTACGCTCCGCAACATCCGCATTTTGCATGTGCTGAACAATATCGCCCATTACGGAAAATTGAAACGGAATAAAACGCTTTATGAAAAATATGGTGTGCGTCGCAGTGTAGTCGGTTCGTTGGCGCACAAGGACATTTCAAAACCGGGTTCAGAAATCCCATGGCTCGATCAGCCCGATGCGAATGAAAAGCTGAAAAATGATCCCCGTTTGTTTTCATTCCCGGCGCAGTGGCAGCGGGAATTGTTGAACTGGCATGAAAGAGGTTACATGATCCTTAAACAGTTTGTGGATGTCGCCACATGCGACAGGATAAACCTTGAACTGGAAAAATTATTGGAATCGAAAGAAATCGAATTGGATTACACCGACTCGCGCGTGATGAACGCATGGAAAAATTCCGACACGATCAAAAAACTCATTCACGAAAAAACACTCACTGATTTTTTGGGTTTCACCCTCGGGCGAGAGGTTCTTCCATTTCAAACCATTTCCTTTTTCAAGGGCAGCAATCAGGAAACACATTCCGACAGCATTCACATGACCACCGAACCGTTGGGATATTTGGTGGCAACCTGGACAGCGCTTGAAGACATTACTGCCGATAGCGGCCCTTTGCATTATTATCCCGGCAGCCAGAAACTGCCTTATGTGATGGGAGAAAATTTTCCGCACGAGAGTTCCACTTTTGCAGTGGATGATGATTTGTACCTGCATTATGAAAAAAAGATTTCTGAAATAATTGAAGAGAAAAAATTACGGAAAGAAATTTTCCTTGCGGAAAAAGGGGATATGCTGATCTGGCATGCGAATCTTTTGCATGGAGGCGAAAAAGTCACCAATGAAAATTCAACGAGGAAAAGTCTGGTGACGCATTATTTCTGCAAGGGCGATGTGATTTGTTATCACGAAATCACGCAGCGCCCGGCGATTTTACCGGAGTGATTCGAAAAATCCAAGGATTTGTTTTGTCCTTTTTGATTTGGAAAACCAAACCTTTCCCTCTCAAGTACCCCGTTTTCTTCACCTTAACCATTGGGTAAAGGCAAAGATACCAGGGTGGAATGACGGT
>CAYMZV010000335.1:0-4886 GCA_964394965.1 uncultured Chryseobacterium sp.
GTAAAATAATACAACCTCAACTGTTCGAATACAATCCCAACAAATGGTTTTCGGAATCCGAAATCAATGCAAAGTATCCCGATTTGCTGTCGATCAGTGTTTTGGGAATGACCGAAACTCCCTGTGAATTCGTATTCCTGATCAGCATTTTCGGCTGGATGATTTTCCCTTCGTATTGCACAACACTTTCAAGAATGAGACTCATGTCCGAATCGATCTTGAAATAAATGAGTGGACCCGTTCCCGTAAAAACAATTTCCTTGTGTTCCACGATTGCAATGCTGAGTGTTGCGTTCATCTTGTAAACAGCGTGCCGTCTCCCATTGAATTCATAATATTCAAATACAAAACCGAAAACACTTTTGTAAAACAAAACCGCACGCTTAAAATTCGTAGCGGGAATTTCTATCCAAGGAACTTGGGTGATTTTCATAAAAGCGGCATTTTCTGGATTGCATTTTTGACACGAAAAAATTCTTTATCAGACCCATGGCGGGTGGTGGCACAAAACTACAATAATGAATTTCAAAAAAAAGAAACAGGAAGCTATCCCAAGATTAATTCAAACTGCACTTTCCTTTCCCTATTCCATTATGGCATTCATCAGCAGGAAGCATTTCTCGATTCGGCTTTTTCCACAGGAAACACAAAACGAAAATCCCTATTTGATCAAGGCAACATGCCCAATGAGATTTTGTCTTGCGCCCGTATCATCCGTCACATCGATTTTCCAAACGTAAACATCTTCCTGCGCAATCTGCGATCCCCCATTCGCTTTTCCATCCCATCCCTTGTTGATGTCGCGCGTTTCATAAATCAGGTTTCCCCAACGGTCGAAAATCATCATGTGGAAAGTCGACCAGTCGATTCCCTCCCCTTTCGGGAAAAAGAAATCATTCAGGCCATCCCCATTCGGTGTGAATGCATCGGGTTCATAAAGCGCAACTTCCGGCTTGATGCAAATTTCCGCCGCCGCCGTATCCAAACAACCATCAGGACTTGTAACAATCAATTTTGCATTGTAACAGGTTGGATCGGTATAGGTGAAAGATGGATTCTGCAAAACGGAGCTTGAATTCTGGCTGTCACCGAATGTCCAATTCCATGATGCTGCATTGGTGGATTGATCGGTGAAAGAAACTGTCGGATCGGAAAAAGTAGGTGCGTTCGGCGAATAGGAAAATTGCGCTTCCGGATTTCCGAAAACCTGAATCAGGTTATTCATTGTCGAAAGTGCCGAACAGCCGCTGTCGGAAGTGACAGCCAAACTCACCGTGTAAACTCCGGCAACAGTGTAACAATGATTCGGGCTCTGTGCAGTCGATACATTTCCATCACCGAAATTCCATGACCAGGAATTGATTGTGGCAGGAGCGGTAACAACTGAAGCATCTGTGAACTGCACGCACACCGGTGCGCATCCCGAAAAAATATCATTGGTGAAATTCGAAACCGGCAATGCATTCACATTCACAAAAACAGTTGCACTGTCCACACATCCATTCTGATCAATCACATTTGCAACATAAGATCCCGAAGAGACAGGCGTAATATTCTGAGAAGCCCCCGAAAGGTTTCCCGGCGACCAAACAATTGTATAATTCGGGGTTCCTCCTGTTGCAAGAGCATTGAGTGAAACACTTTGTCCGGCACAAATGGAAGCGGAAGAAGCCGATGTGGTCAACACAAGTTGTGGTGGTTGCGAAATGGTGATGTGAACACTGTCAGTGCAATTATTCGCATCGGTAACGGCAACTGTGTAAGTTCCCGCAGCCAATCCTGTTGATGAGGAAGTCTGATTTCCATTCGACCACAGATAACTGAATGGTCCATTGTTTCCGGTGGCAGTCACTTGCGCCGAACCGTTATTTCCACCGAAACAGGAAATGTCAATGAGGGAGGAAACGGATAATGTAACGCCGTTTGATGTTGGAATGGCTACAGTCACCGGAATCGTGCATCCGTTCGCATCCGTGATCGTACACACATACGTGCCAGATGTGAGCCCGACAGCACTCGCACCATTCCCGCCCGAAGGTGACCATGCATAAGAATAATTACCGGCTCCGCCCGAAGGTGTAACGGAAGCGGAACCGTTTGCACTTCCGCAAGTCGCGGGAACAAAAGAAGAAGTTGCCGTGAGTGCAGTCGGTTCGGTAATTGTAAAAAGTTGTGTTATTTGACAACCATTCGCATCGGTGATTGTGCACGTATAATTTCCCTGGGAGAGTCCATTTGCCGTCGCTGCATTTCCTCCCGCAGGAGCCCAACTGTACGTGTAAGGCCCTGTTCCTCCCGATGTGGTGACAGTTGCCGAACCGGAATTCCCGCCGTTGCACATGACATTCGTTTGTGTGGAAGATGCCGTCAGCACTGCGGGTTGCGTGATGACAACGGAAGCTGTAGTCGGACAGGAATTCGCTGCGGTAATTGTCACTGTATAATTTCCGGGTGCAAGATTCGATGCCGTTGCGGAATTTCCTCCCGTGGGCGACCATGCGTAAGTGAATGGCCCATTGTTGCCCGTAACGTTTACGCTTGCGGATCCATTTGTCAAATTGTTGCAGGAAATATTCGTGATGGAAGTGGTCGCGCCGAGAATGGAAAGTGTAACGGAAGTTGTTCCGCCCGGATTGCAAGGACCGGTTGTGTTCAGCGTGATGGTGTAAGTTCCAGCTCCTGAAAAAGTATGTGACGGATTTTGAAGTGTCTAAGTATTCGAAGGACCGGAAGATGGATCGCCGAAATCCCAAGAGTAAGTGAGCGGACAGGGATTTGATGTCCCTGTAAAATTCACTGCGGTTCCTGCGCAAGTGTAAGTGATCGTCGGAACTTCTGGTGCTGCATTGTCAATGAAAATATCGTCGATGGCAATTCCATCATACGCATTGCAAGTGGTTCCCGAACCGAAAAGAAAACGGAAAATGACATTCGGTTGCCCAGCCAATGAACCGATGCAATGTTTTGCAGTAACCCAACCTCCGCTTCCATTTCCACCCTGGCAATTTCCAACCGTTGCACCCATCCGTCCGCACCATCCGTGCTTTACGGGAATTGAAGTGAGCCAAAGGATATTATTGTAATTGTACCAATTGTCATTCATGCAATCCACCGGATCGTTATACGCACCCACATTCTGCCAAGTCACTCCGCCATTGATGGAAGATTGCAAAACCATTCCATCGTATTTCCATTCGTCCTCCCAAAAAATCTTGAATGAAATCCACGGATAAGCGAGATTGGTAAAATCGAAACAGGGACTTTGCAAAGTGGATTGCTCGGAATAATTGTAAAAAGATCCTGTGAGTCCGCCAACGCACCAGCATTTTGTACCGCCGCCTGCGCTGGAAATTGCCGGATGGGAAGGTGCACCCCAAGCCCAATCGGAATTTGTTCCACCGGGAGTCCAAGCGGGAGCCGATTCAAATCCTTCGGAATATGGAAAGGTGTTGATGCATTGGGCGCTGAGAAACTCTCCCGCATTCAACATTGAAAAAAGAAAAATGAGGACGGGAATTTTTTTCCCTACAAAAGAAAAAGCAACGCAGCCTTTGAATTTTTTTTTGTGTGTGACCATCTTCAAGCTTTTTTTCCATCCGAATGGATTACTCCATCGAACAGTGTGTGTAATAAGCCTGAAGTGGTTAAGGATCTCCGAAAAAGAACCTTTTAGGATATTCACTTCAATAAGCCAAATATAACCTTTAGCATCGAAAAGTCAAATTTTGTCGATAAAATATCGCATTTCGACGAATCAAAGGATAATATTCTGCAAGCCAAAAGTAGGGGATTAAAGCAATGTCACCTTTAAGGGGAGATTAACATTCTGTATTCAGGTGTTGTCTTTTTTCTTGACCTTGATCGCCACCGTTCCACGTTTCAAAAGTTTCGTCTCAAATTGCACCACATCACCTTCCTTGACGGTTTCCAGCAAATCCTTTTCATGCACATAATATTCTTTCCCGGTTTCAGCATCAATGATAAATCCGAAATGACTTTTGAGGTTGAAAAATTTTACGGTTCCTTCAGTCATAAACTTTTTTGTTTTGGAAAACTACGCTTGGTAAATGATACAAAAGATAAGTGAATTTTATTTTCGTATTAAATCGGGCTCATCCTTTTTCAGGTTCTTCATATTTCCGCCTCATTTTACGGATCCTGTCGTTGATCTTGTTCCTCAACCGTTGCGGTGACAAAACCTCAATCGCTTCCCCGTAACCGAGAATCTCCCGCTCCATTTCGAAATTCCAGATCACCTGAATGCTGAAAATCATTCCGTCATTTTCCTCTTTCACGATTTTTTGTGAAGCGTGCATGGGTTTGGTAAGTAGGTAAGGTGCATTCGCCTTGTCGATTTTCATTACCACCAATTGCGATTTCATTCCGATATTTTTTGAAACTCCAATCGTATCATCGAAATAGGTATCAATATCGAAATACGTATTCTTCACATATTTTTCCTTCGGCATTTCCTTCACATGTACCAACCTGTCGAGTGCCAGCGTGAGCACCAGATCCCTTTTGTTCGCACCGATCAGGAACCACCGGTTACGGTATTCCTTCAGCAGGTATGGAAAAAACACAACGTAAGAGGGTTCATTCGCCTTGAACGATTGATAACAAATCTCGATTGCCTTTTTGTTGATGATCGCCTTGTGCAACGGATCAATGAATTCCAATCCTTTCAGCAAATCGTTCTTTTCAAAATGGATATACGATTTGCCCTTGTTCTTCTGTTTTGAAATCTTATCCTCGAGACGGTTCACCATCTCATTCACTTCGTTGAAATAATTGAAGCCCTTGAATTGCCGCAACACCTCCACAACTTCGGAAAGCGTTCCCAAATCCTGGTGCGTCAATGGAATGTTCGTGATGCTGTATTTCCT
>CAYMZV010000336.1:0-4848 GCA_964394965.1 uncultured Chryseobacterium sp.
GTCGATGTTCTCTTTTGTAATATCCATTTAAATTAATGATAAATGATGAGTGATAAATGATGAATCATGAAGGTTGGACTTTCAGTAAATCGCCGGCATTTGCGATTTGTCATTCATCCTTTATCATTCATCATTCCCGAAGGGCAATGGGAGGGCAAAGATAAGACTTTTCAGGTGGAATGCGGCACCGGAATGACAGTGGCAATTGCCAATTATATTCCCAAATCGACCAGTTGTCTTTCTGGATTTGCACATTGACCAATAAACCTGTTCTTCATGGATTGCAGCACTACTTTTGCGTAATGATTGTCGGCATCATTCCCCTGCCGGTCAATTTCATTATGGCTGAAGAAACGGTTTTGCAATCAGTGTTGATTGTTTTTGGCAATGACAATATTCTGAAGGTGCGCATCAAGGATGGTGTTACCATTGATTTGAAACAGGCGAAAATCATCAATGAGAATATGCGGCGTCATGCCGTCAATGGAAAAATCCCGATTCTGATTGATGCACGTGTAAGTTACAATTGGGATAAGGATGCCCAACAGTATTTGGCCGACCATTCCGATTTCAGGTTGGCTACAGCAGTATTGTCCAACAACTCTTTTTCCAGATTGCTTACGAACACCTACATGAAAATTTTCAAACCGTCTTATCCGATAAGGATTTTTACCAATGAGGAGAAAGCGATAAAATGGTTGAAGGGATTGAGATAGGATGGGGCAAGGGGACGAAAAAGAAAAGGGGACGAGGGACGAAAAAGAAATGGGACGAGGGACGAAAAAGAAATGGGACGAGGGAATGGGAGAGAAAGAAAAAGAAAGATGGACGGGAAATGAAAAATCAATTCAGGCGATAGGACGCGATCAATTCGAAACGTGGAATCTGTACTTCAAATGTTTTTCCATCGGCTTCGCGAATGAACAAATACGTTCCGTGCATGCTTCCGATTTCCGCATTGAGATTGCAGGCGGATTCATATTCATAAACTTCGCCGGGTTTCAATACAGGCTGTTGACAAACCACTCCTTCGCCTTCCACTTCAGAACCGGTTCCGGCCGCATCGAAAATAAACCAGTGACGACGCAGAAGTTGAACCGTATAGTCACCTTTATTTTCAATCCGGATGTGGTATGAAAAATAAAATTGACGCTGCTCAGGTCTGGAATATAATTCCTGATACTGGCTTTGAACGGAAATTTTTATGCTATGCGTTACACGAGTTGCCATCGTAAAACGATTTTAGGTTGTACAAGTTTAGGTCGGTATTTTGTTAAAAGCAATGACCTTGAAGCAAAGGTTGTTAACAATTCGATGGGGAAACAACGAGAGGGGGACAAGGGACAGGTGAAGGCGGACGAGTGGGAATTTATTGCCGATGAAAAATTATCTGCAATTCAAGGATTCAAAAATCAAAGAATTATTTTTTTGAATTGGGAGTTTTCAAATCATTGCACCCTCGAATTGATCCGTCTTACACAAACCAATTGGTCGGCCCATCCGCCCTGTTTGCGGAAATAAACCAAAACGGTGTAATCGTTCTCTGTTTCCGAATGCATTCCTTCCGCAAAAAAATCATCGCACACAGTTTCTTTCGGACGCATCAAGACATATTCGTAATTGTAATAACCCTGCTTGAGAAAAATATTCGCTTCATAACCTTTCAATATATAATTGTAAGTCATTTTGCAATCGGGTTTGCATTGCCAATCGCTGAATGCTCCGAATACGTACATGGTTCCCTCATCTGTCGGTGGATCCCATGGCAAGAGAAAATGTATCCACGCATAATCCGCATCGATGTCTGATGTTCCCCCGTCATTTGTCTTGATCAGGAATTTTCCATTTATGTCGTCACTGTTCACATAACGCTTGTACGTTCGGCGCTCATCCGGCAAAAGAAAAACATTGTAAAGCGGAACAGAATCTTTTTGTATGCTTTGGATCCGTTCCGTTTGGTAACGCAAACTCCTCGTGTCAAACCAACGGAATTCGCTTCCCCCCTTGAAATTATTTTCATTGTCATAATCGAAAACAAGTTGTTGGTCTTTCAGGAATTGAGGTTGCAAACCGTAAATGGCATTGTCCCAACGGTTGTTTTGCAAAATGACAGGAAAAATCTGCGCCATCGGATCGGTGATTTCCTGTGACGTGTAATTGATGTTGAAATCCACTTCCTGATCGAAATTCCTGTTTTCCACCATCGACGATGGGTGAACGGTTGCATCGACAGTAACCTTGTTTTCAAAAACAAGAAAACGTTTAGTGAAACAGATTTTTGTTTCATCGTTGTCGGTAAACACTTCAAGGATATAATTTCCGGAAGCAAGGATTTTCAATCCGTCATTTGGAAATGCAACGGTGTAATGCGTGTAACGCTGCAAGGTGACACGCGAAAAGCGGTAATCTGAAATCGGATTGTCGGCGAAACCATCGAGATATTGCGACACCAGAATGTTGGAGGCCTCCCATTTATAAGTGCAATGGATAATGGTGTAACTGTAGGTTTTCAAATCGGCATCGAGATCATCGAAAGAAAGCACAAGTTGTTGGTCGCTGTTCAGTTCAAGGATCGGCGGTTCAAGTGCGTTGAATGTCGATTGGTCGGTTTGGTCATCGCTGCTTTGATTCTTTTGAAGCGGGGTCAGCACCGCGGTCTTGATATTGGGAACATAATAATGGTCTTCGTAACGCAATGTTTTGTCGGCGAAATAATTCGCAGTCGTATCACGTGCATTCGCGGAAACAAATGTGCAGATGTGCAGGCAGGCAGCTGCACTGATGAAAATCCTGAAGGCGAGTTTTCCTGGAAAAAAGTTTTTCATCATGGTAATTGTTTCATTCAATTTTCATGCCTCATTGCAAAGGCAAAAGTCTGCCGGTGGAATTATATGTTGTGTTGATGGAAGCGGGATTTCCCCTGTAATAAATATTTCCGCTTCCGTCAATGATGACGACCAGCGAATTGGTTGTGCCCAATGTTATTTTTCCAGTGGTGTTGGTGTAAGTCCAAGTATAATCGCTGGTGCATCCGTCTGCGAGTGTAAAACCGGTTCCAGTCGAATAAATGACCAGTTGCGCGCATACACCTGAGATGGTGATGTCGCCGGCACCATGTTGATGTGTGTGAACAATGGTGGATCCGCTGAATTGGAAATTGATGTCGCCAGAACTTTCGGTTTGCAAATCAATCGAATCGTTCGTGCATGGATTTGAATTTGAAATCACGCTTGTCGCTTTCGACTTGATGGAATAGAATTGATTGCGCACATAATGAATGTAAACGTTGATGGGAATGTCATAACGACGGGTGAAATTGCATTTGTTGTCGTTGTGGATATACAATTCATCACCTCTCATTTCTGTTTTCACGAGTCGGATCAGGTTTTTTCCCGCCTGCACGATTATTTTCTGAACGGTGTCTTCCTGAAAAATCAGGTTCACATTGTCTTCCAGATAGACGCTGTGAAAGGTGGGAAGTTGCCGCTCTTCCTGTATTACATTTCCCGTTCCCTTGAAACAGTCGCAGGCATTTCCCTTTCCGCATTTCCAATTCGACACGATGATCACCGTGATGAAGGAAATGCAAGCGAAAATGTGGAAGGTGCGTTTCATGTTTTTAAAATCTCCAGCCTGCACCGAATTCAAAATATTCGGCCCGGGCAAAATGTGTCTTGATGTTGGCGTTCAGTATCAAATGTTTTCCGACGAGGTATTGTGTTCCGAAACGGCTGTAGATCGGTCCATTCAATTTGTAACGGGTGTAGAGGTAATAACCGATTTCGATCGGGAAGGAAACCCGTCCCAATACCCAATTGTAACAGACTTTCACTCCGGGTTGCATCGCACCGATTGCATTCACGTTTTCGTCATTGTAAACCAATTTGTGTTGGATGGCTTGGCTGTACATCAAATCCAATCCCATTCCCCAACGCGACTTCCGCGATGTTTGTTTTAGAATACAACTTTGCAAATTCAATACGCCGAATCGCCGTCCGCCGGGAGGGTCAATCGCATTCAATCCCGAAACGATCAGGACATTGATGTGCCAGGAATGGTCGGCGATGATGCTTTGGATCTGTGAAACTTGATCGGCGCAATCATGATTTCGGCAGTACAGCTTCCAACTGTTTGCACCGCCGAAATAATATCCCACATTCACCATCGGCAAATTCAAACCCAGATTCGGAAGTGTCATGCAACCATTTGAAAAATGCGTCATGCCGAGTCCGAATTCGAGAAAATTATTCTCATTCAATTTCCATTGTCCGTTCAACCGCAACGAAAGACAGGTGTTGAAATGGGAACCGATGGCAACATTCTTGTGATTGGTAATCGGATCAAACGGTTTGGTGATGTAACCGATTCCCCAACCGAAACGGATATGCATTTTAAAGTTGCGCTCGCGTTTGCCCAATGGGAAATTCACGAAAGGGTAAACGCCGATGGCATCACCCAATTCATCCGGATTTCCCAATGGAATGAAATGTACGGCAACTCCGGCCCACGCATAATGATAGGGTTGATGCCATGCTTTTGTTCCGTCAGCGGTTTTACAGAGATCCACTTCATAGGAACCGATATGCCTTTTTACCAGATGTCCCATGTTGTAACGGTGACTCCAGAGAAATCCGAATTGGCCGCTTGCACCGATATAATATTTTGATGGCGAAACGGGAACAATGGAATCGTGTTGCGCGAGAAGCCGGCAACAGGAAAGGAGAACAAAAAATAAAATGATCCTTGATTTCATTGATGGAGTGGGCGGGTAAAATTAAGGATTAAGAATTAAAGATTCGGAATGATTTCGTTTTCGGTTGCATCGTTTTTCCCTTTCCCAAAGCCGTT
>CAYMZV010000337.1:0-4839 GCA_964394965.1 uncultured Chryseobacterium sp.
CATACCCATGGAATCATTTTGGCCAATCTTGTTTTCAATGGAATCGGTGATTGGAGTTTTGCCGATGGGATGAATTGCAATGCAATTGATTTGCAAAATGGAAATCTTTATTCCAACAATCACAGTCTGCATTGCATTTCCTTTAATACAAGCACTTCGAATCCAAGAGGTTTTCATGTCGGCACTTCCATCATATATTGCCGCGATTGGTTTGTCGAAGGATCCAATCTTGTGCTCAATGGAGACAGTGCCACTTTTCACCTTGAGAATTTTCAGAATGCCGATACTGTTTCCTATGGCACTATCATTCTCGCACTCAATACAACATATCCGGACGGCAACAGCCGTTCCCGCTTCTATGCAACTTATGCAACAATCGGATCCCTTACCGCCAATGACGTAGTTGATGCTTCCTTTGATCATTGCATGGTACAGCATGCCGTATTCAAACGCGAAGTTTTTTCCGGTGGCGATGGCACAATGAATTTTGGAACCGTAGAATTCAAAAGGGATCTCATTTCAGAAACTTCAACCATTGTGGCCGATTCTTTTTTGTTGAGTACTGCAGGATATTCCGTCATTCTTGGATCAGGGACAACACTTCAAGCAAATCATTTCATAACATCCGCCACGTGCGGAGCCTATACAACCGTTCGTGCTGACAATCCCGCATCCGGCGCATACATCAGCGTTCCTTCGGGAACTGTCAACTCCAGCTATCTTATCCTGGACGGAATTACCGCAACGGGCGGGGCAACTTTCAATGCATATAATTCGTTGACGGTTTCGAATGTGCACGGTTGGAATATCATAAGTAGTCCATCGCCCCAAACCTTGTATTGGGTCAATGGAAGCGGCAATTGGAATGGACATGCACATTGGTCGCACACGAGCGGTGGGGCTTCTGGCGCATGCCAACCCACTTTCCTTGATGATGTCATTTTCGATTCGAATTCTTTTCCCTCGTCAAATGATACAGTAACCATCAATGCCTCTTCGGCTTATTGCCATAATATGACTTGGCAAACCAACAGCAATCCGATCGTTTACAATAATGCAATTGACAGCGCTTCCCGTCAACTTACCATTTTCGGAAGCCTTGCACTCGACACCGGAATTACCTGGTCTTATCCCGGACAAGTGGTATTTACAGGAAACGGTACATCAAAAACAATACGGACATGTTTGGTCAAACTCGGTGATGTAATCTTCAACAGCGATTCTTCCATTTGGACATTGCAGGATTCCATCAGCTGCGGATTACTCGAAGAGGATAAAGGTTATTTGAAAACAGGAGGAAACAATATCAGTTGTTCCTTCCGCTGCCAATTCCAAGATTCGGTTCAATTGGACACTTCGACAATCCACACTTCGTTTTTCAATAATTTTTCCAACGACCAACAATTCCATGGAGACAGTTCAACCATTGTCTGCAGTTATTTTGAAGGGCACAATGAGCATTACAATATTGTCAGGATGGGCAATGCATCCTTTCCTGAATTTTATGGACAAGGCTGTACCATTCATGATTATGCCTGTCTCAATGACATGCGTTTTTACAATGCCTACAACAATACTTTCGGTTCCGCAAGATTCTACGGTACATCAGAAATTTCCGGTCATGCCGATTTCGGAACGGCAGAGTTTGATGGAACGGCAAATTTATTATGGAGCAACTCATTCGACACATTGAAACTCTTCAATGCCGGACAAGGCGCAACACTCGAAGCGGATTCAACGCAAACTGTAAACGGTTTTTTGCTTGTCAATGCCAGTTCCTCCTCACCCATTTCCCTGAACAGTACCATTGGTGGCACACGCGCCCATTTCGCCTGCAACCAGGATACGGTTTGTGTGGATTACATGATTATCGGTGATATAGATGCGAATGGTCTCGCCATTTTTTATGCCGGGCTCAACAGTACAAACTTGGGGAATAACAATCTGATCAGTTTTACAGGATGTGATTCCACTATCGATTACAGTGCCGGTGGTGGTGGCAGCTCTTCCAGGGATGAGGATATTACCGTACAAAATCAAAGCCAGGCCCAAACCGATGAACCATTGCAAATCTATCCGAACCCAACGAGTGGAAATACAACACTCACTTATACTGTTTCCGACGGTGCAAATGGAAACGTACTCATTGAAGTCTATGATGTGAGTGGAAAATGCATTTACCGCGAGGAAAAACCTTCGCAACAAGCCGGCAATTATTCGGAAGAACTTCTCACACAGGAATGGAAACCCGGAATTTACAATTGCAGGATTACAAGCGGTGAAAAAACGAAATCGATCAGGCTTGTGAAAATGGAATGATTTTATTTCAAGATAAATGAAAGAAAGGCACTTCACCCTCGTTGTGCCTTTTTTCCTGTCCGGATTTTGTCCGCCTGTGGATTTCAATTGCTGTTAAATGTTCCTGAAAACAACTCAACGATTTCATGGCAACGCGTTGGTTAATTCTACAAATAATATTTTTATTTTTTAATATAAAACAATTACTGTAGTTATATATTAGCATAAAAAATGCCATGAAAACGTTAAAAAAACACTTTCTATTATTGACTTTCTTGAGCCTGATCGGCACAATGAAAGCATCCACCTTTTATTGGGTGGGAAACAGCGGTAACTGGTCCGACTACAGTCACCATTGGGCCACTACTTCCGGTGGAAGTTCTTTTCTCAGCAATGTCCCCACCTCGAGCGACGATGTTGTTTTCGACAACAATTCGTTTTCCGGATCGGGTTATATGCTGACTGTTGATGTATCGAATCCCAATTGCCACAACTTGACGTGGACGGAAAGTGACAATGATACAATTGTCAATTCGTCTTCGAGTGATGTGCTGTCTGTTTACGGCAGCCTTTCGTTCAGCCATGATCCGGGTTGGGGTTATTCGGGTGCAGTGGTTTTCAAATCATCGGCTTCGGGAAACACGATCACCACCGCTGGAATTTATTTCAATACAATTACAATTGATGGGAGTGGAACATTCACATTGCAGGATTCACTTGTCGGCTATGATTTTTTCCTGTCTTCGGGATCTTTTACAGCCACAAACAAAACTTTACGCTTCTATAATTTCGTGTCAAACAATACAGTTACACGTTCTGGAAATTTTTCAGGCTCCAAAATTTTCTGTGTAACCCTTGACTTAAGTGGCAGTTCGATAACACTGACATTGACCAACACTGCATTCACTTCACAATATGTCACCTACTCGCTTCCTGCACAAATAGATACCCTTCGCATGAAGATCATTGACCCCCATTTCACGTATGGCGACATGTGTTTTTTATCTTCACTCACCACATGTACCATAAAATATTTGGAATCGGCAAATCACTTAGCAACTTATCTGCAGGGATTGACTATAAAGAAACTGATTGCTTACGAAGGATTGGCACTCGGCGGTTATTCTTGCCTATTTCAATACGTTGAAGTGCATGAGGACCTTTATGATGAGGCAGGAACCCCATTCCTTTATGACACACTGAACCTTGACAATGGGGGCTATACGGTAACGTTGATAAATCAAATAAATGTGGATGTATTGACATCCGCTTCATCCTGTACAGGATATACGACAATTGAAAGTTATTATCCAGGAGGAGCCGCAGCGATCTATAAAACTTCGGGAACAGTCAATTTGTCGAATGTCATATTTCGTGATATAGTTGGCACTGGTGGTGCAACATTCAATGCTTCCAATTCAATAGCACTCGATGATGTCTCGGGTTGGAATATCACTTCCTCCCCACCCTCCGCCGACATGTATTGGATTGGTGGTACCGGCACATGGAATGACCCCAACCATTGGTCGAATTCAAGCGGTGGAAGTCCGGCAGGATGTCTTCCAGGCCCACTCACTGATGTTTATTTTGATTCAAATTCATTTTCAGGTGATGATACTGTTCTCTTCAATACGACAACTCCAGTCTGTCACGACATGAACTGGAATACTTCCGGGGTGACGCCAGTCGTGATGGACACAGGCGCACTGACGAATTCGTTTTTATGGAACAATCTGCTCTTTTTAGGCTCATTTTATCTTGATAACAATGTAAGTTGGCAATACATCGGTGGGATTATTCCGTCAGGTGCAGGTGTGCATCATCTCAATACACATCAAAACACAATTACCCAAATCATCGTGTGTGACAGCGCCTCTTATGTCATACTGGATGATTCCATCAATTGCATCCAATTGAATGAGGAATTGGGAACAATCAACTTGAATGGATATGGTTGGTCAGGTCAAAATGCCGATTTCAGTGGATCAAGCGGGTCAACCCTGTATATGGGTTATGGTTGGTTCCGAGAGATTAACTGGTATAGTACTGATTCCACAATAAAGATTTCAGCCGACAGTTCAACAGTGACTGCTGACTTTTTCTTTGACCAAGGGCATTCCTTTAAGCATCTGAACTTCGGAGCTTTCTTTTATTCCAATGAATTTGAAGGAATGCATACTTACATACATAAACTTACGTCACCTTCAGCGTTCGCCGGTTATCCGGAACAACTGGCATTTTATGAAAATGATTCAACAAGAATCGACAGTGCCAGTTTCGGTGGTGAAACGGAAATCAACGGAAGAGTCAGTTTCGGTTATGCCGAATTCAATGGAAAAGCGACCATCCATAACCTGAATTCTTTCGACACACTTTACATCAATAATCCGGGCAACACGATTTCATTCGATGCGGATACGTTGCAAACAATCGGTACACTCCTGTCAGGGGCAAGTGCGGGAAATGAAATAACAGTGAACAGCACTTCCTCCGGTACGCAAGCAATCCTGAATCTTGGAACGGATGCCTGCCTCGATTATC
>CAYMZV010000338.1:0-4817 GCA_964394965.1 uncultured Chryseobacterium sp.
TAGAACTCAATCGTCATGAAAACTCTCATCCATAAATCTTCCGAACGCGGACATGCCAATCACGGTTGGCTGGATGCGCACCATTCGTTCAGTTTCGCATCGTGGTACGATCCGGCAAAAGTTCACTTCGGCATGTTGCGTGTGTTGAATGATGACATCATTGCAGCCGGAATGGGATTCGGAAAACATCCGCACGACAATATGGAAATCGTGACAATTCCCTTGCAGGGTTCGTTGAAACATTCCGACAGCATGGGAAATGCGGGAGTGATCCAAAAGGGTGAAGTGCAGATCATGTCGGCGGGAACGGGAATTTCCCATTCGGAAATGAATGCCTCCACAACGGAGTCAACGAATATTTTGCAGACCTGGGTTTTTCCGAAAGAAAAGAATATCCAACCGCGTTACGACCAGCGGAAATTCGAAAAGAAGAATCGCCTGAACAAATTATGTCTTGTGGTTTCTCCCGATAAAAAAGATGAGGTGTTGTGGATCAATCAGGATTGCTGGTATTCACTGGGTGCATTCGACAGGGAAATGGATGTCGAATATGAAATGCATAAAACGGGAATGGGCATTTATGTTTTTGTGATCGAGGGGAAAATCGGAGTGGGGGAAACGCTACTTGGAAAACGCGACGCCATCGGAATTTGGGAAACGGAAAAATTTACAATGAAAGTGAATCCCGGAACTGAGTTGCTGATGATTGAAGTGCCGATGGATTGAGTGGGAGCTGGAATTACCGATTGAACATATTTGTGAATTGCTGAAAAATGAACTCTTTTAAAACAAGCGGCGTTTCGCTGATGGCTGCTATATTATTGCAAATTCGTCGGGGAAAACCCCGCTTTTGTACATTTGCATCCTCATAACCATTTCCTACCATGAAACTCAGAAATTCAATTCTAGCATTTTCATTGCTCATCGGCGCATTTCATTTGCATGCGCAGGACAAAGCCGTTTCCGATCCGAAAATTGCGGATGCGAAATTCAAGGCTGCAAACTATGATGAAGCCTTGACGGATTATTTGGATCTGCTCGAGGAAGATGCAAAAAACATGACTTACAATTATAAGATCGGAGTCTGTTATCTCAATACAAACATCAACAAGGCAAAAGCGATTCCTTATCTCGAAGTCGTTACCCGCCAACCGAATTTTGAACCGGATGCAATGTACCTGCTCGGGCGCGCTTATCATTTCGCCTATCGGTTTGATGATGCGTTGAAATGTTACAACCAATTCAAGTCCGTTGGAAAAGGAACAGCCGAAAACCTGGCCGATGTGGATCGCGAAATACAGAATTGTTACAATGCGAAAGAGCTGATGAAATATCCGGTCAATGCCACTTTCGAGAATTTGGGAAGCAGTGTCAATTCCGAATATCCCGATTATTATCCTTTTGTTCCTTCCGACGAATCATTCATTGTTTTCAATACGAAGCGTGCCGACGATGGAAATTTGCGCCAGATGGATGGCAGTTATTATTCAAGCGTTTTCATTTCGCGCGAAAGTGACGGTGGATTCCTGAAGGCGAAAAATATCGGAGCACCCATTTCCACTGAAACGGGAAATGTGGAAGTGGTGGGACTTTCTGCGAATGGGAATTATCTCTTGCTGTACTATGACAATGATGCGGGAACAGGAGATATTTTCCTTTCGGAATATGACAAGACAAAAAACGCCTACAAGAAACCCGTGAAGTTGGATGAGACCATCAATGCGGCGAAAGGATATGAGATTGCAGCGACAATCAGCAACGACGGCAACCAGATTTATTTTGCGAGCGATCGTGCAGGTGGATCGGGCGGAATCGATTTGTATGGATGCAAACGTTTGCCGACAGGGAAATTCGGCCCCGCACAAAATCTCGGCTCGGAAATAAATACAAATTTCGATGAGGATTTTCCAAGCCTTTCTCCCGATGGAAAAACATTGTTCTTCAGTTCGAAAGGCCACACCAGCATGGGCGGATATGATATTTTCAAATCGGATTGGAATGATTCCGCACATAAATTCATGGGCGTGAAAAATCTCGGTTATCCGATCAATACACCGGAAGACAACAGCAATTTCAGGATTTCGGAAAATGGGCGTTACGGTTATGTTGCGCAAAGAAGGGAAGACGGATTGGGAGACTTGGATATTTATCGCGTAACATTCAATGATGTTGAACCGAATTATTCCGTTGTGCGCGGACAATTGCTTTCTTCCGACGCAACAAAAAAACCTTCCTACAGTGAAGTCTTCATTACTGTTACAGACAAGAAGACAAAAGAAATGGTCGGCAATTATGTCCCGAACGGAAATACGGGAAGGTATGTGATGATTCTCGCTCCTGGCATTTATGAAATTTCCATTGACGCACCGGGATTTGCAACTTATACCGAAACGATAAACATTCTCGACAAGAGTTCATTCAAGACGGAGATTGACAAGGATATTACTTTGAAGAACCAATAACCGAAGAAGGGAAGTAGGCAGTAGAAGTGGAGCGGCAGTTGCAGAAAAAAATAAAATCCCGATGAGAATTTCATCGGGATTTTTTGTCTCTGCCTACTGCAACTTTTTTTTCCTGCCGCTCTCTTTTAATTTTCCGCCAGTACAATTATTTTATCATGTTCACCGAATGTGATCAGGTCTGTTTTTTTCGGATTGCAATTCACGCCATACGCTTTATCCGGATCGTTCGCATGTGCTGTGATTCGGTAACCGATGGCGGTTTCTCCACGTTGTGATGCGGCTTCGAGCAACGTATAAAAATTCATTGGCTTGCCGGGCTTCACATATTCCACAATCGGCTTGAGGTAAATTTCCGAACCTTCATCCTGGAATAAATCCTTGAACACTTTTTCGAGTTGTTTGTTTTCTGAAATCTGAGAAAGCAACAGGCTGATCAATTTATCACTCACGATAAAATCATCCGCCTTTGCAACTTCCGCCAGCGCGCGGTTGCGTATATCGCGCATCTCACTCACAATCCCGAATGCACGTCCGGATGTTTCCGAAATGTTCCGCAAATGGAGCAGTGAAATCAAAACCTGAGCATCGGCTTCCTGTACATCAAGATGATTGTAGCAAAGCAGGATGACGTGATTGAAAGAAGTGACATTGATGGAATCCATTACCGCGCGTTCAGTAATGTTTCCACGGCGGAATTCAAGTTTCTGTCTTTTCAAGGTGGGTTTCAATTCTTCGGTTTCATTCGCCGATAAATCATCCTCACTCACTACAAGTACATCTGAACCGGGTGCCACATAATTATCCAATTCGCGAATGATGGCCGCGCCTTTTTCATTCCATCCCAGAATCAATGTGCGTTCTTTTCCCGCAGGAGCCCTTTCGCCAATGCTGATGGCGCTTGTGTCGGGGGCGGGAGGGGTTTGCTTGGACATGATAAGTGTATCATCATCTTCCGTAATCGCAATGACACTGTCTCCGTTTTCGAATTTGGTGTCCATTGGAGGATTCAACAGAATCGCACCATCCTTCCGCATCAATCCCATCACTGTCGATTCCTCATAAGCGGCAATCACATCACGGTATGATTTTCCCACCAATCCTTTTTCCTCGTTGAAATAAATTTCCGCCCCGTCAAAATCCATCAGCTCAGTATAAACAACACTCAGTCCGGATTGTCGGCAAGTCTGTGCCGTTACCCGTGCAATGAGATCGGAAGAGAGAACAAGCGATGCTTCATTTCCGCCAACCAATTCCGCAGCTTCAGTATTTTTCTGATCGCGCAATTCGGCAACAATGTGATACGCTTCTTTTTTGCGTTTCGGATTATTGGTCAATGCCAGAATGGATTTGATCACATACGTATCCGGATTATTCGTTTCCTCGGGAGAAAGAATGATGACCGATTTTGCATCATGCGGACTTGCGACTTCAAGATCATCGAGATCGAGAGGGCTTCCTGTGCGGCAAATTATTTTCGTGTTTTTGGTGGAAGGGAATTTGCTTCTGATTTCATCTTCCATTTCCACTTTGTCCTTATCGGCAAGAATGACAATACGCGGTTTTTTCTGATTTTCATTGGCAATGAGCAATTCGGAAATGATGGTGAATATTTTTGGCGACCATCCGAGAATGAGCGTGTGGCGGTTTTCGAGCACTTTCGAACGTCCTTTTCGGAGATCCTCCAGTTTCCCTTCGAGACCGGAAGTGAGTGTACCGATCAATGTGCTGATGATGAAAATCCCCCCGATCGTTACGAGCATCATCAGTCCACGGTCGGACCATTTTTGCCATCGGGTCATTCCCTGGGCGATCCCATCGTTGTAAAGGTTTCCTGAATCCATTGTGCGCATCAGGCTTTGCCAAGCCGCTTCAGCCCAAGTCGGATGTGTTCCGGGATTATTCGGATCTGCGAACAGGTGGCATACCAATATGATGACGGTAGCAATGACAACGATCAAAACGGATATCAATGCCAACCAACCGATAATGGCAATGGGACCTTTCGATAAAGTGTTTTCAAATGCATAGCGCATTCTCGCGCGCATGGAAGGTTTTCCTGACATATAAGGATAAGTTTGTTACTGACAGTTAATTTATTAAATCGGCAGATGCGTGTGAAGATATAATAAAATGAGAAAAGGCGATGAAAGGCTATATCTTGGAGATGAAAATGAAAAGCGCAGGGATGGAGTTCCCTGCGCTGAAAAGACATTGGTCTTCTTTTTTTTTAATTAGTGATTTTATATAATGTAAATCGAATTTAAACTATAGTCAATATGAAATAATGGATTACTTTATTAATTCATTTTAAATCAGTCTTTTTATAAATGATTTTATGAATTAATTACATGTTGG
>CAYMZV010000339.1:0-4781 GCA_964394965.1 uncultured Chryseobacterium sp.
TTTATGCATTGAATGGTTATGGAATGTTTGAGGATAACAATCACAAAAAATCGCATGGCACGAACATCACGTATGCGTTGGGCGAAAAGGGAAATTGCGGTTACACGAATTACATTGGAGATGATTCACCGATTGGAGCGACTGTTTCCCATTTGCGGATTCATCAAAACCTATTCCTGAATTATCAGATCAGGAAATTGAAATTCCAGGTCGGCGGTGATTTCTGTTTGCAGAAAAATTCCGACATCGCTACCGGAACAAAAACCTCGTCGATGTACAGCGGTGTTGTCGGATTGAAACAACCGTTCTGCAAATTGTTTTCCGTTTATGCGCGTGGGGAAATTTTCAACGATCCGCAGGGAATCATGTCGGGAGTGATCCTCGATTCAAAAAATGAATTCACCGGATATGAGTTGTGGGGAGCGACACTCGGTGTGGAATACAGGCCGACGGAAAATTCCTATTTGCGGTTGGAGTCACGCGACCTTCAAATGAATCAAGACCAAAAAATCTTCCGGACCGATTCGAAAAATGTCAATTACCGAATAGAAACGTTGCTCAATTTCGGAATCTCTTTTTAATAACCCGCTCCATTAAACAGTAGTATTAACCAAAACAAAAAATCATGTTCAACACCGGTACAACAGCTTTTATGCTTGTGGCTACGGCCCTAGTCATGCTCATGACACCCGGACTTGCATTTTTCTATGGCGGACTTGCCGGCAAGAAAAATCTGGTCGGAGTGATGTTTCAGAGTTTTGTCGCTTTGGGCGTAACAACAATCATGTGGTTTATCTGCGGATATTCACTTTGCTTCAGTGGTGATTTGACATCGCACACCGATTTGCTTGGAGGATTCATCGGGAATTTTGACAAGTGTTTCCTCAGGGGAATCGGACCCGCAACACCGTTTTCCGGGAACAAGGATTTTCCCGAATTCGTTTTCATCGCATATCAATTGATGTTTGCAATCATCACCCCTGCGCTGATCACCGGTGCATTCAAGAAACGAGTGACCTTCAAGGCGTATCTCGTTTTTCTTGTTTTCTGGCAAGTCTTCGTTTATTATCCATTCGCACACATGATTTGGGGTGGAGGATTTTTGGCTGTGCATGGTGTATTGGATTTCGCCGGTGGAATTGTCGTGCATGCAACAGCGGGGTTCGGCGCACTCGCTTCCGTTTTTTATGTTGGCAGGAGAAGGGACACCACACTTGTTTCAAACAGTTTGCCGCTTATCGCCATCGGTACTGGATTGCTTTGGTTCGGTTGGTTTGGATTCAATGCGGGAAGTGAATTGAATGTCGATTCGGTAACGGGTCTTGCATTTTTGAATACGCATGCAGCGGCAGCCGTTGCAGGAATGACATGGATGTTCATTGATTGGTACCGCGAGAAAAAACCGAAGTTTGTCGGATTCCTGACCGGTGCAGTTGCAGGACTTGCAACAGTAACTCCCGCTTGCGGATTTGTTTCATTGAAAGCGGCGATGGTGATTGGATTTGCAGCAGGATCACTTTGTTATTTGTGTGTGATGCTGAAAAACAAAAAGAAATGGGACGATGCGTTGGATGTGTGGGGTGTTCACGGAATGGGTGGAGCGATCGGAACAATTCTCCTTGGCGTTTTCGCAAATCATTTCATGAACCCAGCCGTGAAAACGGATGGTTTGTTTTACGGACAAACTTCCTTTTTCCTGAAACAACTCGGTGCGGTTGCGTTTGCATGTGTCTATGCATTCATTTTCACTTACGCGATGTTGTGGCTCATCAATATGATTGTGCGTGTGAAAGCAACTCCGGAAGAAGAGGATGCAGGATTGGATGAATCGTTGCACGGAGAGAAAGCTTATGATGACGGCGCCTTGTAAAAAACAATTTCATGAAAAATCCCGCATCACTCCGATGCGGGATTTTTCATTTTTGAATCAGGGTGATCAGCCTTTTCCATACTTGCTTCAACTGCTCACCACATTCTTGATTTTCTCATTCCTGTTTCTCAAATCAGTTCCACATTCCAGAAACGATTTCAGGTTGGCAAGATAAAAAGTCCAGCCTACCGAGCATCCGACATGAAAATCGACTTTTGATTTTTCGTCGGTAGGGATTTCGGATTGGACGATTTCGCAAATCGTTTCCCCTTTTTCCTTGAAAATTGAAACGGAAACGATTCCGGCTTTCCCGAAAACAAATTTGAAATTATCTTTTCCATTTGCTTTCAGAACTTTTCCCCGTTCCACGATTTTATCGCTATGGCCATGCCAGGTCCATGCGTAAGTGTCTTTCATTTTGACCAAATGATTCGGATGCCTGATTTTTCCATCGGCGGTTTTGAATTTCGCGCTTCTTAAAAACCATTTTTCAAGCGCGTTACTTGTTGCCCATGCAACGTAAATTGTTTTCACATCTGCATTGATCGTGATCCGTCTTGTGAAGGTGCTCCAGTCGTAATGTGCCATGATAAGATGATTTTGATTTATTTGACAATAAGATTTTCGTTGTTCAGAGAACCAGACATCAATTCACTTTCACCAACTTTCCATTTTTCACCTTTGTTCCCGACTGCACGTTGTAGAAATAAGTTCCGTTTGCATAACAGGAAAGATCAACTGCAATGGTTGATCCTGCATTCGTCTGTGCGTATTTTTTCGCTTCCACCACATTTCCGTAAATATCGGTGATGGTAATGACTACCGCATCTTCCGTTGCATTTTCAAAATTGAAATTCACTTTTTCATTCGACGGAACAGGGAAAACGGAAATGCCATCGAGCTGATTCATCTCGTGGATTCCTGCACCGCTTGGAATCGAATAATCCGCACCAATGAAAAAATCGGCAATTTGATAATCACGGAAAGTCGACCAGTAATTTTCAAATGTCTCATACGTCCTGCGCGAAAAAGGAGGTGTGAGGTCTTCGGCAATGGCAACATTCGGATCGGCCATATCCCACTGCACATAAAATCCTCCACTGTTGATGATGATGTTTGTATTCGAACACGGAACCACCTTGATCGCATTCGGTGTAATCGTATTTCCATAAACGGCAACCGAATCCAACAGTGTCCCTGGCGATCCTCCCGGACCATTGTCGTCATAAATTTTTGCATAGAAAGCAATGCCGCTCGGTGGCGATGAAAAAATAATGAAAGTTGTATTCACCAATTGCGCAGGATAAGTGGGCGGTTGAAAATAAGCTCCTACACCACCCGAACCACCGGCCCAATTGATCGAGCCAAGTACCTGATTCGAATAACCGTTGTTGTAACACATGCGAATGGTGGGCAGTGTTGTATCAAGAACAACAACTTCCTGAACAATGGTGTCGTTCACTGCAATCGTATCTCCCGCAACACCGGAAATAACGGTTTGGAATTTTCTTGTTCCATTTGTTGACGGCGAAAATGTATTCGGGAAAGTGACGATTTGATTTTGTGTCGGAACAAGTGGCAATGTTGTTGTTGTGCCGGATGTCAGGACAGTATTGTTCAATGTTTCCACTTTATCATCAACGGTAACGGGACCGAAAGAAAGATTTCCCGAATTGTCTATTTGTGTTGTCAGTGTATGTGGTCCGCTGGAGTTTGCATAAAAAACCGCTCCGTCACCATCTTCATAATTCCATTCCACGCTTGCGTCCGTCACTTGCATGACGTTGTGCGGATAATAATATTTGATGGTGTAGTTTGCATTTGGCGGTTGCGTGTTGAGCGGTTGCAAACCCATGGTGCCGATATTGTTTTCAATTCCTGTCGTGTAGTTGCTGATGGAAGCGCCAACGGTGAACGATTGGAAATTTACGGTGATGGAAGAGTCAGCTTTACAGAGAATGATTTCAAATGTGTTGCTGCCAATGTATCCCGGAAAATTCGGTGAGAAATAAGGGACGTTCAAATATTCGAGACAAAAAGTATCCAGCGTTGCATGAATGTATGCATGACCCGTATTTCCACCTCCCAAAAAAGTGAGATCGGAAACCAAGCCGCCTATGTAATTATTCACTCCCGATGGATCGGGAATGTTTGGAAAATTCGCAGCAATATTTCCCGGACCGAATTCCACATAACCATTCGAACCCACCCAGATTTTGCTTTCGGAATACCAGTAATAGGGAAATTGAAATCCGATCTGGATCGGTCCAACGAAATTGTCATCACCCAAACCATTTACCGGTTGACCGATAGTGGAAATATCATACCAGTTATAAGCCGGTCCGGTTGGTTCATTGCTGTCTTTCCAGGTATAACCGAAAGCATCTGGCCCGCCAAAATTCGCGCGCGCTATGAGTGTGGTGAAAATTGAAAGTGCAAGTAAAAATTTTTTCATGTGCTTGGGTTTTGCAAATCAAATTTAAGAATTTGTAAGGGCGGCTTTTGATTTATTTTTTCGAAAAATATGTATCCATCCATCTGCGAAAATCTGCGAAATCAGCGGCTGTTTTTCTCTGCCTGTTTTTTCATCATCCGGATCACGAATTTGCGCAGGAAGAGTGGAGGGTATTTGTAACCTTTTGAAATCCGTTTTCCCATGGAAACATAATCCTCTTTTTTCTCGGGAAGATTTGTTCCCAGTCCATCCACATAACGGTTGAACATGCAGAATGCGGCCGCAATCAAAACCGTATCATGTATTTCCTCATCTGTCGCACCCGCTTTTTTTGCATCGTCAATCAATTCCTGTGTAACCGATTTTCCACTGACCTGGACTTTGCCGGCAATCTTCAAAAGTTTTTTCATCTTGTCGGAAACAGGAGCCGTATCCGGATTTTCGCGCACGCACGCA
>CAYMZV010000340.1:0-4753 GCA_964394965.1 uncultured Chryseobacterium sp.
AGGATTTTGCAGGGAAAACAATCGACGACCATGGATTCGTACATCTCATCCGTGGTGTGAAATAAAAATCAAACATTGAAATTGAAAAACCTCCGCCATCCATCAGCGGGGGTTTTTTTATTCAACCACAAATTTCGAAACGCCGATTTCATTTTCCATTGAAAAAATTCTGAGGAAAAATATTCCCGATGACAGGTTCTCCGTTTGAATGCTGATGGTCGATTCGCCGTTGACAGATTCCGTCATCAACTGCCCCGTGACAAAAACCGTTTGTCCAAGTGAATTCAGGATTTCAGCGTGGATATTTTTTTCTTGTCCCGAAAAACCATCCGGCAAAACAACATTCAACTCGCCATGTGATGGATTCGGAAATACAGTAAGTGCTATCGATTCATTTTTATTTTCATTCACAACAAGAGGTGTTCCATAACTGTATCGCAGTGTTACATAATCATCGTTCGAAAGATTTGCGCTTTTTCCGGTAATGTAAATATCACCGTTTCTCACTGCAATGGCATTGCCGGCGTCATCCCTGTTGGCAGCTGCATTGTTATAACGCAAAACATACAGCTGATTTCCTGCCGGATCATATTTCACCGTTGCGATGTCAAAACCAGTTCCTGTCCCCTTGCTGTATCCTGTCACATAGATATTGAGTGAATCGTCAAGCGCAACCGCTTCGCCGCGATCCTCTCCATGGGAAATATTATTGTATCTCGACGCCCACAAAAAAGTTCCCGCCGCATCATATTTCACCGTCACATAATCATTTGTGCTTCCCGACATCGGCGTAATTCCCTGTCCCGTCACAATCACATTGTCAAGCGAATCCGTGGTGATTGCATTCGGTTGTTCGAAAGTGTTCGCCGCAAAATTATAATCCTGGAACCATTGGAAAACTCCCGAAGAATCCCATTTGAGAACAAAATAATCGTTCCCGTTTCCTGTGACAAAACCATACCCGGATACCACAATATTGCTGTTCCTGTCAATGGCCAGGTTTTTCGAATATTCGAAACCGTGCGTTGCGCTGTCATACACCCTTCTCCATTGGAAAGCGCCCGAATTGTTGTATTTCAACACAACTATGTCGGAATTCGGCTGTGAATTGTAAACGGTGTCGGAAGATCCGGTGACATACACATTGCCGTTGGCATCAAGGGAAATATCATTCGAAACGTCGTTGAAATTTCCGGGACCGTTATAGGTTTGCCCCCATTGCAAGACACCCATCGAATTGTATTTCAGTGTAACGAAATCGGTTGTATAATTATTGGAAGTTGTTTGATATCCCGTCACATAAACATTTCCATTCGCATCCACGCGCAATGCATTTCCCTCATCGTCGTTGTTGAACGATCCATTGTAATAGACCGCCCATTGCAACACGCCATTCGTATTGTATTTTATCGTTGTAATGTCCTGATTGGAATTCAGGTTGTTGCTGTAACCCGTTACATAAACATTGCCCGCATTGTCCAACACCAATTTGGTCCCTTGGTCGTTGAGGTTTGCGGATCCATTGAAACTGTGCAGCCACAATTGCTGTCCAACGGGATCGTATTTTATGGTTACGATATCGAGTGTTCCATTGCTTGCAAAAGCGGAACCGGTAACATAGGAATTTCCCGCAGCGTCCACCGCAATCGAAACGGCTTCATCTGCATTGTCGGGCGGGCCATTGTAGGTTTGCGCCCACATGAGTGTAGGTTGCGAATGGGAAATGCAGGGAATCAAAAAAATAAAAAAGGATAGTGAAAGGAGTGTTTTCATGCCGCTGATTGTTTTACCGAATTTGCCAATGCCAAGATAGTTCATTCGTCGAGTGATCGGGGAAGACCGTTTGCCATTTGCAAAAGGATTGACGTCTTTCTAATTGTTTTCTAATTCCGCAGGGGCGTTCCAACATTCTTCATACTATTTTTTTGATTTAATCATTTGTTTAAATCAAAAAAATAAATATACATTTGCACCATAATTCAAAACAATGGCAACTGTCAAGAAGAAAAGGAGCGGAGAAAGTGCCGAGAAGAAAATAGTGGAGGCCGCCCGTAAACTGTTTACGGAAAAAGGTTACTACGCCATCAAGACACGCGATATCGCGAAAGAGGCGGGGATTAACCTGGCATTGCTGAACTATTATTTCAGGAGCAAGGAAAAGCTGTTCGCGATAATCATGAAGGAGAACACGGTTCGCTTCATGCAGATCATCACCGAAATAGTGGATGATGAGAAAACGAGTATAGAAAAGAAAATCTCAATGCTCGTTACAAATTACATTGACATGCTTTCATTGAATCCGGACATGCCGCTGTTCATCATGAGCCATGCCCAACGCGACGACCAAAGAATCAGGATGAGGGAAAAAATGATGAGTTCCTTTTTCATGAAACAGATTCAGCAAGCCATAAAATCGGGAAAAGTTGCCAATATAAATCCGGCCAATCTCATGATGAACATTGTTTCACTTACCATTTTCCCTTTCATTGCACGACACGTGATGCAGGGGTTAACACCGAAACAATTCAATGAGCTGATGGAGGAACGGAAAAGAATGATTCCCCTATGGATAGAGGCGATGTTAAAAGTGAAATGATTTTTTAACCACAATAAATAAACTGTTTTACAACAGATTCAAAAGCGCAACCCAAATGAAAAAATTATTCTTGATCGGATCAATCATCCTTGTCAGCGTTTTTGCCAATGGGCAAACAACTCTCACGATCGACAGTTGTTACGCACGCGCAAGACAACAATTCCCATTGATCAAACAAAAAGACCTGATTGAACAGTCAAAGGATTACAACGTGGCAAATGCGGCCAAGGGATATTTACCGCAATTGAGTTTCAACGGTCAGGCAACTTACCAATCCGCCGTTACTGTCATTCCGGTGAGCATTCACATTCCCGGTGTCGATTTCAGCATTCCCACCATCAGCAAGGACCAGTTCAATGTGCACGGGGAAATTGACCAGACGATTTATGATGGTGGTGCTATAAGACAACAACAGCAATTGCAAGCTGCCAACGCAGATGTGCAGGAACAGAATATCGAAGTGCAATTGTATGCATTGAAGGACCGCGTCAATCAATTGTTTTTTGGTGCATTGCTCATTGACCAGGAATTGAAACAGAACGATCTTGTCCAAAAAGATTTGCAGAACAGCATCGATAAGGTTCAGACTTCGGTCAACAACGGAGTCGCATTGAGCAGCAACATTGACGAATTGCAAGCCGAATTATACCAACAACAACAAAACGCAATTGCATTGAAGGCTTCACGCAAAGCGTATCTGGATATGCTCGGACTGTTCATCAATCTTCCCCTCGATGAAAATACGGTTCTCCAAACACCGGTTACATTATCGGTAACGGATAACATCAGCAGACCGGAATTGTCGCTTTACGATTATCAGAAAAAAACGGATAACATCCAGGAAAAATTATTGAATGTGGGACTGCGCCCCAAGCTCATGTTTTTTTTCCAAGGAGGATATGCATTGCCGGGATTGAATGGATTCAACATTAATCCCGCACTGTTTTATATAACGGGTTTGCGACTCAGTTGGTCGCTCGGTGGCTATTACACCTTGAAAAACCAAAGGCAATTGCTCAATATCGACAGGCAGAGTATCGATATCCAACGCGATGTTTTCCTTTTCAATACACACATGGCACTCAAGCAGCAAAATACCGACATCGTAAAGTTGCAGCAAATGATCACGCTGGACAATGACATTATCGGCAAACGCACTGCGGTGAAGGATGCGGCAAAAGTGCAAGTGGACAATGGAACGATGACTGTACATGATTACATCACGCAACTCAATGCCGAAGATCAGGCGAAACAAAATCTGCTGCTCCACCAAGTTCAATTGATCATGGCAGAATACACTTATCAAAACACTTCAGGTAACTAACAAATAAAATTCTACATCAATGAAAAAAGTAGCCGTGATGACGATAGCTTTCGCCGCCTTATTCGCCTCGTGCAATAATGGCGACAAGGGATTTGATGCCGCAGGCGCATTTGAATCCGTTGAAACCATCGTCTCCACCGAGTCAACCGGAACCATCATGCAGTTTAACATTCAAGAGGGACAAACTCTCCAGCCCGGTCAGTTCATCGGTTACGTGGACAGTACACAACTCTATTATAAGAAACAGCAATTGCAAGCTGAGGTGGCATCGCTCGGCAGTCAAAAACCCGATATCAATTTGCAGGTCGCTGCATTGCAATCACAGTTGGCGGAAGCGCAAAAAAACCAAACGCGGATGAATAACCTGTTCAAGCAAAATGGTGCAACGCAACAGCAGGTGGATGATGCCAATGCGCAAGTGGATATGCTCAACAAACAGATCGAGGCCCAGAAGTCAACTCTCGGAATCACTTCGTCGACGTTGTCAAAAAATATTGCGCCGTTGCAAAGCCAGATCGATCAGGTGAATGATCAGATTGCAAAATGCCGCATCATCAATCCGATTCACGGCTCGGTGCTTACCAAATACGCGGAAGACCATGAAGTGGTGATGCCTGGAAAGGCATTGTATAAAATCGCGGAAACCGATACACTGATTCTGCGCGCATACATTACCGGTTCCCAACTTTCTCAGGTAAAACTGGGACAGAAAGTTACGGTGAGGGCGGACAAAGGGTCCAAACAGTATGCGCAATATTCCGGTGTCATCTGTTGGATTTCCGATAAGTCCGAATTCACTCCCAAAACCATTCCAACAAAAGATGAGCGGGCCG
>CAYMZV010000341.1:0-4730 GCA_964394965.1 uncultured Chryseobacterium sp.
CTCTTGTCGGTTTTTGATTGAAAATATTTATTGAAACGATTATTGCATTCCTGTTTTGAAAAAATCCCTACAAACGGTTTTCATCCTCTTCCTGATTTTCCTGTTTGGGAATTCCTTTGCACAGCAATTGAATAACAAGAAGATCGACTCTCTCAATAACATTGTAGCTCATCCCATTCCCGACAGCGTAGCAATAAAAGCATACGACGCCCTCGGCTTTGAATTCCAATACATCGATCTTGGACAATCGATTCAGAATTACCGTTACGAATTCAATCTGCAGAAATCCAAGAATGACCAGAAGGGAATGGCGACCAGCTTGCGGAAAATGGGAAATGATTATTTGCGCAACATGATTTATGAAAAGGCGTTGGAATATTATTTGCAGTCGTTGAAAATATGCGAGTCGATCGACGACCAAAAGGGAATGGCGGGATGCTACAACAATATCGGTAATGTTTATTCAAGACAAGGTGATCTTTCCGGAAACCTCTCCGATTACAAACAGTCTGTCGATTACCATAAAAAGGCATTGCAGTTGCGTATTGAAATGGGGGATTATGACAATGTCACGAATTCGCTGTTGAATATTGGAAATGCCTACCGCGGTTTGGGAATGTTGGATACCGCCCTGAAAAGTTATTCGCTTGCCTACGAACAATACAAGGGCAGGGGTGATGTCAACGGAATTGATTTGGCAAAAATAAATATCGGCGAAATTTATTTGGACAAGGGAAATAAGAATCACGACAAACTCGATTATGCGAAAGCGAAGGAATGTTTTTTGGACCGTTTGGTTTCTTATGGTGACGGCGACAGTGAACACAAGTCATCCGTGCTTGTCGATATCGGTGAAATCTATTTGATGGAGGATGATTTCAAGAATGCATTCTCTTATTTGGATGATGGACTGCAAATGGGAGAACGGATTCATCAAACTGAAGTGATGAAGAATGCGGCGAAATTCCTCGCGGAATTGTTTGCAAACAAGGGGGATTATAAAACGGCATTCGATTATTCAAAGTTGTATGATTCGCTCAAGGACAGTTTGATCACCGAACAGAAAACCGCAAATATTTCCCGCATGCAAGTGGCTTATGAAACGGCGGAAAAGGAAAACCAGATCAAGGGTTTGGAGAAAGACAAGCAGATCAGTGAACTTGAAATCGAGAATACGAATGCAGACCGAAAACGCCAACGCATCATTTCCATTTCGTTCGGACTTGCCGTATTGGTTTTGCTGCTCATCGCTTTTTTATTGTTCAACCGTTACAAGTTGAAACAGAAAGCCAATGCCGAACTTTCCGTTGCCTACAATCTCGTTGAAAGGAAAAACAGCCAGATCACCGACAGCATCACTTATGCGAAGCGGATTCAGGATTCCATTTTGCCTTCGGAGGAATCGTTGAAAACGTTTTTTCCTGAAAGTTTTGTTTTTTTCCTGCCGAGGGATATTGTCAGCGGCGATTTTTATTGGTTTTCGGAACGCAATGGGAAATTTTTCATCGCACTTGCGGATTGCACCGGACATGGAGTGCCTGGCGCCTTGATGAGCATGATCGGCAATACACTGTTGAATGAAATTGTGAATGAAAAGGGAATCCATTCGCCCGCTGCCATACTCGCGCATTTGGATGAGGGTATTGCGACCGCACTTCATCAGGGAAATTCCGATGCGAAAGGACAGGATGACGGAATGGATATTTCCTTTTGTGTAATTGACAGGGCTGCAAAAAAAATCACTTTTTCCGGCGCGAACCATTCGCTGTACATTTTCGTTTCCGGAAAATTGGAGGAAATCAAGGGCGACATTTTTTCGATCGGTGGAATGTTCGGGGCAAGGGAAAAATCGTTTTCAGAAAAAACAATCGACATTACCCAACCGATTTCAATTTACATGACGAGCGATGGCTATTACGACCAATTCGGTGGCGAACAAAACAGGAAATTCATGTCGGGGAAATTTCAGGAAATGATTGCGCAATCGGCAAATGAAAAAATGGATGCGCAGAAAAAAATAATCGGCGAAACATTTTCCAAATGGAAAGGGGAGGGCAAGCAGTTGGATGATGTGTTGGTTATTGGAATGAAGATTTGAAATCCTGCATTCCCTGGTGGAAAAACAGGTTTTGATTTTCTGCAAGCTTGTTTTTCCGGAATTTCAAATCTCTTCCAGCAAGATTTTCACATTCACCAATTTTGAATAACGTTCTCCCGACGATTTCATATCCAAGTCCTCTTTTTCATAATGCCAAATCACACTCACTTCCGATTTCCCGGAAAGTTTTTCCAGCAGTGAAAGGATTTTCAGGATTTGTTTTGCGGAGGCGGTGTTGAAATATTCCAACTTGAAAACAAAATTTGTTTTTGCATTCGGCGAAAGTGAATAATCGCTGATCCATTCCATCACGGGGCTGAAAAAATGGGTCGAATCTTCCGGCAAGGATCTTTTTGAAATTTCAAAAATCCCGTTCTCCGCATCCAAAACAACTTTTGGTGTGTCTTCTGTCTCCGCTATGATGAGTGTGGTCGCCATTTACGCTGTTCTGTCGGGAATTGAAACCGCCAATGAAAAAAAGGAATTTACATCATCAACCGGAGTGAAATCATAAACCAGGTTGTGTCCGCTTTTCAATTTCATGTCAATCAGTCCGAGACCGGCTCCATTGTGATCGGAATTGTTTTCCGACAGGATGACGGTGTTGTACAATTCATTCAGTTGGTCGGCATTTGAATCATTCACCTGTTCGAGTTTTTCTTTCAATGCGGCAATTTTATGATTTGCAATCAGATTTCCAACTGAAACCCGATATTCTTTTCCCGTTTTCCCGATGATGAAAATCCCGTCTTTCCCTTCCGAAAGATCCGGTGCGGGAGATGCGTGCTTGAAAATATTCTGCAGCATTTCCACAAGTATGTTGAACAATTTCTTTCTTATCGGCAACGCATCCTTCATGCCCAATCCAGTTTCAATCATGGACAATAAATTTTTCAGATTCTCCTGGGAGAAACGTCCTTGGTAAACGAGATTGAGATTTTGCTCGAGCAAATGATGATGGAATCTTATATCGGAATCAAAATAGGAATTGGTTGCAGGATTGTTTTTCTCCGGCTCAACTTGCTCCTGTGAAATCCGGATTTGAAAATAGAAATAGGAATGCGAATCGTTGATTTTCACAAAATCATAAGCCAATTTATTCCCCGACTTTCTTGCCATTTCAATCAATCCCAAACCGGCACCTCCCTTTTCGGTCAATTCGCCGTGTGCAAGCACATCCTTGTAATATTCTTTCAAATCCTCGCTGCTCAGGCTATTCACTTTTTCCAATTTCACACGCAGCGATTCGATATTGCTGTTCTCGATAATATTGCCCGAAGTGACCAGATGGGATTTTTCCCGGCGTTGAATGACAAAAAAACTTGTCGTGTCCGGGTTCCCCTCTTCCGATTTGCCTTCATGCCGCGTAATGTTCTGCAGCGACTCTACCATGATGAAATAGACCTTCTTCTTTACCTTCGAATCTTCGCTGATATTGTTTAAATTTGATTCAGAAAGCGACAGGATTCCATCGTTCAGTGTTTTTGAAAAATCGCCCCGATAGACATACGTCAAATGATAAGGAGCCATGTCCCTGTAGAAATCATAAATGAACGAAAGTTTTGCATCGGCATTCTCTGACATAAGACTTTCTTTAGAGTAAGGATTGACAGAAACAATTTACACCATTTATCTTATCGAATATAATCGAATTCAATAAATACCGAAATGCAATGAAGTTGCTCCGCCCTTTTCAACTTTGCAACATTTCCGCTTTACAACTTTCAAACATAAATTTCATCATGAAGAAAAAATTACCCTGCCTGCTGCTGCTTTTTTTGTTGCCGTTTTTTTCTTTTGCACAAACGCCAACCAAATATTGGATTCAATTCAAGGATAAGGGAAACAATCCCTATTCGCTGAGCAATCCATCCGCTTACCTTTCTCCTCGCGCAATCGCACACCGCACTGCGCATGGAATCCCCATCGATTCACTTGACCTTCCCGTTACTCCCTCGTATGTGGCAGGCGTTGCCGCTGTGCCCGGAGTGACTGTCCATTCGCATTCAAAGTGGCTCAATGGTGTTGTCATTTTCACTACCAGTTCAACGGCGTTGACTACGATTGCTGCATTGCCTTATGTGGTGACGGTTTCACATATCGGTTTGCGTTATGCGGATACGACCCGGAATAAATTTACCGAAGAGGAAAATGTTACGCCGATTATCCAGAACACACAACGCAATGGAAATATTTCTTCCGCTTCATTGAATTACGGTCCGTCGTTCAACCAAATCAATATGTTGGGCGGTGTCTGTTTGCACAATGCAGGTTTCCGCGGACAAGGAATGGAAATTGCAATTATCGATGCAGGATTTTATCACGCAGACATTCTTCCGATCTTCGATACGCTTTTTATCAATCACAGGATTCTTGGAACGTGGGATTTTGTTGCAGGCGATTCTTCCGTTTATGAAGACATGCAACATGGAGCGGAAGTGCTTTCGTGCATGGGAGGAAATCTTCCCGGTCAATTGGTGGGCACAGCACCTGATGCAAGTTATTGGCTGTTGCGCAGCGAAGATGCGAATACGGAAAATCTGGTGGAAGAATATTATTGGGCGAGTGCGGCTGAATTTGCAGACAGCGTGGGTGCCGATGTAATCAATTCTTCACTCGGTTACAATCAGTT
>CAYMZV010000342.1:0-4702 GCA_964394965.1 uncultured Chryseobacterium sp.
TCCGCTCCACCGATGGCGCTGCATCTTTCAATCTAGTTTACACTTTCGGCTCGAATGCAAATTCGTTGCTGAGTTATTTTGAAATCGCGCAACACAATCCCGATGTGATGTATGTCACGCAACTTCCGGCCACCGGCAATCAGGGAAAAATTTGGAAAACCACCGACGGCGGAATAAGTTTTTCTTCGCTGACAATTCCAGCAGGAAACAGTTCCCGCATTCTGATTTCCGTTTCACCCGAAGATGAAAAAATCGTTTGGATCGCTTATCCGTCAAATGGAAACGGATCGAAAATTTTCAAATCCATCGATGGCGGATTGACATGGAACAACATCACCTCTTCCGATCTCGATAACCAGGAAGTGCGTTCGATCCAATGCATCGGCGCAACGAACGGCGGAATTTATCTTGCAACCGACGAAGCCGTTTATTACCACAACAACACAATGGCGAATTGGCAAATCGACAATACAGGATTGCCTTCCGTTCTCAATTCGCTTTATCTGCGTCCGTTTTATCGCGATGGAAAAATCCGTGTCTCTTCGTATGGTCATGGCGTATGGGAAAATTACCTCGACGATCAACCCGCTTATCCGATTGCGCAACCGCAAGTGGACAAACTGAATTACACGGCGACTTGCGTGATCGACACATTTTATTTTGAAGATCATTCCATCATCAATCACAACGGCGCAAGTTGGCATTGGTCTTTCCCCGGCGGAAATCCATCCTCGTCCACACTCCGGAATCCGAAAGTGGTTTACAGCGCTCCCGGAATTTATCAGGCAACACTTATCGTTACCGATATTCTTTCGCAATCCGATACCGGTTCACTCACCATCACCATCACTCCCTATTCGGTGAACACACATTTATCCGAAGGATTCGAAGGAACTTTTCTGCCTCCCGGTTGGTTCATCAACAATCCGCAGAACGATGCGCAATGGTCTTTGTCAACAGCCGCCGGCGGTTACGGCAACAGTGCACAATCCGCCATCTTCGATAATTTCGACAATGACTCGCATGGAAATTATGATGACTTGAGTATTCGCACCGACATGACACAACAAACTACACATTGGTTGAAATTCGATCGTGCCTATGCGCCTTATGGAAGTCCATACGATGATTCACTCGAAGTGCTCGTTTCAACCGATTGCGGAAATACTTTCACTTCCGTTTATTTCAAGGGACCGGCACAACTTGCAACGGCTCCTTCTTTGCAGGCGAATGCATTTGTTCCCACCAATACACAATGGGCGACAGACAGCATTGATTTGTCCACTTGGCAAACGAACACGGATTTGCTGATTGCATTTCGTAATCACGGTTACTATGGGCAGGCATTGTATATCGACAACATCAATCTTTCCACACCTACAGGAATTGTCGAACAGCATGTTACGAATGGTTCCGCTTCGCTTTTCCCGAATCCGATTCTATCGGGACAGGATCTCAAATTGACGAGTGACCGTGATGAATTGTTTACCGTGGAAATTTTCGATGCGCATGGCAAATTATTGTTGCGCGAACAGCACCGCAATGGCGACAGCATCCATCCATCCGCTTCACTTGCACCCGGAACATATTTTTACCGGTTGACGGGAGAGACAATGATCCGCAACAATAAATTTGTTGTGCAATAAATTTGAAAATGGAATTTCCGTTTTCTAAAATCCTTCCGTTTCCGGTTGGCGATACTTCCACAATTTGTGCAACACTTTTATTCCTATCGGGAAATTGTAAAGTTTTGTTTTGTAACGCAACGCAGAATATTTACGGATGAATTTCCGTTTCAACGGTGACAATCGCACATCGGAAACGGTAGGGTAATAACCATTCAGAACCGTTTCGAAATTTTTTATTTTGTCCACCATCTCGGCGGTCAGCCAAGGCGTGAGCGGATTTTTTCTCAAATCGAAATTTTCCCAGTCGGCACCGATCCAATCCTCGAGTGTTTTCGGGAATGAGAATCCGGCCGCTTTCACTTTTTCGAAAAGTTCGGAACCTTCTGTTGGAACAGGGCTGTACACGTAAATGATGATTTCCGTTTCCGGATTCGCATCTTTCACGCGACGGATGAATGTAATATCCTCGTCAATTTGTTTCATCACTTCGGTTTCCGTCTCACCCGGAATGCCGAGCACAAAAGAATATTCCGGAATGATGTTGAACTTTTTCATGCGTGCCGCAAAACGCACAATCTGTTCTCCGGTTTGCGTTCCTCCCTTGTCCATTTTTTTCAGCAACGCATCATTTCCTGTTTCCGCTCCGAAGAAAATCATTTTGCATCCCGCCTCACTCATGACGGCAAGCGACTCATCGGAATATTTGTCGATCGTGTCAATCCTTCCTTCTCCCCACCAAATCATTTTTTCCTCACGAATCAATTTCGAAAATTCAACCGTTCGTTTTTCGGAAACAAAAAAATTGTTGTCGTGGAATTCGATTGCGTTACCGCCAAAATTATCCTTGAGGTATTTTATGTCATCGTAAATCAATTGTGCGGACTTTCCTTTCCATCGTGCATTGTAAATCGGAACGACAGCACAGAAGGAACAGGTGAACGGACAACCGAAACTCGAATGATAGGCAATTGTTTTTGTGCCGAGATAGGTTTTGCCGAGATAATTCCGAATCGGATAAAATGAATTCAGTTTTTGATACGGAAAAACCGGAAGTGAATCCTGCTCGTAGATTTCATCCTTTTTTGTAGAAACCATTTTCCCTTCGCGAAGAAAAATCAGGTTGGGAATGTCATTCCAATCTTCCACTCCCCCGCTCCAACGTTCAATCAATTCCGGAAAACATTTATCGCCCGGTCCATTAACGATCACATCCACAAAACCGGATTGCAAACAAACACGCGGTTGATTCGAGGGAAAATAACCACCCCAGATTATTTTCACATCGGGAAATTGTGCGCGGATATTTTTTGAAATCGGAATGGCTTGACGCAATTGCGGGCCGGGCATTACAGTACATCCGAAAAATCCGAATTCACCGGTGGCGAGATAATCAAGGATTTTTTTTTGCGGATCGCGTTCCAGATTGCCGTCTACAATCACCCACTCGAATTTCCCCTCCACTGCCGCAGCCACCTGCAACACCGAATTGGGAATACGCGGTTTATGGTTTGCAGCACGTGGATTGAAAAGCAGTAATTTCATCTCGAAAAGAAAACCGGTTAGCCGAATTGAAAGATATGTTTTTTCTTCCGAAGAAATTCAAAACATTACCGCCAAACGAATTTATAGAACGGATTCTTTGTACCGTTCCGGGAATGACATCGCTGTCCAACATTTACCTCATGGATAAAGCGATTGCATTGCTGCCTGAAAATTGCGCCGTTCTGGAAATCGGATCCTTTTGCGGACAGAGCGCTGTCATTCTTTCCCATCTCTTGCGCAAACACAATAAAAAAGCAACAGTCGTCTGTGTCGATCCCTTCATTTTTGAAGGTTGGCAAGATCGTTTTCATAATGCAGGAAACAGGATTTCAGAATTCGTCGGCGATCATCCAACCATTTCGCGAAAGGAGTATCTGAAATTCGTTGAAGACTCGTTCCATACGAACGTTTCATTTTTTTGCCAGGAGCCCAAACCTGTGTTGTACAAAATGGAAAGTGACGATTTCTTTTACCAATGGCAAAAAGGAAACATTCCGGAATTGAAAAACATGAAATTGGGTTTTTCCTACATCGACGGCAATCACAGTAAAGTTGCTGCGATCAATGATGCCAGGAATTGTCTTCAACAGACCGTCAACGGCGGATGGATTCTGATGGACGATACCAATCCCAAATCCAAATTGGGAAGTGCGGATGCGGGAAAGGAAATTTGCCAATGGAAAGAATTGGAACTGGCAGATCAAAACCCGAATCTTCTCTTCAGGAAAATCTGATTTTTTATCGGTGACAATCATTTACCTTCCCGACGCGAAATATCATAAACGAAAAAATCTTCCGCACGAACCATTCCTCCATCGAATTTTCCCACCGGTTGAAAAATGAAACTCTGGAAATTCGGATTGTTGGCGAATGAGTCGGGTTTGATTTCGTTGTTGCTCAACAGGATGATTTTATTCCCCGGAACCCTTTCCAGCAAACGCGAAACCCTGTTGATCAATGAATCTTCCGAAATGATGAATGGTTTTGTATTCCATTTGCAAAAACTCCCGAGCGAATTATTTTCAGCATAATAAACCTTGCGTCCCAGATAAGCGCAAACGGCTGGGCCTTTGGTATGATCATAAACCAAAATGATTTCGTCTTTCGAAACATTCCGATTGATCCATTGCGCCACATTTTTTGCATTCGAGAACGGACGGTTCAAATCCACACGGAACAAATAAAAGCCGGAAAAAACCTGCACAAGCAACATGAAAATCAAAATGGGAACCGCGATTTTTTTCGAGAGCCGCTGAAATTTTTCAAATGATGATTTTTCCCTTGCAACCGCATCTGGGAAATAATGCGCCAACCACAAAGCGGCGATAAGCAGCAGGAATAAAAATCCGGAATGGCGTGAGGCTTCAATGAGCGGTGAAAAATAAATGAAGGCAGAGATTCCGATTGCGGAGAAATAAAAGAAAATCGCGACCAGCTTTTTTCTGCTGAGCAGAATCGCCGGAACAAGCCAGGCAAATGCACAGGGAAACATGGCAAACACTTTTGAAACATTGACAACCAAATTCGTATTC
>CAYMZV010000343.1:0-4686 GCA_964394965.1 uncultured Chryseobacterium sp.
CTTGGCATAATTTACGGTAGCATTTAACGTAACTACATCTGAATTTATAATATTGATATCGTCATCCCCATCAGGAACCCCATCTGCATCAGCACCAACAACAGTCCAGGTAGTGGGGAGCTGCCATTGACCACTACCGGCAGAAGTGAAAGTCGCAGCATGGGAAAATTCAATGCCGAGAAATGCCGAGAAAATGAAGAGTATGGACTTTCTCATGAGGAATTATATTAAGGTTCGTTTAGGTTTTTCAAAGTTAAATTTTTTTTCGGATAAAATTGTCCTCTTTATTGATAATTTAGGCGTCTGAAAATGAAGAACACAATTGCAACAAAAGGTGGTTTTTCCGCCAATGACCTAAAGAAAATTCTTCCCTTGATCAGAAAGAATTGGTGGATAGTGGTCATTTTCGGATTGCTCTCTTTTTCCATCGGTTATTTCTACGTTTATAAATTGGATAAGGTTTATTCTGCAAGCACTTCTCTCTTGTTGCAGGCGAATGATGATTATAATGCCGGAAGCGTAATCTCTGATAATTCAAGGTTTTATGGGAATACTTACAAAACCTTTGTTGATAACTCGAATGAAATTCGGGTTATTGAATCACAGGATTTGATTGAAAGGGCATTGTCTCGCCTTGATTTTGACGTATCTTATTTTTTGGTCGGACGCATCAGGACGACGGAGGTTTATTCAGGTGTGCCTTTTACCATAAAACCCCTTGTTTTGAATGAGGCTTTGTATGAACAGAAAATAAAATTCAGGATACTTTCCTCGACCGAGTATGAAATGACTTTTTCAATGGAGGGCAAGCCATTGGTCATTAAGGGGAAATTCAATGAGGAATTGGATAATCCGCAAATCGGAAGTTTTTTTGTTACTGCCAAAAGGAATATTTTGAGTGTCTTGAACTCAAGTCGTGTAGAAAGCCAAGCCAATTATCTTTTCCAACCCCATCGCCTGTCGGATCTGACAGCAAGTTTCCTTTCTCGCCTTACGGTTGAAAATCCCAATTATACAAACGTATTGATATTGAGTTTTCAGGATGTATTGACTGAAAGGGCCACTAAATTTCTCGACACGCTTTCACAGGTTTATATCGAAAATTCATTGCGCTCCCGATTGGAAATCAATCAGAATACGTTGTATTACATCGATCGTCAGATGGAGGAGGTGACAAGCATTCTCAATGACATTGAGGATACCCTTCAGGATTTCCGACAAAAGAATTCCGTTATAGATCTTGATAAACAATCCGACCAATATTTTAATGATTATGGGGGAACTCTCTTGGATCAAAAGAAAATTGAACAGGAACAGCTTTCGTTGAATGATTTGGAAAATTATATCATTCAAGACAAGGATCCGACTTTTTTGCCACCATCGGTTTATATATTGGAAGGGGACAAATTTCAGGTATCAACCCTTGATGCATTATATACCTTGAGACAAAGCCTTACCCATGAGTTAACCATAGGAACAAACGCCAACTTTGCCGTTAAGGCGCTAAAGGATGAGATTGATTCAACAAAAAGGGATATCCTGATTTATATCAAGAACACAAGGCAAGCGCTTAAGGAAAAAACCAAGGATATTGAAACCGAATTGCAGTTTTATAATGATGAACTGCAAATGCTTCCCTTGCAGGAAAGGGGGCTTTTGAACATCATGCGCAGACAGAAAGCCTATGAGCAGATGTATGTTTTTTTGCTTCAACAGCGTGCCAATACAATCATTTCCCGAGCAGGAATCATACCCGAAACCAAGATTATTGAAAAGCCAAGAAATGTTGGTGTGGTGAGTCCGAATGAAAAGAAAATCCTGCTCTTGTTTGAAGCGGGTGGATTGGCGCTTGCGTTTATGATCATTTTCATAAGGATTGTTTTCTATCACAAAATCGAAACATTCGAGGAACTCAAGAGTGCTACAAATCTTCCAATTCTCGGTGATGTGGTGTTCGATAAAATGCTGAAGGAACTCACAATAGCGGTTGAACATGATCCGAAATCACCTATTGCGGAATCTTTCAGGACAATAAGGACGAATCTGCAATACATGAAAACCGATGTGGGGCCCCAGGTAATTGTCCTTACATCAAATAACCCTGGCGAAGGAAAAACATTTTGTTCGCTCAATCTTTCGGCGGCACTTGCAAAGACCGGTAAAAAAGTCATTCTTCTCGAGCTTGATTTGCATAAACCCAGAGTGCAGAAAGGATTCAATCTCCCTGCCGATCATGGTATTTCAACCATAGCAATAGGGAAAGACAAAATTGAAAATGTGATTATCAAGACCAGCATTGAAAATCTCGATACAATCCTTTCAGGACCATTGCCACCAAATCCTTCGGAGTTGGTGACTTCCAAATCAATGACAGATATCATTGACTATTGCAAGCAGCATTACGATTACGTAATCATCGATACTCCACCTGTCGGCCTGATTTCTGATGCATTGGTACTGATGCGCGAAGCATCCGCACTTTTATTTGTGTTGAATACACGTTTTGCATTCCGCGGTGCGATTGATAATGCACATGACATTGTTGCCATGAATCCCGATATCCATTTTGGGTTCATCCTGAACGGTGTCAAACGGAAAAAATCGAAATATTACTACAATCGCTATGGCTATGGCGGTGACTATGGTGGCTATGGTGGAGGTTACGGTGGTTACGGAGGCTACGGAGGGTATGGGGGAAGCTATGGATCAGGGAAAAAAGTACGTACGGTAAAACAATCATCGAAGGGAAATACATAAATGGGTGAATAATGTGATGATGAAGGATATATTTTGTGCACAGTGTTGGGGATTTTGAAAATATCGCACAGCAACTTGAGGTCGGTTTACCGATAACAGTAATTTATGAGTAGAAAAATTGTGATCATCGGAGGAGGCTTATCTGGTACACTTGCGGCGGTAAACCTGCTTCAATTTTCTACCGAAACCGAAATCACCCTCCTCGAAAAAAATCCCGAAAGGCTGGGAAGGGGTGTGGCTTACCATCACGACTTTACACATCAGCCCCTGAACGTCATTGCTGCCGGAATGAGTTTGTTCAATGGGCGCCCGTTGGATTTTGTTGATTGGCTGACCGAAAATCATTTCAGGTACAATCATTTGGTACCAAAAGTTCAGCCGGATGTTTTTGTTCCGAGAAAAATCTATGGTGATTACATCATTGAAAATCTTGAATTGATGCATCACCGTTACAAGGGACGTTTGCAAATACGGATTGATGAAGCCATTTCAATGAGGGAAAATGAAAATGGACATTTGATTCGCCTTGAATCGGGTGTGGAGATTTTGGCAAACGATGTCATTCTCGCCTTGGGAAATTTCCCGCCTGCCGATCTATTCGAGGAGCACAATTCCATGAACGAGGATCCGCGTTATTTTTCCATTCCATGGATGGACCGTATCTACAGCAACATAAATGGAGATGAGAATATTTTGCTCGTTGGTACAGGCCTCACTGCAGTTGATGTTGTGCTTGGTCTAAAAATGCGTGGATTCAAGGGAAAGGTGAAAATGATTTCCCGAAGGGGAAAGCTTCCGTTGCCTCATGACCTTTCTGCAAAACCGATCCAACTTGAATATCCAGGCCATTTGCATCCGCGCGATACCTGGTTCTGGATCAAGGAAAAAATAAGGGAAAATAAAAATGTCCCTTGGACTGCCGTAATGGATGGACTGCGTCCCATCACCCAACGTATTTGGCTGGAATGGACACCGGTCGAAAAAAAATATTTCCTCAGGCGCTTGCGCCCATTCTGGGAGATTGCCCGTCACCGGATTCCTGAAGCCTCGTCGAGAATTCTTGGAGATCTCATTCAAAATGGCCAGATTGAAATAGGAAAGGGAATGGTGAAACAAACAAGATCATTGACAGAAGGAATTGAAATCGAATATGGTTTTGAAAATGAAAACAGGAAAGGCATATTTCAAAAATTGATCAATTGCACCGGACCCGAATCCAATTATAGAAAAGTGAAATTCCCTGTCATTCGCGATTTGATGCAACAGGGAAAAGTTGTGTCGGATGAACTTGGACTTGGAATAAATTGTACTCCCGATGGGAAAATCCTGAACGCATTCGGTGAAGAGGTAAATGGATTGTGGTGTATGGGACCGATGAGAAAAGCGGTGTTGTGGGAAACAACAGCACTCAAGGAGATTCGTGAACAGGCAATGGCTTTGGTTTCAGCGATCGGCTGATTTTTATACCGGATTCTGCACTTCAAACATTATCTTTGAGAAAATGTTTTTGAATCAGGGGATTTCTATTCAATTGTTTTATGCCGGAAATTGAGAAGGATAGCGACAAATGGGATATGATACTTCGTCCAAAAAACAAATGGTACGAAATCGATCTCAAGGGAATTTGGCATTATCGCGATCTTATCCTTCTTTTTGTTCGCCGCGATTTTGTTTCCGGATATAAGCAAACTGTCCTTGGCCCGTTCTGGATGGTATTGCAGCCACTCATTTCAACCCTCATGTTCACTTTTGTTTTTGGTGTGGTCGCCAAGATTTCAACCGGTGGGGCGCCCCACATCCTGTTTTACATGGCAACATTTGTTCCGTGGACATTTTTTTCGGATTGCATGAATAAGACGTCTGTCACATTCACCGGCAATGCCAGTATTTTCGGTAAAGTGTATTTCCCAAGATTGGTAACGCCGATAT
>CAYMZV010000344.1:0-4685 GCA_964394965.1 uncultured Chryseobacterium sp.
CGCAATCCTGCGTTCCTCCACTTTCATTCCCCAATCGCGTGCGAGCGTAAGCACACTGTCGCGTGTAATGCCTGCAAGAATCGTATCGCTCAAATTCGGCGTGATCAATTTATCTCCAATGGTAAACATCAAATTCATTGTTCCCGATTCCTCCACGTATTTGTGTTCACGTCCATCCGTCCAAATCAATTGGTCGTAACCTTCTTTTTTAGCAAGTGCCGAAGGATAAAGCGAACGTCCATAATTTCCGGAAGCTTTCACAGAGCCCACTCCACCTTCCACCGCACGGAAAAATGTTTTCTCCACTTTCACTTTCAGTGGATGATCATAATACGCACCAACCGGCGAAGCGATAATGAGGAACATATACGAATCGGAAGGTTTCACTCCGATGTAATCATCAGTGGCAATCAAAAAAGGACGTACATAAAGTGAACGTCCATCACCCGCAGGAACCCAATTCTGGTCGAGACGCAAAAGTTCAACCAATCCTTCCATGAAAATATCTTCGGGAACATCCGGCATTGCCATCCGCATGGCGGAACGGTTCAGGCGTTTTTGATTTTCCTGTGGACGGAACAGCAGCACTTCGCCATCATCGGAACGGTAAGCTTTCATCCCTTCAAAAATGGATTGGCCGTAATGCATCACCGAACTCGCCGGACTCAAATGCAATGGACCATAGGGAGCGATTCTTGTTCTTCCCCATTTTCCATCATTGTATTCAGCCAGAAACATGTGATCGGAAAAAACTTTCCCGAAAGGGAGGTTGTTAATGTCCAAACCTGGCAAACGCGAATGTTGCGTTTTCTGCACATCAATTGAAAGCGTTGCGGTACTCATAAACTTTTTTATTGGGTGTATGATTGAACAGGGTTACTTACAAATATGCCAATTATATTCGGGAACATTGCCCCGCGAACAGCCATATTTCGACGGGTTCGGGACAATCTCATATAAATGGCTTAATTTAGTGATGAATGAAATATTTGCTCATTTATACGTTGGCTTTTCTACTAATGTTCTCCGTCTCGTGCACGGGTGAAAAATCTACGCATAAAGTCGATCATCGCAAGACAGTCAAGGTTGGTGGAGGATGCGGCTGTGATGACCTGCACAAACTATAAGGAGGATTGCCACCATGAAAGCGATTCGTTTTTATTCTTTTTCCTTTCTCTTCATTTTTGCTTCCGCCTTTCTTTCGCCAGGTTGCAAACACCAAAAACACATTTCCAAAAAATCACCTGGCGCCAATCCAAAATATGCGCCTTGCCATTGCAATGAATGGAGGCGGAAATAGTGATTGGTAATTGACAATTGGTAATTACTTTTACACCATGTCACTCATCAGCGCAACAGGAATTACAAAATCATACGATTCACTTCACGTGCTTCGTGGAATTGAATTGCAAATTGCAAAAAGCGAAATCGTTTCCGTCGTTGGCGCTTCGGGTGCGGGCAAAACAACCTTGCTAACCATTCTCGGAACGTTGGACCGTGCCGATGGGGGGAAGTTGGATATCGACGGACAGGACATTTCGATGCTGAATGCAAAACAGCTTTCCGCTTTCCGGAACAAGAGAATCGGTTTTGTCTTTCAGTTCCATCATTTGTTGCCGGAATTTTCAGCACTCGAAAATGTTTGCATGCCAGCGTTCATTGCAAAAACGCCAAAAGCGGAGGCGGAAAAACGTGCAAAGGAATTATTGGACCTTCTCGGACTTGCCGATCGCATTACACATAAACCATCCGAACTTTCCGGTGGCGAGCAACAACGCGTAGCTGTCGCCCGTGCGCTCGTGAATAATCCCGCTGTTGTTTTTGCCGATGAACCTTCTGGCAATCTGGATTCCACCACTTCAAAAAGTCTGCACGAATTGTTTTTCAAATTGCGCAAAGATCTCGGACAGACGTTTGTCATTGTCACTCACAACGAAGAACTCGCCGCCATGGCCGATCGGAAGTTGACGATCAAGGATGGTGTGATTGCGTAACAAAAAAAATGCCGGGACTTTCGACCCGACATCATTTCATATCCGAAAAAATAATTTACGAAAGACTTCCACCTGAATTTTCGAAAAGTTTATCAAGCGTTTCCTGAAGGGAGTTCAATTCTTTTTGTGAAATGCCTTTTCCGGCAACAGTCTTGAAACGTGCCACTTTTTTCGAGCAGTTTCCCAATATCTTTTTTCCATTCGGAGTCACGACAACAATGGAGCTCCTTTTATCGGCCTTGTCGGCAATGCGTTTGATGAATTTCTGTTTTTCAAGCAATTCAAGAATGCGTGTGATGGATGCCGGATCTTTCGCTGTCATGTCGGCAATGTGACGTTGATTCTGTCCGTCACCTTGTGCAATTTGTGAGAGGACAATCCATTGGTCAACGGAAATTTTCAGTTTGCCTTCATCGAAAGCGTGTTGCAGCAACATGCGTGTCTGGCGAAGTGTGCGCTCAATCAAATAGATAATTGAATTGGATCGGGAGTGCGTTTTTTTCATTTTAATGGAGTTTTTTCTTTTTTGAAATTGCGAGAAGTCCGATAAATGTAAGAAGTCCGTTGAGAATAAGTAACTCATTGCCGAATTTATATCCGCCAAGGAAAGTGCCTGACATATCATTTTTCGCCATCATCCTGAGGAAAAAACAAATTACCGGAGGGATAATGCAGACGATGACCACTCCCCACCCACTCGCAGAGCGCTTGGTCAAAATGCCGAAAGCGAACAATCCCAATAGCGGACCGTAAGTGATGGTGGCCAAAAACAGGATCAGCTTGATGATTGTCGGATCATTCACCGTTTTCAACACCAACAATGCTACCAATAACAAAATGGCAAAACCCACATGTATCATTTTCCTCAATCGCATTTTTTCCGCTTCCGTCCGTGTATTTGATGCATCATTGAATCCGAGAAAATCGATGCAGAAGGATGCGGTCAATGCCGTAAGCGCTCCGTCTGCGCTTGGGAAAGCGGCGGAAATCAATCCGATGATGAAGAACAGGGCGGAAACTGTCCCGAGTTGATGCAGTGCAATGGTTGGAAACAATTCGTCGGTGAGGATTTTCTTATTGGTGATTGCAGTTGCCAATTCCGGATTTGCCATGGCATGATTCCAGATCAGGACGCCCAGTGAAAGGAAAAGCAAATTCACAAAAACCATGACGACACTGAACGTGACCATGTTTTTTTGGGCATCGCCAACCGATCGGCATGAAATGTTTTTCTGCATCATTTCCTGATCCATTCCCGTCATCGTTACTGCGATAAACATGCCGCCGAAAAATGCCTTCGGGAAAAAGTCCCCCGACTTCCAATCGCGATTGACAATTCTCGAATACGGGCTTTCGGAAATGTGATGCATCAATCCACTGAAATCGAAATGCATTTCCCTTGAAATGAGAATGACACTGAGAACAAGCGAAAGCAACATGAAGGAAGTTTGCAGCGTGTCGGTCCACACAATTGTTTTCACACCACCCTTGAACGTGTAACCGAGAATGAGTGCGATGAAAATTGCAGCGGTGGCAACGAATGGAATCCCGAATTCATTGAAAACGAATTTCTGCAGGACAATCACCACAATGAACATCCTGCAAGCCGCACCGAGAATGCGGGAAAGCAAAAAGAAAAATGCACCTGTTTTGTAAGCGTGGATTCCGAATCTTTTTTCGAGATAGGTATAAATCGAAGTGAGATTCATTTTGTAATACAGCGGAAGCAAAACGTAAGCGATGATGAAATAACCGACGAAATAACCGAGCACCGTTTCAAAATATCCGAATTGTGAATTCCCCACATCACCCGGCACCGACATGAAAGTGACTCCGGAAAGTGAAGCGCCAATCATTCCGTACGCGACCAAATACCAGTGTGAAGAGCGGTTGCCGACAAAATAAGTTTCATTGGTTGCACCGCGCGAAGTGAGCCACGTTACACCGAAAAGGACGATCGTGTAAACGGTGATGCAAATGAGAATGAGTCCGGCTGTCATGGAAAAATTTCGGGTGCAAGATAAGGCACAGTTTGTACAGATTCTGCTGATTCGAAATATAACGATGTCCAGCACTCAGAGGAAAACGTTATGTCGAACAAATGGAAGCACAATTGATTTTATTTACTTTAGACTATGAAAATCAATAATATGTTTCTGGAACCAGTCATTTACATACTTTCTTTTTATACTGTCTTGTATGACATTTCCGCCATTTTCATAGCACTTTTTTGGAATGCTTCGGCAACTTTAGTTTGGATCAGAAATATTTGGCTAACCAGCGGTTTTCTTGTCCTCTATTTTTGGGGATATTGTTTGGTGCAATCCTATAAAAAAGCAGATAATCATATTCTCAAATTGTTGTTTTTCACTTGCTTTTATGCGCCTTTTTATTATTGGAAATACGTTCGTGATGAAACATATTCGCGTTAGTTTAATTTGTTCATAACCCTTTTGATTTCTAATTTAAAAGTGTTGTTGGGAAACAGGCTCTGAGACTTAAATTTGTGACCGATGATGCAATATCCGTCAAAACTCGTTGAAGATGCTGTGGAGGCATTTGCGCAATTGCCCGGCGTAGGAAGGAAAACCGCGTTGCGTTATGTGTTGCATCTGTTGCGGCAGGATGTGGAGCAGGTGAAAAAATTCGGAACCACTTTTTCACGTCTCCGTGCGGAATTGAAATATTGCA
>CAYMZV010000345.1:0-4679 GCA_964394965.1 uncultured Chryseobacterium sp.
TCCGATCTGCGGAAGTACAACTGCCGGTCCGGAAGATCCGCTTTATGATTTTGAAACGAGTTACAATTACACATTGACAAAATCAATCACCTATTATTTGAAACAGGGAATGCCCACGAATAAATTGTTGGTCGGACTTCCGTATTATGGACGTGATTGGCAAACAGCCGGCAACACGGCTCCGTCGGCTACAGTGGCGAATACTTCCACGACACAGATTTTCAATGTGGTGAAAGCGAATGCCAACGGATATTTTTCCAATACGCAAATGGAACCGAACAGCATCTCGAGTTATTATCCCTATCAGGTTTCATCGAATTGGCATCAGTGTTTTTGCGACAATGCCTACACAATGCGAAAACGTTTTGACATTGTGAATCAACGCAACCTTGGAGGAATCGGGATTTGGGCGTTGGGATATGATGATGGCTACACCGATTATTGGGATGCGATCCGCGACAAATTCTCTACTTGCGCCACTGTTGCCTGCAGCGATACACTGTACGACATGGGCGGACCGACAAGAAATTATAATGACGGGGAAAATTATTACACCACCATTTCCCCGACCGGTGCATCATCCGTTTCACTTTCATTTTCGCAATTCGATGTGGAACTGAATTTTGATTCGCTTTGGATTTATGATGGTGCGTCAATCAATTCCCCGTTGATCGGTGCCTATACCGGAACAAATTCTCCTGGAACGGTTTCTTCGACCGGACCATCTATCACCATCCGTTTCAAATCTGACAACGCAACCAATCGTCCGGGATTCACTGCGGTTTGGAATTGCAGTGCAGACAATATTGCACCGACAACGCAGATTACGGTTCCACCGGGATGGGTCACACAAAATTTCAATGCAACATTTGCGGATGCGGATAATGTGAATGGTTCGGGTCTGCAAAAAAGTTTTTATCAGGTTTCGGATTACAATGGAACGGAATGGCGTGCGAATGATGCGGAAGGATTCCTGAATGATGATTTCGGTTTGCAATCGATCAATCCCCAATTCACGTCTGCTACCGGAATATGGACAGCCAATGCTTCGGGTGCGCTTGAACAAAGTGACCAGTCACTGGCGAACACGAATATTTATGCACCGCTCACACAAAATCTGTCCAACCGTTATCTCTATCATTTCAACGGAATGATTTCGGGAACGGGCAACAATCGCCGGGCAGGAATTCATTTCTTTTGCGACAATCCGACACTGCCCAATCGCGGAAATAATTATTTCGTCTGGTTCCGCGCCGATCAAAGTGTGTGCGAATTCTACAAGACAACGAACGATGTTTTTTCATTGGTGTATTCCGTTCCCATTACTGTCAATGTTTCGACATGGTATGATTACAAAGTGACCTACGATCGCATAACGGGAGAAATTGCAGTTTATCAAAATGATGTTTTTGTGGGAAGCTGGACTGATCCTTCTCCGATTGCAAATGGAAATTCGGTTTCCTTCCGCAGTGGAAATTGCGATTGGCAAGTGGATAATTTTCAGGTTTTCCGTTCGCGTTACCCGAATGCACAGACGTTGGTGAATGTGGGCAACTGTGCATCGTGCGACATGCGTTACGAGAATACGAATCCGCTTGCGCCTGCAGGAAGAATCCGTTCCATCAACAACGACAATGCGCATAATCTTTCCGCCATCGCACAAACCGATGTGAATGTGGATTGGACAGCACCGGTCATGCCTTCCGTAATTCTCGATGGAACAGCGGCCGACATTGACACCACTTTTAATCTCACGCAATTGCAGGCAAACTGGATTGCAGCGCGCGATACGAATTCCGGTCTTGCCAATTATTGGTTTGCAGTCGGCACAACTTCCGGTGATTCGAATGTGGTGGCATGGACAAATAATTCATTGTCGCAAAGTGTCACCACGCCGGTTACACTTACTCTCGGGCAATGGTATTATTTTTCGGTGCGTGCATGGAACAATGCAGGATTGGTTTCCGGAAACATTCAAAGCGATGGACAAGTTGCGGAATTGCCATTGGGAATTTCATCACCATCTGAAAACTTTACGTTGGAAGCATTTCCAAATCCTGCGAGTAATGTGGTGTACGTGCGTGTGAATTCACCGATGGAAATGAGTGGAACACTTTCCATGTTTGATGAAACGGGAAAATCGATTTCATCACAGGCTATAAAATTTTCACAATCGGGAATGGCAATTTTACCGATTGATCTTTCCGATTTGGCTGCCGGAATTTATTTTATCCGTTTGCATTCCGATAAACAGGACACGACAATAAAAATCATTCACCAATAATTTTGTGAGAAAATTTTTCGCCCCGATTTTATTTTGCTTTTCCTTTTTGACTGCATCCGCACAGCAATCGCCGTGGAATACAGTCGCACCTCCGGGATCACCGACTTACACCGATTTGAAAATGGCCGTGAAAGATGCCGGTGTCTGTTACCGACTCGATCTCACGGGCTTCGATTTTTTCAAGGATAAGAAATTGCTTCCGAAAAGTGCTGCGCTAACCAATGTGATGGCATTCCGTATCGGCAACAACAATATTTCGAAAATCCCTTCTGTCTTTTTGCAAATGCACTCGCTCGTTTTTTTCGAATCGATGGGAAATCCATTGACAACATTGTCCGATTCGCTTGGCATGTGGAGTGTCCTGAAATTTCTCGAACTGACCGACACAAGATTCGATACGTTGCCGGAAGGGATTTATGGTTGCACCGAATTGTTGTCGATCAATCTTGCAAACAACAAGGACACTTTGCACATCACCAATGGGATTTCCACATTGAACACGCTCTCTGAATTGAATATTTATTCCACTGTTGTTGCCGCACTCCCGGATTCATTTTCCACAATGAAAAACCTGCGGACATTGACATTGTATAAAGCGGGACTGCAAAAATTCCCGAAACAACTATGTCCGATGGCACAATTGCAGGAAGTCCATCTCGACAGCAATAATATTTCCCGGCTGCCACGTTCCATTTCCAACATGCATGGCCTCACTTATCTTTCATTGCGTGGAAACAAGATTACGCACATCACCAGCAGCATTTGTTTTTTAACCAATCTCTCCACACTCGACCTTCGCGGAAATCCAATCGATCCGTATGAAATAAAATGTTTGCAGGCACTTCTTCCCACGTGCAGCATTTTATTTTGACAGCGAAGCGGAGAGTTTTTATTTTCCATCATCATTCATTCCGCTCCGAAGGAGTCTTTTGGACTATCCCGTCGACGGAGATCCCTACTCCCGATGCTTCGGTACAGGCTATTCAGGAACTTTTATTTTTTCAATCCGCATTTTGTAATCTGCGTAAATCTGCGCAATCTGTGGCTACCTTTGCACCGATGATTTCCAACGAAGAATTAGATTCTCCCATTGCCGATCCGGATCAGGAACTTTACGAACACCATCGCATCGTAGTTGATCCCGGACAGGAATTGTTACGCATCGATAAATTCCTGATGCACAAATTGGCGAATGTTTCGCGCACAAAAATTTCCACCGCTGCCGATGCAGGAAATATTCTTGTCAACGACAAAGCCGTCAAGCCGAGTTACAAGGTAAAACCGCACGATGTCATTTCCATTCTGCTTCCGCATCCACCGAAAATTTTTGAACTCATTGCAGAAAATATTCCGCTCAACATTGTTTACGAAGACGACGAAATAATTGTGCTCAACAAACCTCCCGGATTGGTGGTGCATCCCGGTTACAGCAATTTCACCGGCACACTTGTCAATGGTTTGCTTTGGCATTTTGAACATCTTCCGAAAACATCTGCGGAAACGCGTCCGGGTTTGGTACATCGTCTCGACAAGGACACTTCAGGAATCATGGTGATTGCAAAAACCGAATTTGCGGTTGCGTATCTCGGTAAACAATTTTTCGAGCGCACGAATGACCGCAGGTATGTTGCGCTTGTGTGGGGCGATTTTGAAGAGAATGAAGGAACCATCACCGGAAATATCGGTCGCAGTTTGCGTGACCGGAAAATCCAGGAAGTTTTTCCGGATGGATCGCATGGAAAACATGCTGTCACGCATTGGAAAGTGTTGGAACGTTTCGGTTATGTCACGCTCGTGGAATGCAAATTGGAAACCGGTCGTACGCATCAGATCCGCGCGCACATGCGATTCATCGGTCATCCACTCTTCAACGATTCCACTTACGGAGGTGACAGGATTGTAAAGGGAACCACGTTCACGAAATACAAACAGTTTGTTGATAATTGTTTTGCACTTTGTCCGCGACAGGCGTTGCATGCAAAAAAATTAAGTTTCCTTCATCCCAAAACAAAAGAGTGGATGGAATTCGATTCCGAAATTCCGGATGACATGAAAGCGTTGATAGAAAAGTGGAGAGCGTATGTACAGCAAAGACCGATTGGCGATATTGAAGAAAATTGATTTTGGGTTTTGAATTCAAAATCAGTTCTAGGGGATTTAATCGGATATTTTATTGCTTGATCAATTTCTGTCTGCTGACAGTTTCTCCGGTTGCAACTTCAATGATATAAGCGCCGCTTTTCAAATTTGAAATGTCAATGTCTGTTTGGGAATTTGTTGTCATTGAAGAATAAACGATTTCACCCAGCATATCATAAATCCTGATTTCTTTCTTTAGACTGTTTCCACCTGTTTCCACTGTCAAATGATCGGACGCAGGATTTGGAAAAATGCG
>CAYMZV010000346.1:0-4679 GCA_964394965.1 uncultured Chryseobacterium sp.
GATGGGACGGATGTATACGGCATGAATACCATCATCCTGAGAAGGAAAATCGGAATGGTGTTTCAACGTCCGAATCCATTTCCGACCATGAGCATTTATGAAAATGTCATTGCGGGTTATTCGCTCAACGGAATACGGCTTTCGAAAGATGAAAAGGAAAAAATCGTTGAGGAATCATTGACACGCGCCGCCTTATGGAATGAGGTGAAAGACAGTCTGCACAAGAAAGGGACCTTCCTTTCCGGCGGACAACAGCAGCGCTTGTGCATCGCGCGTGCGATTGCGATGAAACCCGAAGTGCTGTTGCTCGACGAAGCGACTTCCGCCCTTGACCCGATTTCCACAGCGAAAATTGAGGAACTGATTTACGAATTGAAAGACAAATACACGATCATCATTGTTACGCACAACATGCAACAGGCCGGTCGCGTCAGTGATTTCACCGCATTCTTTTACATGGGAGAACTCATTGAATACGATACCACAAAAGAAATGTTCACCAATCCGAAAAATCCACGTACACAGAATTATATCACCGGAAGATTCGGTTAGGATGAAGTTGAAAGATTGAAAGTTCGAATGTTTGACTTTTCAACCTTTCAAACTTTTACTATGCAACTTTCCAACACCTTCAACTATTCTTTATGTCACATTTAGACACCGAAATACATTTATTGAAAGAGGAACTGATCGAAATGCAACGGTTGGTGCGTTCGCAGCTGACCAAATGCAAGAATTCGCTGATCCATTTCGATACCGATCTTGCGAAGGAAGTTCTTGTCAACGAAAAACGTGTCAATGCACTTGAGCTCAAGATTGACCGCGACTGCGAAAATATTCTTGCGTTGCTGAATCCGGTTGCGATTGATTTACGATTCATTCTTGCCGCGTTGAAAATCAATTCCAACATGGAGCGGATCGGTGACAATGCGGAAGGCATTGCGCGTTACGTGCTTGACCTGACAACCCCGTTCGATCAGGAAATGCTGAGGGAATATGAAGTTGAAAGGATGTATCAGGTTGCCGTTTCCATGATGGATGATGCACTCGATGCATTGATCAAGGAAGACACTTCACTGGCGCGTAAAGTTTTTTTGAAAGACGATATTCTCGACAACATCAATCAAAAAGCGACGGGAGTTACCCTGCGTTACATGCGCAACGGCCGCGAAGATTCACTTCATTTTCTCAACACCATGTCCATCATCCGGAAATTGGAACGGGTGGGAGACCAGACAAAAAATGTTGCGGAAGAAATCATTTTCTACATCGAAGCGAAGGTGCTGAAGCACGACAGCGAATCGTTGAATTGATTCGTGAAGTGCTGGAAATGCGATTCAATTCATTTTGATGAAACGGGATATCCCAATCCGTTTTTCTTCTTGCATGACAACTACAACGTAAGTTCCTTTCGCCATTTCACCAGTGTCAAATCCGATCGTATTCGTTCCCGCATTCAGATTTTCATACTCACGGGTTGCAACAATTTTTCCGCTGAGATCAAAAATCCGGACCGTTACATTTCCCGCTTTGGCAAGTTTGAATTGCAAATTTGAATTGTCAACGACAGGATTCGGGAAAATTTTCAGATCGTGATTTTCGGTTGGATTGTTTTGTGAAATGTTCGAAGGATTTGAAATTCCGGTCGGCATTTGCCACGAGGAATCATCACGCCAAACCCCTCTTCCATGTGTGGCAATATAAAAACAGCCTGAGTTCGGTACAAGCCACGGATCGAAACGTTGCTGTACAATTTGATTGACGGAAACATTGTCAAGCCCATTCATCGCCGGTATCCATGTTGGAGTGATGTTTGAAATGTTTGCAGTTTCGAATATCCCATGCTCTGTTCCAACCAAGGCGCGGCCGTTTGCATATTTGTCAAATGAAATGGAATAGGCGGGACATGCTCCCATCGTCAAAAGATTTCCTGTTGCATTCGTGAAAGTTCCTGCAGATGATGTTGCCGTTGTTGCCGTGGATGAGTAATAGACATAATCGGTGTAACCATAATTCCCGATTGAAACAATTACCTGATTTGTATTATTCGGATCAACATCAATTGCGGTGATGTATCTGGAAGGAAAATTCCCGATCAACGTACAAGTGACCACGCAGTTTGGATTCACCAGTGATCCGAATTCCGCATTCCCATTCAGCGTATCCGTCACCATTCCCACGTTGCTGAAACGATAAACATTTCCATTATCTGTTCCTGCAAAAAGATAGTTTCCATCGGACGACCATACAAGGCATGTTGTTATTCCGCTGAAAGCCTTCGGTAGGGAAAGCGCTCCACCGATTTTGATCCACGGTGTAGCACTGTTGAAATCAATTGCGCGACGTGTGATCCACATTCCATCGTCACCTGAAAATCCAACTGCAAGATGTGATTGGATGACATCCTGCACTTTCAAGGTGTCATGCGGATTGTCAACCAGGGTTGAAGTGTAGTCCAATGTTTTTCCATAGACATTGCTGTTTACTGTAAATACCGTTCCAGCTCCATATTGCAAATAGAAAAATGCCTTGATCATCCTGTTGGCTGGAGGAGTTGTATTGAACGTGAGCGAATAATTTCCATTGGGAAAAACAGTTCCCGTTCCATCACCCGAAAGATTTCCGGCAAAGTCGGAATGAATCGTGTCGGGACCGGCAACAAACATTACGCTGTCGAGAATAAATGTGCCTGAAGGATTTGCAATCGGGTAAGAGGAAGAAAGTGTTCCCGCATAATGTGCCGAATCGCCATTGGTGACGGAAAGATTCTGTTGAACCTGATTATTGGGAATTGAGATTGTGTCGCCACTCAAAAGATCATTACCGCTTTCCCATAATGAAATGGGTGTGACGAAACTTGCAAATGAAGGATTGGGAGTGGATGGGAAACCAACGTTGCTGGAATACGCCACGGTAAAATTCTGACCGTAATCGCTTGAACGATACAGATACCCGTATTCTTTTGTATAGAAAATTGCATTGGGATTCAGGTAAGACAAGGCGCAATTATCACCATCATCATCAAAGGAAAGTTTTCGTGCAGACATTGGTGTATTTCCTGAACCGTCAATAAATTGTGAACCGTTATCCTGTGTACCGGTCAACACGATATTCTTATTTGTTGATTGATAATCGAAAGCAACGGCATAACACTGCGTAACATTGTAACCCTGATTTACGGCAGCATAAGTATTCCCATTGTCAGTGGTCCGGAAAATTCCCCTGTCACAACCGATATAAAATACACTTGGACTTCCGGGCTGAAAAACAATCGCATGTTTATCCTCGCCAACATACGTGTGATTGGAAACGGTTTCAGGAAATTCACTTGCAATTTGTGTCCACTGTCCTGCAGGCGGATTATTGGAAATCATATCCCATTCCCACAATTGCACACCACCGAAAATTGCACGCTGGGGATTTATCGGATCAACTGCAACGATGTTGTCAAATGTGCCTTGGTAATCTACTCCCGTCGAAAAAGGATCGAAGAGTGAATTTCCCGCTCCGCAGACTTGTGTCCAAGCGGAACCTCCATTGACGGAAACAAAAACACCGAAGAGTGCTCCATAAGTATCAGCGCAAAAACAATACACATAATTCGGATCGGAAGGTGCAATGGCAACCGTTGTGCGACCGAGAACGGAATTTGAAAATCCATTTGCAGCCGTTCCCACATTTGAAAATGTCTGACCTCCATCTGTAGAGAGCCAAGGTTTTGTGTTCACAATTGCAACTACATTTCCATTGGAAGCAACGGCAACATCGGTTGATGGACTTGCCGTTGTTGGAATTCCAGTCGGAGTAAACCAAGTCACACCTCCATCGGTGCTTTCCCTGAAACCCTTATTCATTCCAACATAAATCAAGTTTGAATCGACAGGATCACATGCAATTTTATTTATTGCAATCCATGCGGCAACGGTACTGTTTTGAATTGCAGGTTGTGTAGCGGGCAATACATTCCAAGTCACACCATCGTCGGTTGATTTATAAATTCCCCCACCTGTAAATCCACCTGCGCCGTATCCGAAAAGTGAATAGAAATCCCCTTCGCCTGTACCCGCATACAGATCGCCATTGGATGCCTGTGCAAGCGTGACCACAGTGATAGTAACTCCCGATGTAGAAAAAAATCCCGCGCAGCGATGCCAATTATTTCCCGCATTTGTCGATTCAAAAATCCCTCCGCTCACACCTGCGGCAAACATGTGCTGGTGAGTGGGATCCTGATTGTCAAACAGAATTGTGCGTGTGCGGCCACCCACATTGTCGGGACCGAGTTCATTCCATTGAACGGATGAAGCTGAGGACGGATTTGAATTTCGTGCGAATGAAAATGTTTGGTTGGATAATTTTTGCATGCGCAACATTTCATTCACATCCAGTTGTCCCGTTCTTGGATCCTTTACTCTGTCGAACCACCATTTCGCTGCACCCGTCACATCGTGTTGTTCTTGCGATACGGAAATGTCGGTAGGATAAAATTGTTGGGAAGGATGATACTTTGTTGTTTTCCCATTGCGGAATGCGAAACCGAGCAGCAATGCAACTCCTGCAATGGCACATAAAATCCCCTTCGTGAAAATTTTTCCTTGTTCCATTTGGATTGGAATAAATAATTTAAAGGGGATGATTCTCCATGCAATTTAAGGAATAAAAACAAAAGTCAAATTCAA
>CAYMZV010000347.1:0-4589 GCA_964394965.1 uncultured Chryseobacterium sp.
ATGGAGATCGATAAAAACATCGATCACACTTTCGCTCAACTCCTCTTCCATTGTAAAACGCGTCCGTTCCCAATCGCACGAAGCGCCGAGTTTTTTCAATTGTTCGAGGATTATTCCGCCATATTTCTCTTTCCATTCCCACGCATATTTCAAGAATTCCTCGCGCGAAATATCCTTTTTATTGATTCCTTTTTCTTTCAGCAATGCAACAACTTTCGCTTCGGTGGCAATGGAAGCGTGATCGGTACCTGGAACCCAGCAGGCATTTTTGCCCATCATCCGGGCGCGGCGAATCAACACATCCTGAATCGTATTGTTGAGCATGTGTCCCATGTGCAACACACCTGTCACATTGGGCGGAGGAATTACGACTGTGTAAGGCTCGCGATTATCCGGAACCGATCGGAAAAATCCTTTTTCGATCCACCATGCATACCAGCGTTCTTCGGCGGCTGAAAATTCGAACGTTTTGGGGATTTCCATACTATTGCTATCTTCGTTACTCCCCTGATTTGACAAGGGATGTAAAGCTAATAATTTTTCACGGCGGGATTGTTCTTTATGGCACGATTTTCGCAGCTAATCAAGTAGAACACTTAACCAACGAAACAACAAAAACACAAATTAAAATGAAAAAATTGCTTCTTCTTCCGCTCTTCATTCTCGGCACAATGACCGTATCGAAAGCGCAAGCTCCTGTCACTTCCGGCATGGAAACCAAAAACGGTCCCGTTATGACTTTTGAAGTTCTCGAATATAATTTCGGAACCATCAAACAAGGCGACATCGTGACACGCGAATATAAATTCAAAAACACAGGCAAAGAGCCTTTGATCATCAATGAAGCGCATGGTTCATGCGGTTGTACAGTTCCTGACTATCCGAAGGAGCCAATCAAACCGAATGGTTCAGGTGTGATCAAGGTAACTTTCAATTCTGCCGGCAAAATGGGTGCACAGGACAAAACAGTTACTCTCACTTACGACACCGACAAAACAATCGTTCTTCATCTCAAGGGAACCGTTGAAGCCCCAGCAACAACAGCTCCAGCGAATCCACAAACCCCAGCTCCTGCGCCAGCACCAGCTTCCGGTGGCAACAACGGAAAAGCTCCGGCACCAGCAGCTCCAGTTCAAGCAACTGACAAGCCTAAGAAACCGTAATTCAACCTTTTAATAATTCTTTTTCATTCATGAAAAAGTTCATTGCATTAACTGCTTTTTGTTTCGGGATCGCCTGCGCTCACGCGCAGGCGCCCGCACAAAAGCCCGCCACAGCGAAACCTGCGCCTGCACAAACGCAAACACCGACCACAACCACTTCCAATCCGAATCTGAGTTATAAGTTCGATGTGATGACACATGATTATGGAACCATTCAAAAAGGTGGTGATCCGTATTGCGAATTCAAATTGACAAATACAGGCAAAGAAGCTTTAGTCATTACCGAAGCGCATGGTTCTTGTGGATGCACAGTTCCAGAATACACCAAGGAGCCCATCAAGCCAGGTGAAACAGTTACAATAAGGGTTCATTATGATACAAATCGTGTTGGACCTTTTGAAAAAACTGTAACAGTAACATTTCAGGGAATTGATACTCCCGCGGTGTTGCATATCCATGGCACTGTTCAAGCCCCCCCTTCCGAAACACCATTTCCAGGACCGGGTTCTGCGCCGGCAAGCAGTGGTACACCAGTAAACAATTAATTTTTTATTTCCGCCCACATGAAAAATTTTGTTTCAATCGTTCTGCTTTTAGTCGGAACAATGCGATTGTACGCGCAAGCCCCGGCATCTCCAGATCCGAATGCCCCTGTAATCACTTTTGATGCGGAGTCAATCGATTTCGGAAATGTGACCCAAGGCTCAGATGCCGTCCGCACATTCACTTTCACAAATACGGGTAAAACCCCTTTGGTCATTTCCAGCATTAAAGGTCAGTGTGGATGCACTACGGTTTCAGACTGGCCAAAAGATCCAATTCCTCCAGGGGGAAAAGGAACTTTCAAGGTAAAATATGACACTTCAATCCGCGTCGGGATGTTTGATAAACAGATCATGGTTTATTCGAATGCTGCGACTGCGGTGATGACTGTAAAAATAAAAGGCAATGTTGTTCCTGCCGGTTCATCTGCAACCGGTGGAAATTAGTTTGGTTAAAGTATATTGAATCGCCGCCCGGAAATGGGCGGCGATTTTTTTGCCACAGATTACGCAAATTTTCGCCAATTGATTTTCGCTGATTTTTCTTTCACAGCGTGATTTTTGTTGAGAAGGAAATCCACCCGCTCCCATGAAAAAATATTTCCCATTTGTGATTTTGATCTGTTGTTGTACGGGAATGACTGCGCAACAAAATCCAACAGCTGACCCGAAAGGTCCGGTGATGACTTTCGATTCCACCGAATATCATTTCGGAAAAGTTCACGAAGGGGAAATTGTCACTCACGAATTCCATTTTACAAATACGGGAAAATCCCCATTGATAATTTCCTCTTGCATGTCGGCATGCGGTTGTGATGTTGCGACGGGTCCGAAAGAATCCATTCCGCCCGGAGGTTCGGGAATCATCAAGTATGAATTGATGACCGAATCAAGAACGGGAATGCAGAGTAAAACAGTTACCATCACTTATTATCCCGATCAGGCAATTGTCCTTCATATTTATGGAGAAATAATTCCTTCCACTTCTGCCAAATGACAAATTGTGGCGTAATTTTTGCGATATTTAAATCACCTAAACCCAAAAACATTTTACACATGAAAAAGATTTTAATCCTTGCTGTCCTTTTCGCTGGAATTGGCATTTCCGCAAAGGCACAAGTCAAAACTGTGAAAACACAACCACAGACACAGACCCAAGCACAACCGAAAACACAACCGCAGGCGCAGCCACAACCACAAGTGCAGACGCAAACACAAGCGCAACCGCAAGTGACACCAAATCCAGACCCCAATGCTCCGGTGATGACTTTTGCAACCGACACCATGAATTTCGGAACTGTCACACAGGGAACAATTGTTGAACGCGATTACAAATTCACAAACACAGGTAAACAACCGCTCGTAATTACAAGCGCAACAGGTTCCTGCCATTGCACAGTCCCTGATTTTCCGAAAGAACCGATTGCCCCAGGAAAAACTGGCGTGATCCATGTTCGTTTCGATTCATCCGGAAAAATGAATTACCAAGACAAAACGGCAACCATCCAATCCAATAACCGCGACGGCGCAGTGGTGATCCATCTCCGTGGAAATGTTGTCACTCCACCTCCGGCACCAACTCCCGGCGGTCAAACCGATCCCAACCGTGGAGCGGCTCCAACAGGCGGCCAATAAGCCGGAATCAAATAATCTTGACAACCCGCTTCTGCAATATAACGTAGGGCGGGTTGTTTTTTAACACAACATCAGGTGAAAAAAATACTGCGTCTTTCGATTGTGCTTTTTTCGGCTACGGTTTTGCTGATTTCGTCTTCGGCATTCATGCTTTTCGATGGGCCGGTTTTAACGCCGGCAAAACCGGTCTATAATTTCGACACCGCCGTTCAAGGAACAATTGTAAGGGGGAAAATCCCATTCCAGAATACCGGAAAGTCAAACCTGTTCATCATGTATGCAACCGTCAGCAGCAGTGATGTCGCTCCGCATTGGCCAACCGCTCCGGTGATGCCCGGAAAATGGGATACGATTTCGTTTGAATTTTCAACCGGCTCAAAATTGGGTCGACAGAACAGGGAAATTACGGTCGTGGACAATGCAGAAAACCAACAATCCATTTTGAAAATATCGGGAGTGGTTGTTGCCGACACCGCCAAAAGTAAAACGGCACATTGAAAACCATAACTTTACATGATGAAACGGAAATTGTTTTTTCTATTCCTCTTGCCGCTGTTCTCAGTAACTTTTCTTTCGTTGCGAATCTCGAATCCGGCAATGATGGATTTTCCCGATGTGAAGTATAATTTCGGATTCATTCATCAGGGCGATGTCGTGTCGCATGATTTCAGTTTTACAAATACCGGCGATGAACCGATCATCATCACCGACGCAGAAGTCACTTGTAAATGCACTTCCACCGATTTTCCAAAACAGCCCATCCTCAAAGGACAAACCGGAACAATAAAAGTCACCTTCAATTCCCAAAATGCAATTGACCGTCAGGAAAGAACTGTTGTTGTAAAATCGAATGCGTCGAATTCACCTGTGACATTGACTTACAAATGTGTGGTGCTGAAGAAAAAAAGTTAGTTCCTGATTTTACCGATTCATACACATCGTTGGCGTAGAATTTGCAGCAATTGTTGCGCATGAAAATTTTCGCCGCAATTCTCTTTTCGATTTTATTTCTTCCCAAAATTTATGGTCAGATCACTTCCTCGGCAAATCCAACCGGAGCACAGATAACATTCGATTTTACCGAAATAATAGACTCCATCACGATCAACGATATTGATCCACTGACAAACTGGGTCACCAAGAATTCAGATTACACATTCACGTTTACAAATACAGGAAACCTCCCTCTCGTTCTTGGTGAAAATATCGGTTCAGATCCTGCTTATATCAATTATTGTACGAAAGAACC
>CAYMZV010000348.1:0-4587 GCA_964394965.1 uncultured Chryseobacterium sp.
CCGATTCGCACATGAATGCTTTCATCCGTTTCAAACTTGCCTTGACTGAAAATCGCCCAACGATAAAACCATACGACGAAGGCAAGTGGGCTGAACTTGCAGATGCAAAACTTCCTGTACATGTTTCCCTGCAATTGCTCGAGGCATTGCATGTGCGCTGGTGCATGCTCATGACTTTCATGAACGACGAACAGTGGAATGCGGGATTCATCCATCCGGAACATGGAAGGGAATTGAAATTATTCCAAACCGTTTCGCTTTACGCTTGGCATTGCGAACATCATTTGGGACATGTGAAAATTGTGACACGGGGCAAGTGACAGATGACAGGTGCAATAGTCAGGGAACGAGTCACTGACACTTCAATTTAAAATTGCGAAATCAAATGACTTCATTCGTGAATTCGTAGTCTGTAGAGTTCGTCTAGTTTGTAATTCGCACCACAATCTTTTTTGCATTTTGTAACTTTTCCGGTGGTACTCACTTATACTTTCAGCAAATCAATTCTCGTTATCTTTGATGACATGCGTCACTTGACAATTCTTTTTTTCTGCGCTGTTTTTTTCTGCGCCTGCAAGAATGATTCGGTTTCGAATAAACCGGCGAGTGACAGTGTTCCCGATACTTCAAAAAAAAATGTTGCGGTTGTTGATTCACAACATAACGATTCGGTTACAAAAATTGTCACACCCACTTACGACTGTTCCGTTTTGAATCGGCGTCTTCCGAATGACAGCAATGTCAAACAGATCAGGAAGGATTTGCAGGATTTGGTTCATTGCGGCATTGACAGTTTCGATTTGCTGTATGTTGTTCCGAATCTGTTGCCGGGTTACATGAGTGAAAATCACGTGCAGGGAGAATTCAAGGTGACGTACGGTGATTTCATCAAGCACATGAATGAATTCAAAGCCACGCCTGCATACGAGCAGTTGCATGAGCGCGTGGAAACACTCGACAGTTTGCGTTCCATCCCTTTCGATGTGAACAAAGTCTCTTACATGAAACCCGTTCTCGGCCATCTTGGATTTACGGAACAGGAATGGGAAATGTTTGAAGGATTTTCCAGAACCTATCCGATTCCCAAGAAAAAATCATTTACCTGGGGCGATATGGTCGAAGCGTTTGACAAATACAAACCGGAAACAAACTAGACGTGAGACATGAGATGCCAGGCATGAAACTTCGGCGTTGAAATCTGCACTCCAACGACAACTGAAACTGACAATCGATAACTGCAAATGAAAAAAATATTAGCACTACTTTTTTTTTCGCTTACCCTTTTTTCTTCCTGCGTCAACAATATTGACAAGCAGAAGGAAAAGGAAAACCAGAATGCAACGGAGACTGATCCTTTCCGTGAAAATGTTTTGAAGTTGCGGCGTCTTGGATTGTTGGCTTCCATTTCCGACAAGAATCTGGATTCATTGATTGGCATTTACAGAAACGATTCCCTCAACGGCTTGAAAAACCTGCTTGTAAAAAGCGGTGAATTGATGCAACTCGATTTGAAGCTGAATGGCAAATCGCCGATTGAAATCTATCAGAAAATTTGCAGTGATATCGGACAAAAATATCCTGACCTGAAAAATGATTCACTGAAGTGCATGTACATTCCCGATGAGCCCGGCGGAAAAGATACCGGATGGATTGTCATGCGCCAACGATTCGGAAAAGATGTGTACACTAAAAAATTATATTATTTCAACGACTGGCCGATTGATGAAACATTCTGCAAAATCTACAATACACGATTGGCGGCAGAACAAAAGGATTACCGCATTTTCCTTGTCACGTTCATGTGTACGAATTGTTATCATCCGCTTGACGATTCCAATGTGAAAGAGGATATCGGCACGATGGGAATCATCCGCCTTACCAAAATGCAAGCCGATTCACTCATGCAGGTTGAACAATTGGCCATTGATCCCGAAGATGAATTTGCCGCTTTCAGCCCGAACGACGTGGAAAAGAAAATCAAGCAATTCGAATCCACCGGCATCCTGCTGAAAAGCGACAGTGCGTGGTGGCGCAACCGCAAAAGTGAAATCCGGGAGAATACGGTTTATGGAATGGAAGACATGTATGATTTCCTCGATACACTTTTCTGCACGGCGAACTTTGACACGGTGAACGATTACAATCCTTACGAGGAGATTTTAAAATCGATGCAGAACATTTCGCGCGGGAAATTCAATCCGATCGAAATCGGCGATGAAATGCAGGACAATTCCACTCGCACAGTTCATTTTTCCGTGAAGGGAAAAGTGTATTCACGCGATGCGGAAGAAAAAGGCGGCATGCTGTTTCCCGGAATCATTGACGATGTGAACACTGCACTCGAAGAACAGAAAATCGGAGGCGCATTTTATACGGTGCTCTCGCGCGATAACATCCTGTTGCTTGTTTATCTCGACGATTCAAAAGTGAAGAAAGCGCAAGCCTCCGGATTTTTCACCGAATTCGAAAAGGGTGCCCCGCCTGAACTGAAAGACCGTTACGCGAATATGCCTGCACAGTAAACAAACGTTACCGGAATAACTGTTCAACGATTTGTTTTCATGAAATTTTTCCTTGGAATCCATTTTTCCCAATTGCTTTTTCGCCTAGAGATAAGATAAACATCTCTATTTCTTAATATTGAGCATCGTTTCCCATCTTCTAAAAAAGCCAACTTTACAGAAGAAAAAAAACAACTCATGAAAAAAATCTACTTCCTATTTTCCTGCATTTCATTTGCTCTCACGGTGAAGGCTCAATTGGTTTTGACCGGAACGAATTACACCCAGAATTTCGACAATATCGGTACCGCTTTGCCTTCGGAATGGGCGTGTTACAAAAGTGCAACGTCTTCCAGTCTGGGTACGCTGGATACCTACAGCGGCAGTCCCGCGTTCGGCGCTTATTACGACACAACAAATTGTGCAGCGGATGTGTTCGGACATGGTTTTAAAAATTGCGCTTCTGCAACTGCCTCCTCTTCCACTTCGTCCTGCACTGCACAACAGGCGATCCAGAATCGCGCACTCGGCGTTCGTCAGGTAAGCGGAACTTCTTATCCCGGTTATGATCCAGGAGCCGCTTTTGTCTTGCACATTGCAAATACAACGGGAAAATCTGGTTTTTCATTGACATTCAAATTGCAATCGCTGGATATCCTGAGCAGTCGGACAACGACGTGGGTGGTTGATTACGGCATCGGCTCCTCGCCTTCTTCATTCACCGCCACTTCACCGACAGGAACGATGGTAACCGGAAATAGTATTTTCAGCAACAATACCATCACTGTAAATTTCGGCACTGCACTCGACAATCAAAACCAGGATGTCTGGATTCGTGTTGTTGCGTTGGCGAACACAACAGGTTCCGGCAATCGTACCACTTCCGCCATAGACGATTTTTCACTGAGCTATTCCAACTCCACTTCGTCGGTGGAAAGTTTTTCCTCTCCAAAAATGAATTTCAATGTATTCGGCGAAGCGAAATCGGATAAGATTGTTTTTGGATGCACTGTTGAAAAATCAGGTGCATACAACATCATCATTTATGATATGACAGGCCGTGCAATTTATTCCAAACAGGTGGAATTGATTACGGATTCACAAAACGATATCACCGTCAACGACTTGAATCTAGTTTCCGGTTTGTATATCGCACGACTGGGAAATGGGAATGAATTGGCTACGACAAAATTGATCGTCGAATAATTCCAATTTCAATCCAATAAAAAAAGCATCCGGAATGATCGGATGCTTTTTTATTTTTCACTGCCTACTGCCACTTATTCCCTGCACACTCCTTTGCATTAATTTCCTTTCACCACCTTATAAGTATAATTCCCATTCGCACCTTTCACTTGCAAAAAATAAACTCCGGGAGCGACATTCTGCAACTCGGAAAGTGTGAAATGGTTTTCAGAATTTCCATACGCGTAAACTTCCTGACTGAGGATTTCCCTTCCTGCCGCATCAAACAGTTTCACAGACAGATTCTGGTTCGACAAAGAGTAAAACGAAAAATGCAAGGCATCCGAAAATGGATTCGGACTCAAACCGAAAAGTTCGTCACTTGACGTAGGCGACAACGTTCCACCGAGCGAAAGATTCGCAGCGCAGAAATCGGGAATTCCATAACCCAAAAGCGAATCGGGAGTTGCGGCCTGACTTGCGGTTTGTTGAATCATCTGCAAAATCTGCATGTTGGAAAAACTCGGATGTGCCTGATACAAACACGCAACCAATCCACAAGTAACCGGTGATGCGAATGAAGTTCCATTTCCCGTTTGCGTTCCTGTTCCGAATGGATCACAGATCACGGTCGATTGTCCTTGCGCCGCCACATTCGGTTTTATATCACCATCCGATGCCGGTCCGCGCGAAGAGAATGCTGCAATGTTTCCACTTGCGTCAACTGCACCCACCGCAAGTGCACTGTCAGCATCAGCAGGAGTGCCGATATAAAACCATGCATTCTGTCCTTCATTTCCCGCAGCAACAACAACCGCAATTCCCTTGTTCGCCGCAAAGTTCGCCGCACGCGCACATGGAGTTGTATGTCCGTTCATATCCGCGTATGTGTGATTGTTGG
>CAYMZV010000349.1:0-4529 GCA_964394965.1 uncultured Chryseobacterium sp.
CGAAAGTCGGCGCAGGATTCATGGTTACATTACCATGCTTGACACATCCATCACAATCATTGACCGATTTCATTTTCAAATGGAAATTTCCCGTTTGGCTCTGATTCGATCCACCGATTTCAATATAATAATCGCCACTGAGCGCCGGTGTTGAAAACGAATATGAAATGAGATTCAGAGTTGACGTGACACATTCCAGCGGAACAAGACTCAGACAACTTCCCTGACTATGGAACAACTGGATGAAAAAATTATTGAGTCCGTTCATGCCGATCATGTCCACTTGCAAATGCGCTCCCGGACTTCGAAACTTGTACCAAACGTCAGGCGATGGGTTGCTGAAGCAATGTGTTACGGTAAAATTATTGGGATTGTAGGTGGCGAAATTTGTTGTGCCATTGAAACTGATGGTATCGCCAATGGGGTTATTCGGACAAGTTCCAGGCACCGGCAACAAACCAAGATCAATGGCATTGTTGACCGAATCATTCACAGGGGGATTATTTGCATACAGTTTTCCCATGCAAACAATTGAAAAAAATAAAAAAATAAAAAAAACTTGTAAGGGTCTTTGCATTTGCCGTGCTGAGTCAGGAAATGCTTATCCCGACCATGGCAAATTACAAAAAAAGAGGGTTACAAAGCAAGCGATTAACAAGGAAATAATTTTCAAATCGCAGCAAGGGAACACTTTCTAAATCATTTCTAATCTCCATTCCTGACACAACAAGACAACTATCGAAATTATTTCTTGATACTGAATTTGTCTTGGAGAAATGACGTCGCGAATATTTCCAAACATCACCAACCTTACAATAAAAAAAACAGGAAAAAATTATTGCACCCTGAAACCGATGACAAGAATGTCATCCACCTGCTCGAGATTTCCTCGCCACTCTTCAATGTTTGCATCCAGGATATTCATCTGTTCCACCAGCGATTTCGAATGGATTTTCGAAAGGAAAGTGCGGAACTGTCCGACCATGAATTTTTTCCCTTTCGGTCCGCCGAACTGATCGGCATATCCATCGGAAAACATATAAACCGTATCTCCCTTTTCCAATTCGATGTGATGGTTTGTAAAACTCCTTGAATTGCCTTCAACATAACCGATCGGGATTTTATCGGCCTTGTATTCTTTCATCTCCTCGTTGCGGAATAAGTAAAGCGAATTGTTTGCACCCGCCATATCCATTGATTTTTTCGAGGAATCAAAAATGCAAAGTGTCATGTCCATTCCATCACGCACCGCCCCTTCTTCCGAATGCTGATTGATTGTTTTTCCAGCAAGGATATTCAACTCATCAAGCATTTGTCCCGCATTCAAATCAGGACGCTCCTTCACAATCTGGTTGAGCAGATTATTTCCAACGATACTCATGAAGGCACCCGGAACCCCATGGCCCGTACAATCCACGGCAGCAATATAAACGCGCGATCCCCTTTCGAACATCCAATAGAAATCGCCACTGACAATATCTTTCGGCTTGAAGAGAATGAATGATTCGGGTAACAAACGATTGACCATTGCAGGCGGAGGAAGAATGGCATCCTGCAAACGTTTCGCGTAACGGATACTGTCGGTAATATGCTTGTAAAGGATTTCAAGTTTGCGGTTCTGGATTTCAATTTCCTCTTTTTGACGGACCACCTCTTCCGTTCGCTCCACCACTTTCGCTTCCAACACCCTTTCATTTTCACGAAGCTCTTCACGCATTTTCAACAATGCATAGCCGAGTGAATCCTCTTCGGAAAGCGGTTTATAATACGAATCGAAATTTCCCGTTCCCACTTCACGTGCAAATTCCGTTGTGAGTTTCATGGAATCGACAAGACTATTCAACGCAACCGACATTTCACCGATCTCATCATTCCTTTTCTTGATGCGTTCTGCCGGAAGAATTCCCCGCGCCATCGAAAGCAGAATCCCCTTGAGGTATTGCACCGGTCTTGTAATGGTTCGTGCGGTGAGAAACGCAATCAGTATTCCACCGAGCGGCAACACGATCAACAATAAAACCACAACGAACTGGAGTGTCCTGAACGACTCCAGCATTTCATTTCCCTTTGCTTTCGCCGCCGCATTCTGGCGGATGATCAAATCATCGAGACGGTTCTGGATTTTTTTTGTCTGCACGCGAATGTCTCCATCATCATCCAACACTTTCGATTGGATCGGAATGAAGATGGAAGGATCGTTGTAACTCGTCACATCTTTCAATTGATCCATCACATCCTTGTGCATGATCCACAAAGCATCGCAATCATAAAAAATGGAATCCGCCACTGCACGGTCAGACGATGACCAACCGGAAGAAAGTTTTTTTATTGTCGCACGGTCGGTCGTGTAATCATCCGAAATCAGGAATTTCAATCGCGGTTTATCCGGACTTGCTGCGGGACTGTTGATCCAATTGATGACCAAAGCATTCGACTTTGTAATCAACAAACTCATTTCCTGCAAAGCGGCAACGGAAGGTGTGTAGAGATTCGCAATCTTGTCGTTGATCTCGCGGCTTTTCTTGATCGTCTCCAGCGTCAATGAGAACGCCAACAAGACGAGAAAAATCAGAATACCGAAACCAAGGAGGATTTTACGGCCTATCGTAAAGCGAAACTTCATATATACGGGTCGTGTCCGCCTGGGCGGAATGGGTTATTTTATTCTTAGTGAGGGTTCTGTTTGCGGAGAGCTTCCAGCATTTCCTGATAGCTTTTCGATTTCTGAAAATCATTCAGGCTATAATAAATTCCGGAAAGGACAATCAATGTCTCTTCCCGTTTCGGTTCAATTTCATAAGCTTTCTCTGCGAAAGGAAGTGATTCCTTGAAGAGGGCAACGGAATGATCTTGGGCTTCGAAAACCCCGCTCAAGCTGTCATCGAAATCAACTGCGTACATGATATCCACTCCCTTATTCCAGAACAGCAAACCCAAATTATAATTCGCCGTGTAATTGTTTGCATCCCACTTCAACACTTGCATGTAGGTATTGCGCGTCGAATCAAAATACGCCACATTCTTTTTCTTGTCCATGTTGTAAACGGAATTGTAAGTGGATGCGAGCGCCAGATAAAACTCAATGTCTTTTTTCTTGATGTCGAATCCCGGATCGGCAATCAATGCCGCTTCACGGTATTGCTCATAGCATTTCACCGATGTGGTGTAATGAACGGTGTCGAGTGTCGCCACGGCATCATTGTAAAAACGGCCTGCGAGATAACGGATATTTCCCTGTGTGGTTTTGATGCGTGATGAATCCTTGTCCAATTCAATCGATTTCTTGAATGCCACCAAGGCTTGTGTACGGAAAGGCGAATTCACATTCGTGTTTTCGTATTTCTTGTAAAGCTCCTTGTAAATGAAACCATCGAGATACCAAGCCTGTGGATCGGAAGCGTTCGCCGGATCTTTTACGCAAAGGTCGATTTCCTTTTTCGCACTGTCTACCTGTCCCAATTGGATGAATGAATAAGCCGAGTTCAAGTGAACGTCGGACTGTGCGCACAAGCGTGTCGCTCCCGCAAGCAGTAAAACTGCGAACGGTAAAAACAACTTGTAGATGCGACAGAATCTTTTCATTTCCATTTTTCTTTTATTCAACAGGTATGGCAAGCGCCACAAGTGATGAGCTTACTTTCAGGTTATATTTTTCCGCGTTGGTCTGATTGAGTTCAAATTTCTGGCGACTGTCAACGACAATGAAATTGATTGCCGATCCCTGTTTTGCACAGCCCGGTTTTTCGGTAACAATCAACGTTGCTTTCCCTTTCACCTTGGCTATAATTTCAGAAAGCGGATTGGTTACATCGGCAGAGATGTACAAGATATTGCATTTGCCGATTCCGTCGAGTGAAGTTGTATTGTGAATGTCGATGGTTTGTGTTCCCACTTTTTTTGTTTTCGACATATTGTTCAATTCGGTCAACATCGCCGTGTTGCTTCCGAACATGGTGATTTCAAAATTCCCTGTCTTGTAATCCGTAGGCCATTCGATGTAACGTGTGAAATTATAAATGAAAACGGTTTTCAATTTCGCATTCGTATCCCCTGCCGGCATGGTTTGAAAACCATACACCAGCGAAAGTGCGAAAAAACCGAAACCGTATAAAAGGCGTTTCATAGCCGATACAAGGCAAATCTCAGACCAAATCCAATCGGGGTATTCCGACTTGGAAAAGTCCATTCCGTCAAAGTTAATAATTCTGCAAGATTCAACAAGCTTCGCTGGTTATCAACAGGTTCCAAGGGATAACTCCCCGTCAAGCCGAAAATTTACCCGAGGGCGAGGAATTAAATTTGAGGGACATGAAATCTGTGCAAAAAACACTCTCGAATTTTGCTTTCGTTTTCCTGTTCGGTTTTTTCAGTTGCACTTCCCAACAACACGCAACCGTTTCCGAATCGTCGAAAGCCGATGCCGCATTGAAAAAAAAATACGCGACAATTCTTGGTGTGGATGAAAAGCAGATTACCAATCTCGCCCTTTATAAATTCATTGATGAATGGTACGGCACTCCCTATAAATA
>CAYMZV010000350.1:0-4524 GCA_964394965.1 uncultured Chryseobacterium sp.
AATGTTTCATTCACATGTTGTATATAATTTTCGATTGAGCGAATTTCAAATTTTGAGCTTTGTTGTGAAAGGTACTCCCAAGCAGTTCTATTGCTTTTTTCTTCGTTGATATAAGTTTCACAAATAACCTTATTACTTGTAGAATCATCAAAATACCTTGATTTGGGAATGATGTGGTCTATATCGTATTGTCGTTCATCAAATAAAGCACTGAATGGAATTATTTCGTTTTTAGTATATGGCGAAATAAATTTTTGTTGTACATAGAGTCTGTATTTAAGAATATTTTTTTCAGTAATTGCAACTCCTTCTTCTTGTAACCTCTTTTTTATTCCTTCATTCGTTCTTTGGTTCTTGATCTGTCCCTTGTAAATCTTTTCTCTTTCAGCCGCACTATTTTTCAGATCTCTAGCAAGTTCTACTCTTATTTCAAGTTCTTCGGAATTGAACTTGTACTGCTTCCAAATAGCTTTAACCACCTGCATTGTTTCGTTAGTAATTTGTTCCACAACAGGATTTCTCAAATTTCTATTTTCATATTTTATTTCATGATAATCTTTAATTTGAGCCTTAATCGTTTCTTTAGTATGTTTACCATACACCAAAGAACTTGCAAAAGCATACATAAAACCACCTGTTTGCAACGCATCTGGGTTATTCTGAACAAAGCTTATGACGTAATCCTCTAAAAGATTTTCATTTAAAATCTCTCCTGTTTCTATCAGGTGTTGAACATTCTCAAAATTGTTCTTCACTTTTTCAGGAACAACCTTAGGATTAAGCCGCATTAATGGTAAAATATTCTCTATTGCTTTTTTTGACAGGCTTCCATATTTTCTTGGGAATTTTATACTTTGAGCCAATTTTAAAGCTAATTCAGTAGCTATTGCATCATCATTTAAAGGCTTTAAAACTTCCATTATAGAATATACTTTTAAACTCTTGGGATCATATTCACTTCCGTTGTTGGCATTATCGAAAATGGCCTGCCACACTTTAACGACTATATCATTATCCTTTTTAAATAAACTTTCAAAATATTCACCCAATATTTTCTTGATGGATATTATAGTGTCGCACCCTTTAAGTTTTGCTTTAACGTTTAAACCATTTAAATATTCCGTCTTGTCATTTTTCAACTTTACAATTTTTGCTACTTCTCCAAATCCCAATTGTTTTTGATTTTGCAGTTTGTTATAAATTTCCTGCTTTTCATCATTTGTTAAAAATCGGTCAGTATATTGAAAAATGTTTTTCTTTTTTCTTTCGCTATAAACTTCTTTTTTAGAAGTAATGTACATTCTGTTGATTTCGTCCCAACATCTGAATTCCTGAAAAAGCGGATGAGAGTTTGCCAGAATTTTTTCTTCTTTTTCAAATTGGCAATTGCCGATTAATTCTGCTTGGAGTTTTAGCGGTCGCTGGTAATAGATTACTTGGTCTTTAATAATGTATTTTAATCCGCCTTCGACAGCTGCTTTTCTTAGCTTTTCTTGTGATTCACTTTCACCCGGAAATAGATATTTAGCAATTTTTTCTACAGTTTCTTTCGGGCAATTATTTAGAATAGGATATTTAGCACTTTGAGTACCCCAAATCCTATCAAATTCTGCCTGATAACGATGGCGAAGAACCACTCTATTCCTAATCTTTGTCCATTTGTTTTGTTTTAAATCACGCAATAAAAGTTGACTAACGAATAATTGGTCATTTTTTAATGTTTCTTCGGTAGCTTCCATTTGTTTACGCCAATTGGTTTTTTGAGGTAAAGCAAATGTGATATTCTGTTCTTTTTTTGTCTGCTTAATTCTTATTTCTAATTCTTCTTCTTGACCTTCCTTTTCCTTTAAATTTTGAAGCATTGTTGAACCTTCCATTTCTTCATTCTCGAAAGAAACAGCAACATCATAATAAAATAACTCTTCTCCTTTATTTTTGCCACCTTTTACTTTAAAGGTTCTATCTGATTTTTCAACTTTTAATACGGTTACCTTTTGAGTAATTACTTCATATTTTTTCTTTTCTGGTACCTCACCAGGATCGTCTTCTTTTTTCTTCTTGGTATCTTCATCATTATTACCTCCGGAATAACCTCTCAGTTGATTAAATTGATAAAGGATTTTGCCAAAATCTTTTAAATCATCAACAGGATTTTCAATAGCATTAGCCCGTAGCTCATAATTAAGTATGGAATGGGGTTCTTGCTTTACTCTTTTCTTATCCTTATAAACTCTATCCTTCCTTTTTCCATTTTCATCATACTCTCTGTTTTTTGCAATTGGTAATAATTCTAACTCTTGAATTTTAGTTGGCTCAGGAATTCCATTTTTGAATTGAAAAAGGTTAGGTAACATTCCCAACTCATGCAAAATAAAAAGGAGTTTATTTCTGCGAAGCTTGTAGCGTTTATTCATTTTGCGAATAGTACGCTTAGTTCTTCTATCGGCATTTTTTGTAATGCCTGCCCCTTTTTCATAATCTTGTTTGTCAGTTCCCATCGGAATAATCCTGCTCCCCATTCCCAGAATTTTTTGATTTTCTTTATCAATTAAAGCCCAACCGATCGAGTTTGTTCCCAAATCAAGTCCAAGTATTTTTTTCATGGCTATTGTTTATTCAATCTTTAAACATTTACTTTGCCCCACAATCTGAAGCAATTCACAATAAGGATTATTCCGTAGTGAAAACATCTAAGGCGGCGCAAGTCGCCTTTTTTCATTTATAAACTTCCGTCGATTCAAGATTAGGCAGAACATATTGAGAAATATGATTTTGATTGGGTCTATTATTCTGCTCAACAACCAAAGTATTAAATCCATATCAGACTTTCAACTTTCAATCAAAAATTATCCATTTACAAACGGATAATCTGATTATTCTCATTTAAATATTGTAATATTTCACCCAAAATGTAAAACCCTGCACAGTGGATCAAAAATCTTCTTCGAAATTTTTTGATGCGATTGACAACATTGACCGTTATCTCTACGGCAGAAAAATGAAAAATTTTCTGATCGGATCAATTTGTGTTCTGATTATCGCACCGATTCTTGATTGGTTACTGGAAGTTCCATTTGACCGACTCACTTGGCTTTCCACTTTTGTATTCATGATATATGTATTCATCATCATACTTGCATGGATCAGTGCGTGGCGGGACGATAACGGAAAATGGACATTGCAACGGGCAAAATCAAGAATTACTACTTATTACCAATCCTTCAAGGACACAGCGGCAAAAACCAAAACAACTTCTCAGGATGAGATGGCTTATAATCTCGGATGGTGGTTGTTCTTTGGAGCAATTGGATGGAAGTCACTTCATAATTTATCCGTGTTCGTCAGAAAACCCATTGAAAAAGTAACCGGACATACAATGATCCGTTTGATTCGTTTTGAAAAATTTACGCATCATTGGTATTGGCTCCCTCTTGCAGTTGGCATTGGAATTATGTTTTATCTAAGTCGTTCCAATCCAAAAATCCTTGATCGTATAAAAAAAGATTTGCGTCAACTGTTTGGACGTAAACAGCAATTTGGAAATGGCGGTTCGGAAATGATAAGAATGGAAACGACTCAAACAGATAATCTTGTTTTGAATTCCAAAAAGGAAAAGCAGATGCAAGCTGTGGTTGCAAATAATAAATCCACCCTTTTCAATGGATTTGTAAACGCAATGCAGAGTTGGAATCCAGGCAAGTGTCGTTATGAGTATGAATTTCAGGACAAACTTTATCGGCATCTGAAAAATTCATTGCCGGAATCCGAAATTGAAATGGAATATCCGATTGGTGACACTGAGCACGGAAACAAGGGACGTGCGGATATTGTGATTGACGATACAATACTCATTGAAATGAAACGAGGAGGAATTGGTGCGGGAGAAATTGACAGGGCAAAAGGACAGATTTTAAAATATTCTGAAGTGTGGAGAAATAGAGGACCTGTTATTTTGCTTTTGTGCGGGCATGAATATGAACATGCGAAAGTGACTTTTACACCAACAATGATTGATATGGTTAAACTGGAAAGACCGGTTTTGACTATTGTTCAGGAAAACTAAAAAAGGTACTATGGCAATACTAGATGCAATCGAACATGACATCGTAAACTCCTTGAAAAAATTCATAGATGACTGTGAAGAATGGGATAAGAACAGTTATTGGACAAGCGGAGTGAAAGACAAGCTAATTGAACTTGGTCACGAATTAGGATACTTGGTCGCTACTTCGAAAAAAAAGGGAAAAGCGGATTGGGGAGAATGGCTTTATGATCTGATTTGGTATGAAAATCATGACTCGGGTACAATGAGATTAAAGAACATGCCTCTAGCATGTGAGATTGAATGGGATTATTCATTCGGGGAAATACAACATGATTTTGAAAAATTGCTCGTCGCAAGAACTCAACATCGCCTAATGATTTTTCAAGCGGATAATCATGCTGAGATTATTAAAACCTTTAATGCCCTTGATATAATAGTAGATGGATTTGAATTGAAACAGAGTGGAGATAGATACTTGT
>CAYMZV010000351.1:0-4500 GCA_964394965.1 uncultured Chryseobacterium sp.
GGGCGATGAAAAAACGCACAGCCAGCAAATACAGGATGAGAAGGACAAATTGAAAACACGCATCGATCGGGCGGCGGTGTTGTCGTCACTGAATGTGAAATCGGTCGGGATAAAAACTTCGCGTGGCGGAAAAAAAGATTCGGAAACGGCGAAAGCGTCGAAGGTGGACAAGATCCGTGTGACGTTTGACATTGCACAAAACAATTTGACGGTTGCCGGACCGAAAGACATTTACGTGCGCATCATTTCTCCGGACGCGCAGGAACTTGCCGATACAAAAGATGCTGCGCATCAATTCACATTCGGCGCAACCACTTCGTATTTCGCAGCGAAAAAGACAATTGATTATTCGAATCAGCCGATGAGTGTGCTGGTGATGTGTTCGAAAGGGAAAGACAGCGACACACTTGCAGCCGGAAAATACATCATCGAGATTTATTCCGATGGCGTGATGATCGGAACAACGACGATGACTTTGGAGTAGGGATTAATGATGTGCAGATTGATAATTGTCGCGCAATGTGCTTACTGATTTGACTTGAAAGCAAAGTCAATCATTCATCTGCACATCATTAATTGGCAATTAAAAAATAGCTCTCACCTGCGCAGTACCTGTGTGCACGGTTTTCACTCCCGGCGTTTTTCTTCCTTCGTATCCCAACGTCAACTGCAGATTGTCGGCGAGTGACCGTTGCCAACTCACTTTCCAGGTGAGATTCTGTCCCGTTTTCAATCCTTCGAGCATGTCGTAACCGACTGCAGAATTTTCCAAGCCGTTGTATTTTATGTTCACATAATTCGCGCCTGCAGTGAAACTCCCTTTTGAAAGTTTGCTCATTTTTATTTCCGTTCCGAAATTCTGAACGGTCGCGGCTTCGTTTCCGAGATCGGGTGCATTGTGTTTTTGTGAAATGCGGTAATCGAAACTGACACGGAAAGTTGTTCCGGGCTGAATGGAAAATTTCGGTTCGATTTCATAATAGCGGATGCTGTAATTGCTCGACGTGAAAAATTGTGACGAGTTGCTTTTTACTCCGTCGCGATAATGCGTCACAAGCGAAAGTGCCGTAGTCATGTTCCAACGCACACTGTAATCGTTGTATGCATTGCGCCGCGATTCCAATCCATTCGTGAGCAGACTTTTTCCGATCAGGTCCTGCCAGGAATATTCCAACCCGAATTTGCTGCTCAGCTGATTGAATGCAATTGTATTCCGCACGGTCGCATTCAATGCCACCAATGAAGTGTCGCCGACATCATTCAGCAAAGGGAGAAATGCATTGTTGAAAGTTCCGCTCTGTGTTTTTCTGTCAACGCGATAAATGGCCTGATCGGAAAACCTGCCCAGGAAACCGCGCAATCCTTTTTTGTTCGCCCATTTCACCGACGGACGCAAATTGATGCTTTGTGAAAATTGATTCGTGTACACCTTGATGTATTCATTCGTGGGAATAAAAACACGGATGTATTGCGCCTGATCGCTGTACACTGCGATTGCAAATTCATTCAACTGTTTTACACCATCGCCGTTGTAATCTGTCCACGCATAATTTCCCTGGCCTGCCGGCACCTGTATGTATGCGAATTCCTGTTTCACCTGCAATCCCGATCCCGCTTCGTAAAAAGTGGTGCCCACCAAAACACCGCCCCAGAAACGCGAATTGTATTCCAAGCGACCGACAAGTGTATTGTCGGGTTTTTGTGTCGTGAGCGAAGGTTGTGTAATGGTAAGCAAGCGGTAACTCGCCGTCAATTTCAATTGTTGATTCGGATTTCCATTGAGAGAAACCGTTCCACCGAAATTTTCCGCATACGCCGCTTTCTGCAAACCTGTGGCTGTTGGCAAACGGTCTGTCCTTTCCTTGTAGAAAAAAGTGAAGGATCTTTTTGTGGTGTCGGCGAGTGTCAATGCGGCTTGTGTTTCAAAATAGGCGAGACTCGAAGCCTGCAGCGAATCGCTTCCGGGTTTGTGGATCCTGTTTATTTCCTGATCCTCATAAGCGCTCAACGTAACCTGCCTGAAAATTTTCTGCGAGACATCCACACGTTGACGGAGAAAATCAGTTGCACCATAAATTCCGGATGAATTCAACAAACTTCCTTTTTCGGTAAGCGTAAATCCCTTTCGGTGAACGGTTGCATTTACATCATGCTTGAATCCCTTGTAAGCGGTACCCTCAATGAATGTATTGAAATTGTAACCCAAATTCCCCCATCCTTTTTCATTCATCGTGATTCCCGCCTTTCCCAAATGCTGATCGGCTGTGGGTGTGCGCGGAGTTGATGAATAGGGAAGATTCCAGTCGCGTTCGAATTCAACGGGACGGTAACGTTCGAGCGGAGAAAAATACCGGCTCACATATTCGTAATTCGCTTCGGAAACCATCGTCAGTGAATCCCGGATCTTGTGATTGTTTTTTACACCCACATGAGCGCCATAACCTTTGTCGTCGAAAGAATCGTAAGGGGAAAATGTATTCAGGTCGTTGTTGCTGTATCCCAATTCCGCAGTGAGCGTTGTGTGTTTCGTGAAATTGAAATCGCCACCGAACGTGACGAGTTGTTTTTTCTTGGGTGTGATGAGCAGGATGACGGGTTCATAATTTCCCTGCGGCACACCGGCAATAGGCGCCACCCATTTGAATGTTTTTCCATTGGCGGAGGAGGCGATCTGGATATAATTCCCGGAATTTTCGCCGACATAGGAAAAGGTGAGCGTGAAATGTGCGCTGTCGGCATTCGTGGAATAAACATAAACTTTCCGGTAAGTGATTGCGCTTACTGTTGTGTCAATCCTTTTGTATTGAACCAGATTTCCATTGAACGCACCACTGTCGACACCGGGAACAACAGCGTGCAATAAGGTGTCACCGACATTGTGCATTACAATCTTGTCGGAATCTGTCAATGCCTGTTGCAGTGGTTGGTTTTTTGCATCCTGTTCGGAATAGGCGTTGAAACGGAGCGAATATTTTTTTGTCGTGTACTCGACTCCCGTATGAAAAAGCGAGCGCGAATAATTCCTGTCGCTGTATTGGAATTCCACCACAATGCGTTTGTCTTTTGTGATGAGTTGTTTTGCCGTGAACGTAACTTCCGCCGTGTTGTAATTGATGGTGTAATCGTTTTCCTGTCCGCGCGTAAGCAATTTTCCATCCACATAAACTTTTTCAGTTCCGGAAAGCACCACGATGAACAATTCATTTTCCGCTCCCTGCAATCGGTATGGTCCTTGATTTCCTTCGGTGCCCTGAATAACGTCTCTCGCAAATTTCCCTTTTGAAATGGCGGCACTTCCGGTAACCATGAGCGAAGTTTTTTTTGCCGTATCAAGTGGAATCAGTGAAGTGACACTCATTCCCTGTCCGCGTTTATTGAAATTCATGAAATAGGAATTCGGCCGGGTGAGAAAAAAATCGCCCGCAATCAATTTTGTCCCTTTTCCCGAAAGCTGAATGTAAACACGATCGAATTCCTGCAATTGTTGTGTTGTGCCATCGGGTTGAATCGGGAGATTGTCATCCGTGGCCACCATCATCAAGTCAATATTGTCGGTGAGTTTTCCCGACAGTTGCAGATTCAAACTCGAATTCACGGCCACATCGCGTGTGTTCCCGAATGAAATCCCTCTCGAGAGACTTCCGCTTTTTGTCAATCCTCCCGTGGCGAATGGATCTTCCGCTTTCTGTTCTTCCGGCCGGTATAAAAACGGATCGGTCCCATGATCGGGCGATGAGGTGAATTTTTTTTGGTTTTTATGGTAATATTCCGCTGTAAACAGAAACGGGTAAACGGCATATTTCACTTTCAGTCCATCGTGAGGCACCGATTTTTTCAAGATGATTTTCGCTTCGGGAGCGTTCAGGATAAATAAGGTGGAATCGACACGGACATTGTTCTGGGTAAGCGAAAATGTTCCCGGAACAATGCTCAGCGAATCCAAGATAAGCGTGTCGCCTTTGGGAACAATCGTTTTTTCCCTCCACGAAGTTATCGGTTGTGCCGCAGCATGAAAAGCCGAAAGCAGCAACCCGAAAAAAAGTATCCGTCGAAAGGGAAACATGAACATTAAAGGTAACTAAAGGGTGACGGGTGACAAGGGAAGTGTGGCCGGCGACAATGGTTTTTTGTTTGGACGGACTTGGCACGAATAGCCCCAGCTCGGTTTTGTAAAGGACACGCACAATTCATTTTTTCCATTTAAGTATCTTGTGCAATTAAATCGAAGCTCCCTCATAACGACAAAAGATGGCAAAAATTATAAGCTATAATGTTAATGGAATCCGTGCCGCATTGAATAAGGGCTGGATCAATTGGGTCAATGAAATTGCACCCGACATTATCTGTTTGCAGGAAATAAAAGCGCAGGAAGACCAGCTCGATCTTTCCGTTTTTCAGAATGCGGGATTCAGCCATAATTTTTTCCACTCGGCGCAGAAGAAAGGATACAGTGGGGTTGCGATTCTCTCGAAGGAAAAACCGGATCATGTGGAAGTGGGT
>CAYMZV010000352.1:0-4497 GCA_964394965.1 uncultured Chryseobacterium sp.
AAAACGGAGTGTATTCTGCAATGGCGAACGTTGTCCGTTCGTTGGAATGAGGTAAGCGAAATCCAATCCGAATACATTGTATTTTACACCTGCACCCAATGTGATGTATTGGCGATTTCCTTTTGTCGGCGCTTCATAAAAATATCCTGTGCGGATGGCGAAGATGTGACTGTACCAATATTCAATGCCGAAGCAAGGATTGATTTCACGCAACTCTTCCTTGTATCCACCGGGAGCATCATTGAATGAACCCAAGATTCCGGCAGGCACTGAACGGTTCGGATCTTTTCCATGGAGAATGACAGGCTGTCCGGTATTCGGATCAATGACTGGACTTCCATTTGCACCGATTTCATAAATCGGAGGGGAAGGAACAAGCAGTTTGTTGAATTCCAATTGGAAACTGATTTCATTGTAATCATCGGCTTCAATTGTCATTCCACCGCCAAGACGCAAATTGATCGGAATGAAATCGCGGTGAACGGAAGTCGAGTAAGACATTTTGTTGCCAATGTTTGTAATGGCAAGTCCAATCATCAACGTACTTTTTTTGCCGCTGACCTTGAGATCATTGTTGTGGTAATAACCGCTGAGATCAACTGCTGCCGCAGTTCCTGTTTTTGTATCCTGTCCTGCAACGGTAATTCCATTGGTGAGGTTCGATCGGATGATGCGTGCGGCCATTCCTGCAGAAAAATATTTTCCGAGTTTGCGCGAATAACATCCATCCACGGCATATTCATTCGGGCGGAATTGTCCGATCGTATTTCCGACAGCATCCGTGAAAGTGATATTTCCCATTGAGAAATAACGCAATGAAACACCGAATGCAGAATTCTTGTCGAGCTTATCGTAGAAAGAAACGTAAGCGAGATTGATGTCTGGAACAAGTGCGCGCAGCCATGGTGTGTAAGAAATCCCAACACCCATTTTTTTATCTGCGAATGCAAGTTTTGCAGGATTCCAGTGTATTGAATTTACATCTGGTGCCGTAGCGACTCCTGTTTCTCCCATTCCGCCTGCGCGTGAATCGGGTGTAATCATCAGGAAGGGAACCGCGGTGGTAATGGTATTGATTTGCTTGAGAAAATCATTCAATCCGGCTTGGGTCCAATTGCTGGTTTGAGTTGAAGTACTCGGTGGCGAACCTCTCCATGTTTGGTATGACTGTGAAAAAGATGCAACGGGAATTGCAGCAACAGCAATCAGAAAAATTCCCTTTACAACTTTGGAACGCGTATGCATGTGTTGTGTGTTAGTGGACAAAAATAAAAATTTATGTGTGTGTTTCCTGTATTATTCGAGAATTACAAGCTTTTCATATTTCTCAGCGGTTTTCCCATCATTGGCTCGGACAAAAGTTCTGTAAATGTAAACGCCCCGTCCGATGCGATCTCCGAAATCATCACGGCCATCCCACTCAATCGGTTCGGAACGGAAACCATCCGAGTTGACATGCTGATTGATTGTCTTCACCAGTTTTCCGGAAACGGTGAACACTTGAATCATGACATCGTATTCGGTGCAACATTGATTGTATTCGATGAAGAAGGAAGTGTTGGTGGTAAACGGATTCGGATAATTGATCACGTGATCAAGTGAAAGTCCGGTTGGATTCGTAACGACAAATTCTGTTTTTACCGTCGAGGAATTATCGTAAACGTCCCACACTTTCAGACTGAGCGTATGTGTTCCCACGGACAAATTCTCAAATGGATAAATGATTTTTCCGCTTTGGTAACTGTTCATGTCCGCCTGGTAATAATCATTGAGCACAATTGCATTGTCGGTTGCCTCGTCGAGAATTGCCACCACATCATGACCGATTCCATTTCCAACCGTATTCACGCCGCTTGAATCGCGCACAATTGCAAAGAGTTTCGGACTGCCGTTTGTGATTCCACCCGAAACGAAATTGCTGTCGTTCATGAAAAGTTTCAATGTCGGGCCTGTCACATCGGTGGCTGCAGAAGGATTGGATCCGCCAATGACAATGTTCTCATAATATCCGCTCGCATCCGTTTGCCCGTCTTCAGCATAATAACTGATTCGTCCAAATCCATATTGATAGGAAATGTCTTTCGGCACAACAAAAGTGAATTGGAAATTCCCATTCACCACGCTTACTTTTCCGTGATACAAAACGCTTTTCTGCAATTTGAATGTGAAAGGTGTTTCATACTGCGGATCATTGTCGAGCGTCGTGATCGATTTGGCCTTGTCAAAAACGGTCGGATATAGAATGCCGTTGAAATTTGTCAATGGATTTCCCGCTGTGTCTTCGACAACACCTTTTATCGTCACGCGACTGAGTGCGCGCAATGTATCGGCTGAAGCGGAAACTGCGACATTGTTTATTTCAGTAGTTGCAACTTTGTTCACGGGATAATTCAGCATCACGGCAGGATCGCCGAGCAAGGTGAAATTCCTGTTGTTCGTATTGTTTCCGCTGGTGTCTTTTGTTATGCGGTAAATATCACCCACGCGCGGCATCACTCCATTGATTGGGGCAAATGCACATTTGTAAAAATTCTGGTTGAGATAAAAATTCGGAGTGGAATAAACCAGACGCACAGTTGTCAACAACCCGATTCCACCGCCATTTGGATTCAGCAAAACATCTTCACCGGCAGAAGTGCGTGATGGATCATCGAATCTGCTGAACTCGCATGTTGCAGTAACCATCAGCGGCATATTGCAAATGTTTGTCCACGCATTGATTTGCGAAACTTCCAAAACACGTTCATGCGCCAACCCGACTTCTCCGCCGTGACCGGTATAATTCACCACCAATGCGCCTTTGTCCATCGTCCTGTCGAATGCCGCATTCACATCCGGATACCGATCACCGCCCGGAGTGTGTTGTTCCTGATAGGCGTCGAGATAAACTTTATCAATGTTGTAATTGTTGTAAGTCTGGTCAACATAAGTCGCCAATTGATCCGCTTGACTTTCATGAATGTCCGCATCTTCATCATCACCGAAAAATGTCACCCAGTTTTTCCATTCACCGCCTCTGGAGCATTGATCGTTTGAACAGGCCGAAACAGTTGTTACCGGTTGCAAACGTGTTTCATAATGTTTCACTTTGTCCACCATCGCCTGGGCTTGATCAACGGATTGAACGGGAAGCCGCCCGATGCCGATATCCACATCGCCGACATCGCCGCCATCATCCCATCCGCCTGGATCATCCATCAAACCGTAATATTCATCTGAAACATAGGATTCTGTTGGTGCGACAGAATTCAGGTTTTGGAATGTGGGAATGAAATTGGTGTTTCCGGGAAGCACATGTTTATTGTCGTAAGAACCGTCACCGAATAAAAGGAGATAACGTGGAAGATGGGAAGCCGGTGCACGGAAATAAATCATTCTTACAAAATCGCGAATGGCAGTTACATCTTGCGATCCGGAAGAAAACTCATTGTAGATTTCCTGTGGAGTTACGATGAGAGAAGTAAGGTTGTCGTGGGAGGCGTGGAATTGTGCGAGATCGGCAGCCTGTGCAAGAAAATCGGGATGGCAGACAATGATGAGGTCAACGGGTTGAAGTGCATGCAAATTCTGGTTGGGGACAATTCCAAAATTTACAGCCGACAAATAACTTGATCCGTCAAAGGCGATGAATTCGCGAACGGAATCAGCGGGTGAATTCCAAATGAGATCGGTAGCACTCGGAGTAACGGATTGCTGTGCAACATTTGATAAATCGGTCACGTCCCAAACTGCAAGCGTGGATGAATAACCGTCAAGGATATATTGGGCAACATTTCCGATGCCGGCACTTTTTGTATCGCGGAAACTCATTTGGGATCCCGACATTTTCAGGTGCCTGCGTGCATTGACGCGTACCCAATTCAGCCAGCCAACCGGAACGCTCAAAGAGGTTTGCCGGATGATGTCAACATTGATGACGGAGCTTGTGGGATTGAAATAAATGGATGTTCCGGCAGGGTTTGCATACGGGCAATAATAACAGGTGGAACTTGTTGGAGGAACGGTAATGGTGGTGGCGTGGCTTTGTGCATCAACGGTATAATAATTCTGCGCATCGCATCTTGAAATCAGATCGACTTCGACGCAAGCCCTTGATGTATCAATATTTGGGAAATTGAATCCGAAACTGTAGGAATTGAGGATGTCGAAACTTTCGCCATACCATTCGCGTCCCGACTTGATCATGTTTACGTTGTCGAATTCATGAAACTGATAATCGTCGAAAGTTGTAACCGTTTTATTTGCCGTCTGCGGGGAAGAGGCTTGTGATTGGATTCTTTTCCCGACACCGAGATCGGTGGTGAGGAAATAAAATGTCGTATCCGAATAATTGTGGACATGATGGTGGTAATGCATATCGGTGGAATCGAAAGTCCAACTGTTCGGAGATGTGCCGTAAAACAAAACGTAATCATTGTTGTCAAAATGGCCATCGCTTTCACCGACAACTGAAATTGAATATTCTTTCAAGTCGTCCTGATGTTGTCCACTGTTGCT
>CAYMZV010000353.1:0-4496 GCA_964394965.1 uncultured Chryseobacterium sp.
ACAGCGGTATAATTTCCACCGATCCATTGGGCAATGTGGATAATGGTGTCGCCGTCAATTGTCTGAAATCCACCACCGACAAACAAAGTATCCTTGTACTCGCAACCCGTTATTGCGAGGTTATCGAAAGTGCTTCCGAGTCCGCACCAATTTGTTCCGTCCCATGAGGCGATATATTCTGCCGGAATGCCACCCGCGATTGTGAAATCGCCGACCGCATACAACTTTCCATTGCATATAAAAATCTGAATGATCTGTCCGTTTCCACCACCTGTGCTTCCTCCGACATTGCTCCAACTTGTGCCGTTCCATTTTTGAATATTGCTTCCTGCATTGCCGTCGGATTGGAAAAATGCTCCTGCGACATATAGTTCGCCATTGTAAACGACCATTGATGATATTCCAGTCCAAGCACCTTTTATTCCACCGCCAACCGAACGCCACGTACTGCCATTCCATCTCAGAATGTTGCTTATTGTGTCGCCAATCGTATTGCAAAATTCTCCTGCTGCATATAGCTCTCCATTGTATTCGGCAATGGCATTTACTGATGGAGCATTCTGAAAAAATGGAAAATTAATGCTTGACCAGTTCGTTCCATTCCACTGGGCGATGCCTTCACAGGGAATTCCGGCAACTGTATCGAAAATGCCACCCATGTAAAGATTTCCATTGATCACCTTAAGATCAAATACTGTGTTCACATAATTTATCCTGAATGGTCGCACTGATAATGAGTCCCAAGTCGTTCCATTCCATTTTGCAAGGCAGCCCGTCCAGACATTTCCTGCTGAGGCAAAATCTCCACCGACATACAGTTCGTTATTGTATCGGGTGATGGCATGCGTGTTTTGCGGATAGGTATTCGGATCCAATCCGTCGATCCCTCTTCCAAGCGAATCCCATTGCGTCCCGTCCCACCGCGCAATACCCTTGCAGTGTTTTCCATCGGCGACATTGAACATTCCGGCGGCATAGAGATAATTATCGAAAGTATCGGCATACATCACCCGCACACTCCAATCCCCAATACCTCCCCGCAAAGTGTCCCAATGCTGGGCATTTGCGGAGAGGGTCAGGAATAAACCAAGTATCGAAAAAAACTTTCTCATTTACTGTTTGATGAACTTCTTGCTTGTTGTCTGTCCGTCACACTGTGCCTGAACAAAATAGACGCCCGATGCGATGTTTGACAGATCAAATACATACGAACCCGCTCCGTAGGTTTTACCTACATCAACCGTTCGCACTGTCTGACCAAGCATGTCGAACACCGTAAATTTCAGATCATCAGTTTTTACACCATCGTAAGTTACGAAAAGTTGTCCATTGGTCGGATTCGGATAAAGCGAGAGTCCGATGGATTGATTGGCAATTTCATTCACGCTGAGTATGGGAGAAAGATCAAAACGGGTTATGAAGCCATCAGTGGTATTGGAAAACGAGGATGTGTTTCCGAATATCGGCTGGAAGTATGGAATGCCGGCACCGTTGTCGAGCGGAAAATGTGCCGACGTATCGCTCTTTGTATAACCGAGCACGAACAATTTTCCATTTCCGTCAACCGTCACTGCATTGGCAACATCATCAGCAGTTCCACCGAGGTAAGTTCCGTACGTATATGCCATTGTCGAAGCCGCGAACACTCCGCAAAAAGCATCTTCAAAATTACTGCCACCCATAAAAGACTGCGAGTAAGTGCCGGCAGGATTGGTTGGAAATCTGAAATTGTTTCCTGCATATCCTGTTATGTAGAGATTGTTGGATTGGTCAATGTCAACATCCATCCCTTCGTCAAAACCTGTTCCGCCATAATACGTCGCCCATTGTCGGGAACAATCTGCACTTGCAAATTTCAGGATGAATGCATCCTGTCCCACGGTATTGCCGATGGTGTCTTGCTTGTATGCACCTGTTAAATGCAACAACGGAAAATCGGTTGACGCAGTCCGTCCCGTTACAAAAATATCACCTGCTGCATTGACGCCGATCCCGTTGCCCGCCTCAAAGTCAGAACCGCCGTAATAGGTAGCCCACTGCTGGACACCGACATTGTCGAACCGAGCGATGAATGCATCGCCCGTGCCGCCAAGCGTGTTGTCGAAATATGCGCTTCCCGAATGGGAAAATGGAAATGCAGCAGTGGATTCGGTAGTGCCCGTTATCACCACATTTCCCGAAGCGTCAACTGCAATGTCGTTTCCCTGTTCCTCAGTGCCTCCTGTTCCACCGAAGCAAGTTGCCCAATCATTTCGCAGGGTTGAAGCATTGAACTTCACAACGACAGCATCAGGAGCTCCGGCCGACCAAAGGGTGTGGACATAGGAACTACCAGGATTACGTGTGGGGAACAGTAAGCTTTCACTCCAGCCCGTAAGGAAGATATTTCCGGAAGCATCACACTCTGCGGCGGTTGCAATATCAATGCCGGCTCCGCCATAGCAGGTTGACCAACTGCAAATCTGTCCTGTCTGATCAAGCCGGAAAATAAAAATATCGGTTGATCCGGCGGTGCTGTCGTAATATGATGTGCCGCTTGCCGTATATTGAATTATCGGAAAATGCGTTGAATTGGTTTGTCCGACGAAATACACATTTCCGGAAGCGTCAACTGCAACTCCGTTCGCCTGATCGGAACTCAAGCCACCGAAGAACGTCACCCAATCTCTTGTGCCGTCCGGTTTAAATTTTCCTGCAACCGCATCGGAAGAACCTTGATTAAATTGCTGATAATTGTTGAAAACCGGAAAGGTATTGCTTGCCCCATAGCCGGCAATATACATGTTTGACGACGCATCGGTTTTTGAATCGTTGATGACATCATTGCCGATACTGCCGTAGTAAGTGCTCCAATCGAGGTTGTTGATATTCTGCACCTGCTGATCGCCCCAATCCATTGCAATGATCAGAGGATAGGAGGAGTTGTAGCTTCCGAGACTCGTAAACTTCACTTCATTCGCTGCAACGAGATTGTAGGATGGTTGCCAACCGAGTGAAGAAAAATTTCCGCTTCCGTCAAGCTGCCATGCCTGTGCTTTGCGATGGATGATTTTTCCGTACTTGGTATAAATGACGAGCCGACCGCTGCCGTCAATCTTCACGCTGTCGGCGCCCGAAAATTTCAGATCGATGTTTGCATACGCACCTCCGCCGCCACCCGGATGGCAGACGAAATAGGTTTTCAATCCGCTCAGGTTGCTTCCGTACATGACATCAACGTTGCTCCAAACATTGAATGAAGCGAGCTGATCGTAATTCTGCACCCTGACGCGGCCATCGGGAATATGCTGAAGGAAAAAATTATAGTAATCGCTTCTCGCATCCAACGGGCGAATCTTCAACCCTGAATTTGCACCTGCATATTTCATCTCGACGCGGCACAATGAATCGTGATGCGAAACCGATGTGTCAATTTTTGCCAGTACAAAGAAATCGGCTGTGTCGGTAAAATACACTTGCGTACTTCCTTCGACGTTGTAGTAGCGCACTTCGGGATGCGTCGCTGAATCCGTTCCGAAAAGTTGTCCGCGGTTTTCGGTAAAGACGAACGAATTGGAAACGTTTGCTGTTGTGTCTTTTGGAGCTGTTGTACTTTCCTCTACATACCGTACCGTTGTATATGTGTAGGACGCACCGAATTTATTCTGTCCCGTCACCACCACCGCACCGAGCGTATCGAGCGCAATGCCGAGTCCGCGATCATCGGAATTGTGAATGCCGTTGAATCCGATGTCCCAAATTTTATTTCCGGAAGCATCGTAGCGAATCGTGTAGTAATCATTCGTCGAGCCGTTGTAGCTATAACCGGTGACATAAATGTGATCCGTGTCATTGACGATGACCGCCGTCGCACTGTCATTCCCTGAAACGCCACCGTCAAAATTCTTCACCCACTTCTGCGTTCCAGCCGAGTTGTATTTGATCGTTGTGTAATCCTTTCCCTGCGAGGCGGTGTTTGAATAGCCGGTGACAATGACGTTGTTGTGCGGATCGATGCAGAGCGAAGTCGCCACATCGTCATACGTTCCCGAACTGTTGTATGAATTGCTCCAGAGCAAATTCAAACTTGCGTCGAATTTTTTTGTGACGAGGTCAAATCCGGTTGAGATGTTGTATTCTGTTCCACACAAATACACCTGACCGCTTGCATCTTCCGCAATCGAAGTGACCTGACTTATTCCCATCGAGGAACTGGAGGAAAGTGTGGTTGTGGTTATCGCTCCGGATGAAGGGGTGATTTTCCAGACTGCAATTTTGTAAGAAGTATTTGCAACGGTTTCGGTTCCGCCGGTGACGAAAAGAGAGCCGCTGCGCGCTGTAAGACTGACCGCGCCATCATTCAATCCGACATTGTCGTAGGTCGTTGTCCATACCGTTGAACCTGCCGTATCAATGCGACGGGTGAGCATGTCGTACTCGTCGGAAGTTGACCAACACGAGCCAACGGTCACGACAACAGTGCCGCTTACAAGAATGGCAGAATAGCCATCATTGCG
>CAYMZV010000354.1:0-4487 GCA_964394965.1 uncultured Chryseobacterium sp.
TTTCACATTGTATTTGATCGCCCACTTCAATAAAACCTCGTTGCAGATATTCTGTTCGGGAATGTCATGGCGTTGCAATTCGATGTAATAATCCTCACCGAAAAGATCGAGCCACCATTTGAAAACCTTTTCCGCTTCGGCTTCACCCTTGCGGATGATGGTGCGTGGAACTTCGGCGGCGAGACAACAGGTTGTGGCAATCAATCCCTTGTGGTATTTCAGGACCAACTCCTTGTCAATGCGGGGATATTTTCCATACATGCCTTCCATGTAACCGAGCGAACAAAGCTTGACGAGGTTGGCATAACCTTCCGCATTTTTCGCGAGAAACAATTGATGGTAACGGATATCCTTTTCATCGCGCGTGAATTTATTTTTCGTGCGGTCGTCGACGAGATAAAATTCGCAACCCACAATCGGTTTTATGGTGTTGGGATTTTCAGCGGTATTGTATTTATTCGCTTCGGCAACAAATTTGAAGGCGCCGAACATATTTCCATGATCGGTAATGGCAATGCCCCGCATCTTATCGGCAACCGCTTTTTTGTAAAGTCCGGAAATGCTTGCCGCTCCGTCGAGGAGGGAGAATTGTGTGTGAACGTGAAGGTGATTGAATTGCAAAGCGCTGCGCGAATTAGAAACGATGAATGATGAATTTGGATTTCAGTCTTAAAATTACAACAGGAACGAGAGGGGAAAAAGCTTTTGTTGATAAGTAGAGTTTATTGTTAATGACAAGACAAATCAAGGTGATTTCCGAACGGGGGATTTTCGATTTCAGATTAAGATTTTGTAATCTGGAATCCCATTCTGAAACCTGAAATTAGATTTGTCGGGTAGGGGAGACGGTTGTACCTTTCGGAAAATAATTTTCCAATGAAGACACGTTTACTTTCACTTGCATTTTGTTGTGGAATGATTCATCTCTCGGCACAAATTACAATTACCAATGCCGACATGCCTTCACAGGGAGATTCAATCCGTGTGAGTTATGCTACCGGAACGACAGCAAATTATTCCTCTGCGGGACCAAACATGCTTTGGGATTTTTCATCGCTTGTTCCGAATGCACAACAAATGATCCATTATGATGCGCCGACTGCGCTTCCGTTCAATATCATTTCCACATTGAGCACACTGAATCCAACTCCAGACTCGCTTCCCGTCATCGGTACAGTGCCTTCGAATTTTACGGATTATTATAAAGTCAGCAGTGGAAGTTACAGGCAGAACGGTTTGAGTTTTGAATATGCGGCAATTACCACTTTTGCCATTCCGGTAATTTATTCCAGCTCGGACTATATTTTCCGTTTCCCGTTGCAATATGGAAATCAGGATTCCTGCGATGCCGCTTACAGTTTCAACATTCCAAATCTCGCTTATATCGGTCAAACCAGTCACCGTGTAAATGAGGTTGACGGCTGGGGCGCTTTGATTACGCCTTATGGTATTTTCAATTGTGTTCGCGTCAAATCGGTATTCAATGCAACTGATACCGTTTCACTCGATACGTTGGGAAATGGATTTTCAATTCCACGTCCGACAATGATTGAATATAAATGGTTGGCGAATGGAATGAAGATTCCGGTACTCGAAGTCGATGTTCAGTTGGTGTTGAATAATGAAGTGGTTTCCAATGTAATTTATCAAGACAGTTTGCGTGACAGTCTTTTTCAGGTTGGAATCGCTCCAATCGCCCAAACGATTTCGGATGCCCAGGTTTTTCCAAATCCCTCCTCGGGAAATTGCACTGTTTCCTATCGGGTTTCGAATGCGGGAAATGTTGGAATCTTTATGACGGATTTGAGCGGACGAAGAGTCAAGACTATTGAAAATGGTTTTGAAAGTAAGGGAGAACATGCTGAGCCCATAAATGTTGCAGGCTTGAATTCAGGTATGTATTTTCTGGAAATTATTTCAGGATCTTCCGTAACTGTCAAGAAGATTGTTGTGGGGGATTGATCCTCAGTATTTTATACTCTTCATGAAATAACTTTTTTCGTTAAAATATCGTAACCCTAAAAGCGAAAAGAGAGTATAAGGTCATTAACATCCCTGCCTAAAACCTGTATGCCAGAATACTTTATTAAAAAAATTTGGTCGATTCTCTCCGGCCAGATACCTTCGCCCGTCATTCTTCCGGTCAGGCGTAATTTTTTTCAAAAATAAAAGACCTGAAAAAATAACGCGAACGAATACTTACAACTTATGAAGCGAATAATTACCCTTCTCACTTTCGTGATGATTTTATCTTCTGCGGCTTTTGCCCAGAATGATCTTTCGGTGACTTCCATTACCGCACCCGTAAGTGGTTGTGCGCTTACGGCCACAGAAAATGTCACGATCAAGATTTTCAATTTTGGGAATACACTTCCTGCCGGAACCACATTTAATGTGCAGTATGATATCAATGCCGGTGCTCCCGTAATTGAAATGGTTACCCTGGCTGCACCTTTAACTTCGAATTCCACATACAGTTATACTTTCATTACACAGGCAAATCTATCTGTTGCGGGTAATTACACTTTTGATGCGAGTGTTGCACTGGCTGGCGATATCAGTCCAGCCAATGATGCATTCAATGGCTATCTCGTCACCAACACGGCACCCAGTGTGGGTGGTGTGATTGCAGGACCTTCGAATGTATGCGTTTCGGGAAATGCAGGAAATCTTACCCTGTCTGGAAATACCGGTAATGTTTTGCATTGGGAATACTCGACGGATGGAGGTGTCACATGGATCAACATTGGAAATCCAAGTACAGTACAGGCTTATAGCAATATTACCACCCAGAGAAAATACCGCGCCCAAGTTCAGAATGGTGCATGTGCACCTGTCTACTCCTCCATTTTGACTATTAATGTTGATCCGGCTTCAGTAGGTGGAACCTGCAATTCAAATGCTACAGTTTGTACAGGAGCGAATGCTGGAACTTTGACATTGACAGGTAAAACCGGAAATGTGGTGCGTTGGGAAAAATCAACAGACGGTGGAATTACTTGGGTTGTCATTGCCAATGTAACCACATCCCAAACCTATCTTAATTTGGTAGTTACCACCAAATACCGTGTTCTTGTGCTTAGTGGAACATGTGCATCAGCTTATTCTTCCATTGCAACAATTACTGTAATGCCTAATACCGTTGGAGGAAATATCAATCCACACAATACAACTGTTTGCAGTGGAAGCAATGCAGGCACACTTGTCTTGTCAGGACAAACGGGTGCCATCATTCGTTGGGAGTCCTCCATCAATGGTGGAATCACTTGGAATAATATTGCCAATACAACTGTCAATCAGAATTACCTGAATTTGGTAACAACAACCATTTACAGGGCGAGAATCCAATCCAATCCATGTGCAATAGTATATTCCGATACAGCAACTGTTACGGTCACATCGGTCACTGTTGGCGGATCAATAGCCCCAGCTGCTTCGCAGGTGTGTACGGGAGTCAATGCAGGCACATTGACGTTGAGTGGAAATAATGGAACGGTTACTCAGTGGGAATTTTCAACTGACGGAGGATTGACATGGACCATAATCGCCAATGTTACTAATACACAAAACTATTTGAATCTGGTAACAACAACAATGTATCGTGCACTTGTCCAGAATGGAGGATGTACTTCAGCATACTCTGCAACTGCAACAGTAACTGTAAATCCAACATCGGTCGGAGGAACAATTACTGGAGGAACAACCGTTTGTGCTTCCGGGAATGCAGGCACACTTACTTTGGCTGGACAAACAGGAAGTGTTGTGCAATGGGAATCTTCGACAGATAACATCACATGGACCCCCATCGCAAATGTCACAACATCCCAGAATTACAATAACCTAGTTACAACAACCTATTATCAGGCCATTGTCCAAAGCGGTGTTTGTTCTTCCGATACCGCAGTGGAAGACACCGTAATCGTTGATCCGATTACAGTTGGTGGAACAATTGCACCTGCCGCTACAACGGTATGCAGTGGATTGAATGCAGGCACATTGACATTAAGTGGGAATACAGGCAATGTTATCCATTGGGAATATTCAACAGATAACGGTGTTACCTGGATTACCATTATCAACAATACAACCACGCAGGCTTATAACAACATTTTAACGGCAACCATTTACCGTGCACTTGTCGGCAGTGGAGTTTGTGCCCAATCTTATTCTGCGCAAGCGGTAATAAGCGTCAATCCACAGGCAGTTGGAGGAACACTTTATTCCGATGCTACAGTTTGCGGAGGTGCAAACGCTGGAACATTGACGCTTGTAGGATTCAGTGGGGCGATTACCCAATGGGAAAATTCTATCGACAATGGCGTTACCTGGAATCCAATCGCAAATGTGACAAATACAAATCCATATTTGAATTTGATTGATACAACAATGTATCGTGTCATTGTGAACAGCGGCGTCTGTCCGACAGATACATCAACGGTTGTTACAATTACTGTTGATGCGCCTTCCGTTGGCGGTGCCGTTACAAT
>CAYMZV010000355.1:0-4464 GCA_964394965.1 uncultured Chryseobacterium sp.
TCCCTTTCAAGCGGGTCAAACTCCTCTCGATGTATTTCTCCGTTGGAAAAAGCGAATTCTGTATTCTTCTCGCGTAATGGATACTGTCGAGGATTTCCTTCTGTTTTTCTTCCACGATGGATTTTTGATTTTCAATAATCAGTTTTTGTTTTTGTGTGATGCGGAAACGGTTGAACAGGAAAACCGAAAACACAATCACCAACAGTAAACCGAATAATACAAATCCAATTACAATTTTCTGCTTGTGGCTTTTTTCATCGGCGAGAGCGGATTGATTTTCCAATTCCTTTTTCTGTTCCGCATTTTCAATCGCTTCCTTCTTTTCAAAATCAAAAGTCATCTGGCTCTGGATTGTTTTCCTGCGCGTTTCCTCGTTGTCAATGCTATCGCGGTAAAGAATATAAAGCTTGTTGTTTTCGAAAGCGTCCTTGAAATTCCCGGTGGTGCTATCCAATTCTGTCAACGCAGCATACGTATCCCGCAAACCTTGCCTGTCATCGATTTCCCTTGACAACTCCTTTGCCTTCGTGAGATATTCTTCCGCATTCGGATATTTTCCCTGTTTCAAATAAACGGATCCGATATTAATGTAACAGGGATTGACACTCGCCTTGTCTCCTATTTCTTCGCTCAATTGCAGGGAGGAAAAAAAATTCCTCAAGGCTTCTGCATATTCCTCTTTACAAATGACTTTATCACCTGCCGCATTATCGACATTGCCTTCCGAATAATAAATAACCCCAATGCCATTGTAGGCATAGGCAAGACCGGCCTTGTCATTTTGCATTTTCCTTATTTTCAGGGAAGCGAATTGATTTTTCAAGGCCTCCCCATAATTGCCTTCCGCAGAATAAACAAATCCGATATTGCCATAATCCGTCGCAACACCTTTTTGATCGCCAAGCGCTTGTTTCATTTTCAAGGAGGCTCTATAATTTCTCAACGCTTCGGGAAAATTGCCTTCCGCATAATACACATTCCCGATGTTGCCATACGAACGGGCTATCGCCGTTTTGTCACCGTCACCAATGGACTCCGATATTTTCAAGGATGCGAAAAGATTCTTCAATGCCTCCGGATAATTTCCCTCTTCCGTATTCACATTCCCGATATTGTTGTAACAAGTTGCAATGCCTTTTTTGTCGTCAATCGTTTGCCTGATTTTCAATGAGATCAAATAATTTTCCAATGCCTCCCGACGATTGCCCTGATCGACATTGACGTTTCCGATATTGCTGTAAGAAGCACCTCTCCATTTTTCAGTTGCCCTTTTGGTTTTCGGATCCGGTTTGTTCTTGAGAATGATGTCGCTCACTGCCAAGGCCGAATCAGCGTAAAGCAAGGCCGTGTCATAAGAACTCATTTCATCATATTCCCTCGAGATGTAATTCAGATGAGCCAGTTTGTCGGTATCGTCCTTGTCTGTTTTCAGCAACGTCAACAGCGAATCAATCCTCCCGTTTTGCGCAAAAGCGGCGCAAGAGCAAAGAATCAAGAAACATGACAAAAGATATTCGGCAACCTTATTCATCATTAATTCTTTTTCAACCGACCTAAATTCCGTTCGATGTATTTTTCTGTCGGCATGAGTGAACGCTGTATCCTTCTCGCATAATGGATGCTGTCAAGAATTTCCTTTTGTTTTTCCTCAACGATGAATTTCTGCCTTTCAATGATCACTTTCTGTTTTTGTGCAACGCGGAAACGGTTGAAAAGGAAAACAGAGAACACGATCACGAGCAACAAACCGAACAATACAAATCCAATCACTATTTTCTGTTTGCGGCTTTCCTCATCTGCCAATGCCGATTGGTTCTCCAATTCCTTTTTATGTTCCGCTTTCGCCACCGCTTCCTTTTTCTCGAAATCAAAAGTCATCTGGCTCTGGATTGTTTTTTTGCGCGTCTCCTCATTGTCCAAACTGTCGTGATAAACAATGTAGAGCTTGTGATTTTCGTAGGCGCCCTTGAAATCCCCTTGCGCACTGTCCAATCTCATGAATGCGCTGTAAATGTCTTTCAGGTTTTCCTTGTCGCCGATTTTTTCCGATAACCCTTTTGCATTCGCGAGATACTCTTCGGCTTGCTTGTATTTTTTCTGTCTCGTGAAAACAAGTCCGATGTTCGTATAGGAAACGGCAATGTCCGCTTTATCATCAATCGACTCTTTTATTTTCACGGAAGCAAAATAATTTTCCAAAGCCGCAGAATATTTTTCTTCGGCAGCGGTTTTATCTCCAGCCGCCAAAGCGCTGTTGCCTTGATCATAATAAATGATCCCGATGTTATTGTACGAACGCGCAATGCCCGCCTTGTCCCCGATCTCCAACATGATCTTCAGCGACGCCGAATAATTTTCCAACGCCTTCACATAATCGTTTTGGTCCTCATACACATTTCCAATGCTGCCGTAGGTATAAGCCATGCCCCTTTTGTCGCCTATCGCCTGCTTGATTTCCAACGATGCGAAATATTTTTTCAACGCTTCGGCATAATTGCCCTGGTTGGAATAAACAGAGCCGATATTATTGTAAGAAGCCGCAATTCCCCTCTTATTTCCCACCGACTCTTTTATTTTCAACGATGCGAAATAATTTTTCAACGCTTCCGGATAATTTCCCTGATCATTGTAAATGTTTCCAATGTTATTGTAAGTGCTGGCAATAATTGTCTTGTCGCCGATTCCATTGCATGCATCCAATCCCCTTGAAAGATCGGACAAGGCGTCACCGTATTTTCCAAGATTCGTGAGCGCGGTTCCCAACCACAAATACGATTCCGCAATGCCCGATTGAAAATCCATTTTTTCGGACAATGCCAACGCCTGCTTCGCAAAACGAATGGCCGTATCCGGATTATTGTTCCGGAATTCCAACGCAAGTGAATTCAGGTGCTTGATTTTATTCGTGTCCTCCTTGTCGGTTTTCAGAAGTGCAAGAAGGGAATCAACCCTTTTATCCTGCGCAAGGATGGAGGTGCAGATTTGCAACTGAATGAAAATGCAGAAGAAAAAATATATGTATTTGTTTTGGGACATTGGGGATCAGTCGCAAAATAGACAAAAGTTTTTCACGTTACATCATCATCGCCTTGACTGTTTCGAATCGATTGTTTTTTACGTCGGGCATTTTCCCATCCGGATAAAACCATCGAGAAAAAAAGGCTGGAATCACTTTTTCATCAACCATCATTTATCCTTAAAACTACACATTCCCGTATGCCTTTCACAGAAACATTTACAAATGTTTAATACCGAGTACTTGCAACAACATTAAATAAGTTCGCACACCTTAAAAAACAATCATGCGGAACTTTTTATCATTCACAATTTGCAGCCTAATCGCCATTTCCAATTTCTCCTGCATCAATTCCAAAACAAGTTCCCCTCCACCCGATTCGCAAACGCAGGAATTCTCCACTTATCTCAAGAACAATTTCGACGACAGCATTTCTCACCCACATCATCTTTACATTCTCATTTCAAAAAAAGATTCAAGGGAAAACATTTCCTCCATCCTGAAAAAAATCTCCCACAAACTTTCCGGCAAACAATCCGACACTTATTCCACCATCATCAGTTCCGGAATACCTCTTCCCGATTCGCTGTTGCCTCCTGGAAAAATCCTGACCGATTGGGATTGCGCGATTGACAAGTTGAAATTGCCCTTGACAGGCGTAACGCTCATTCAAACTTCCGAAAACAAATTGACCGACCTGTTGCCACTGACAATGGAAAATGCGGATAATGAAAATGGATTTATCGAATGGTGATTTTTTTGAAATCGATTATCCCAAACACATTTCGAAATTCGCACAATCTCAGAAAAAAGATTGGCTTCCCAATCGCGTATTTTGATCCTTGTAAATGCCGGTGTAAATGAGCATGAATTCCAACGCACCCATTCCATTGCTTGCAGGTGTCAACGCGGAAACATTCAAGTCGTAATTGAAAGCGAAACCGATCGGACCTACATCCACGCGGATATAACCTGAAACCGCATCGCCCAAACGATACATTCCGCCAAGGGTAAAAGATTTTTCGGATTGGTAACCGGTGTAATGCGAACGTTGCTGCAATTGGTATTTGACTCCCGTTCCAATGTTGATGATTTGAGCCGGACCTTCACGTGCATATTCAACCGCAGGAACGAGCCACGCATTCGAATTCGCACCGAGTGCTATTTGTGCGGAATAATGAAAACCGAATTTCATGTACAACTTGTCGCTGCCACCGAGAAAATCTATTTCCGGACGATTGAGATGATCGGCGAAAATTCCTCCGCTCATTTTGAAACGCGCATTGGCAACAGTGGTAATGGCGACTCCCGCAGAATAATCGAAATAGAAAAAATGATCCTGCAATCCGACTGATTCTCCCGAAGGAAGCGACGGATCATAATTCAAGTTTACGTATTGCTGGTCCCAACTTGCATTGGAAAGTGAAATGCTGCGTTGATTGAATCCC
>CAYMZV010000356.1:0-4456 GCA_964394965.1 uncultured Chryseobacterium sp.
AAAAACATATTCCCATTTACATTTTTTTCCCCATGTGTAAATTTTTCGGTTTCAACGTGAATCTCCTTATGAAAACAACAGGTTACGCTGCCTTAAAAAGGTGAAAAGGTGCCATTCAAAGGCATTCGTTTCATTTCATATTTGCAGCATGTAAATAATCGGCAAAACAAATTTTGCATTTGCCTTAAAAAACCTCAACACGTATCCATTCACAGCAATCCTGAAAATCTCCGGCGGGATTCATTTTCATTCACATTGCAGACAATTCATTTCAAGGATATGGGCGCTCAGAAGACCGATTGTGTTGCGAATGTCTCATGGCAGTATGCATTCGCCAAGAGATCTCAAATTAATTTTATTCTAATATCCCCGTGGTTTCCATCAACAAAGGAAGAAAAACAAATAATTACAATTCCATTTGTATTGTATTACTTCCATACCTATATTGCGTCACATTTCAAATTTAGAATTACCCCGCTTCTCAACACACCTTTAAGCAAATGGAAGATGTCCCCCGTCTTTCGTGTTTTGTGAAGCAACGATTATAAAGAAATTTTAAAGTAAAAGCGACCCGCTGTTAATCGCAGTTCTCGATGGAAAGTCAAATGGCTTTCCATCAAGGATTGTGCGAGACATTTCATTTTTGACCATCAAACAAAAAAACAATATGACTTTAAACAGGAAAATATTGGCTGGCTTCATTGCCTGTACGATTGTACTCGCTGTGGTAGCCGTTTTTTCTTTCAAGAACAGTGAAGAATTCATTGCGTCAAATGCCTGGGTGGATCACACACATCAAGTCATCAATGAGTTTGAACAGATACTGGTTTCATCCGTAGATGCGGAAACAGGCACACGCGGATATGTAATTACAGGTGACCAAAAATACCTTGAGCCTTTTGAAAATGCGAATACAACAATATTCGAACATATCGATAAAGTACGGGATTTGACAAAAGACAATCCGATTCAACAGAAAAACATTGACAATCTGGAGAACACACTCAACATGCACATGAAACTCCTGCAGGGTTATATTGATTTGCGGAAAAATGATTTTGACAAGGCGAAGGAATTGGTTGCCACCGGAGAGGGGAAACGGATTGAGGATGGAATAAGAAGGATGGTTGCCAATTCAAAAGGCATTGAGGAATCGTTATTAACCGAAAGAAAAAAAACCAGCGAAGATGATGCTCGCAGTTTCAATTTCATTTTCATCTGTCTGCTCATTGTCATCGTCGTTGTACTCATTACAGTTTACCTGATCATCACCAGCAATTTGCGCGCGCTGAAAAAAGCGGAGACGGAAACGGCAAATAAGAATTGGTTGCTCACGGGCAATGGGGAACTGAACAATAAGATGCAAGGCGAAAAGGAAGTGCGGCAACTTGCACAGGAGGTGGTCAATCAACTCACCGTTTATTTGAGAGCGCAGATCGGTGCCGTTTATGTTGTTGAAAACGGACATTTGGGTTTGGCGGGCAGTTATGCATTCCACCACAGGAAAGAAAACCTGAATGTGATTCAGTTCGGACAGGGATTGGTTGGGCAATCCGCCTTGGAAAAAAAGCACATCATCTTCAGTGAAGTTCCCGATGATTACGTGAAAATAAATTCTGCACTCGGCAATTCATTGCCAAAAAACATTCTCGTTTATCCATTCCAATATGACGGTCAGGTAAAAGGTGTGATTGAAATCGGATCGGCGAGGGAATTTTCCGATCTGGATTTGCAGTTCATGAATATGGTTACGGAGAACATCGGAATCGCATTCAACTCATCACAGTCGAGAACACAACTGAAGGAATTGCTCGAGGAGACACAACGGCAAGCGGAAGAATTGGAAGCGCAACAGGAAGAGATGAGACAGATCAATGAGGAGTTGCAGGAGAAAACACAATTGCTTGAAAAATCGGAAGCCGAATTGAAAGCGCAGCAGGAAGAGTTGCAGCAGACGAACGAGGAGCTGGAAGAAAAAGCGAATCTGCTCGAAGATCAAAAAGACAAATTGGAAGTGGCGAAGATGGAAGTGGAAACCAAGGCAAGGGAATTGGAAATCACCAGCAAATACAAGTCCGAATTCCTCGCCAACATGTCGCACGAATTGCGTACGCCACTCAACAGCATTCTCATTCTTGCACAATTGCTCTCTGAAAACAAGAGCAAGGTGTTGGGAGAAAAGGAAGTCGAGTTCTCGAAAAACATTCACAGCTCCGGAGCCGATTTGCTGAATCTCATCAATGAAATACTTGACCTTTCAAAAGTGGAAGCGGGAAAAATGGAACTTGAAATTTCCGAAGTGAATATTGACGGCATCAAGGGAAACCTTCAATCGATGTTCAGGGAAATCGCAAAAAACAAATCCATCGATTTTGAAATCAATTACCACAAGGAAAAATTCACGAATGATTTATCTACCGACAAACAACGGCTGGAACAGATCCTGAGAAATCTTCTTTCCAACGCTTTCAAATTTACAGGCAAGGGAGGAAAGGTGATAATGGAAGTGGACGTCGTTTCCTCCAATGAAAATCTGAGAAACAGGAAACTGCGTCAGTTGGATCAGGTGATTTCATTTTCCGTGATTGACAATGGAATCGGAATTCCCGAAAACAAACAGGCTGTGATATTCGAGGCATTCCAACAGGCCGACGGTTCAACAAAAAGAAAATATGGCGGAACAGGTTTGGGCCTTTCGATCAGCCGCGAACTTGCCAACGCACTTGGTGGCGAAATACATCTCGAAAGTGAAGATGGAAAGGGAAGCACATTCACACTTTATCTTCCATGGACATTCGACGCTTCGATGGTTGTCCCGATTGAAAAGGAAGTTTCCGTAAAAATAATCGAACGGATTCCCGAAACGATCCGGAGGGAAACTGTCATTTCAACCGAACCGCATCCGGAAATAACGGATGACAGGTATATCGTCCAGGAAAATGACAAAGTCATTCTCATCATTGAAGACGATATCAATTTTGCGAAAATCCTCCTTGCCTTCATCCACGAAAAAGGATACAAGGGAATTCTTGCACACCAGGGAAATACGGGATTGAGTTTTGCACGCTACTATCATCCCGATGCAATCATTCTCGACATGAAATTGCCGGTGATGGATGGTGCAGAAGTGTTGAAACACCTGAAGAACGATCCATCGTTGCGGCATATTCCGGTGCAGGTCATTTCAGGTTACGATCACCGACGCGAAGGATTTGAGTTGGGAGCCTTTGACTTCCTGAGAAAACCATTGACACAACCCGATTTCAATAATGCCTTCGGACGCATTGAGGAATTCATCAGCAAAAAACTGAAAAAACTATTGGTCGTTGAAGACAACCGCCAACAGAACAAGGCCATCCGCGAACTCATCGGCAACAGCGATGTAAAATCATTCTCTGCTTATTCGGGAGAAGAGGCACACGAAATGCTGTTGAAAGAAAAATTCGATTGCATCATCATCGATCTCGGTTTGCCCGATATGAGCGGAATCAACCTGATGGAAAAAATAAAGGCGGACAGTTCGCTCAATAAAATTCCGATCATCGTTTACACGGGGAAAGACTTGAACAAGGAGGAAGCTTCGCTGCTGAACAAGTTGGCAAGCACGGTGGTTTTGAAAACAGCCGATTCCAATGAACGCTTGTTGGATGAAACCACGTTATTCCTTCACCGCGTAGAATCAAAATTGCCGATTGAAAAACAGCAACTCATCCGGAAATTGCATCGAACCGATGAAGTGCTGAAAAGCAAAAAGGTATTGATCGTGGATGATGACATGCGCAATATCTATTCACTCACCAACGCGCTGGAGGAGGAAGGCGTGCGATGCATCACTGCGGAAAATGGGAAAGCGGCCATCCGGATTCTGAAGGAACAACCCGATACCGATATTGTGCTGATGGATGTGATGATGCCGGAAATGGACGGTTATGAAGCGACACAGGAAATCCGCAAGATCAATAAATTCGGAAAGTTGCCAATCATTGCACTCACTGCAAAAGCGATGAAGGGTGACCGTGAAAAATGTCTCGAGGCGGGAATGTCCGATTACATTGCCAAACCTGTCAACATCGATCAATTGCTTTCATTGATGAGAGTGTGGTTGTACAAATAAAATCAGTTATGGAATCAGTTGAAGAATTCTTGGACGGAAAAAACATTCTCATTGTCGATGATGATGCACGCAATACGTTTGCGATTTCCAGTTACCTCGAGGGAATCGGGATGAACACCCATGTGGCGGAAAACGGTTTCGAGGCAATCGATTTTCTTGCCGACAATCCTGCAATCGAAATCATCCTGATGGATATGATGATGCCGGAAATGGATGGATATGAAGCGATCGAAAAAATAAAAAACAACAGGAACACAAGTGCAATTCCCATTATCGCAGTCACTGCAAAAGCGATGAAGGGTGATCGCGAAAAATGTTTGGCGACCGGCGCTTCCTAATATG
>CAYMZV010000357.1:0-4440 GCA_964394965.1 uncultured Chryseobacterium sp.
AGATTGTATCTTCGTTCTTACTCATCACAACGCGCATTCCAAGAACAGCACCTACACCGGTGTTGTGAATTGCTTTCAGATTGTATCTTCGTTCTTACTCATCACAACTTTGCCGGGTTCTGCGAATTGAAAGCGCCGGTTGTGAATTGCTTTCAGATTGTATCTTCGTTCTTACTCATCACAACTTCACATCTTTAACGTCTTCAAGATTCTTGGTTGTGAATTGCTTTCAGATTGTATCTTCGTTCTTACTCATCACAACGGAAAAGGATTTGAGCTGGATGTCGGACATGTTGTGAATTGCTTTCAGATTGTATCTTCGTTCTTACTCATCACAACCGGAAACGATAAAATATCCATTGAATCCGAGTTGTGAATTGCTTTCAGATTGTATCTTCGTTCTTACTCATCACAACGTTGTCGTGATTGTCGGTGATTATGGAACCGTTGTGAATTGCTTTCAGATTGTATCTTCGTTCTTACTCATCACAACATGGGTTAAGAAAAGGGTTTCCGAGTCCCGGTTGTGAATTGCTTTCAGATTGTATCTTCGTTCTTACTCATCACAACTGGTTGTGGTAAACAATCTTTCGGATGGCAGTTGTGAATTGCTTTCAGATTGTATCTTCGTTCTTACTCATCACAACGAATAAATCTTTGTTGAGCATGACTGTGGTGTTGTGAATTGCTTTCAGATTGTATCTTCGTTCTTACTCATCACAACAGAGAAAGTAAGCACCCACCTCCACAACCGGTTGTGAATTGCTTTCAGATTGTATCTTCGTTCTTACTCATCACAACGTGAAAGCAACCGACACAGTTTGAATCTTCGTTGTGAATTGCTTTCAGATTGTATCTTCGTTCTTACTCATCACAACTTGGATTGCCGGCACAACAAAAGAATTTCCGTTGTGAATTGCTTTCAGATTGTATCTTCGTTCTTACTCATCACAACGAAACTACAAATTGCATCTTTAGAAGCCCTGTTGTGAATTGCTTTCAGATTGTATCTTCGTTCTTACTCATCACAACCTTCTGGCTTCTCTTCGGTTAACCGAGTCAGTTGTGAATTGCTTTCAGATTGTATCTTCGTTCTTACTCATCACAACATTAAAGGTTTCCGTAAAAAGGGAGAACTTGTTGTGAATTGCTTTCAGATTGTATCTTCGTTCTTACTCATCACAACGGAGACGAATGACCGGAATGTAATTGGAAAGTTGTGAATTGCTTTCAGATTGTATCTTCGTTCTTACTCATCACAACCGCCGGGAAGATGGGTGGAATGTCAACGCTGTTGTGAATTGCTTTCAGATTGTATCTTCGTTCTTACTCATCACAACTCGTAGCTGAAATGGCAATTTACGAGTTGTGTTGTGAATTGCTTTCAGATTGTATCTTCGTTCTTACTCATCACAACATTCCTTTTAGCTTGGAGTTCTCGAATTGGTTGTGAATTGCTTTCAGATTGTATCTTCGTTCTTACTCATCACAACGACGAGCTGCAAGACAAATATGTTGAGGATGTTGTGAATTGCTTTCAGATTGTATCTTCGTTCTTACTCATCACAACAGTTGTCATTTGCAGATTGTGTAGTTGCAGGTTGTGAATTGCTTTCAGATTGTATCTTCGTTCTTACTCATCACAACCATCCTTGGATTTGAACTGTTGTAATGATCGTTGTGAATTGCTTTCAGATTGTATCTTCGTTCTTACTCATCACAACCGTTCGCTGTCATTTGCCGCCTGATCGACAGTTGTGAATTGCTTTCAGATTGTATCTTCGTTCTTACTCATCACAACAGCGCGGCCAGAACCGTTACCGCCTCTGGAGTTGTGAATTGCTTTCAGATTGTATCTTCGTTCTTACTCATCACAACTCACGGCCGGCGTATCCCGAAAGCAGGGCGGTTGTGAATTGCTTTCAGATTGTATCTTCGTTCTTACTCATCACAACCAAGATAGTGCTTCGCAAACAGCAATTTTCGTTGTGAATTGCTTTCAGATTGTATCTTCGTTCTTACTCATCACAACCCGCAATTCCTGATGAAATATCATGGACAGGTTGTGAATTGCTTTCAGATTGTATCTTCGTTCTTACTCATCACAACGTAGGTGGGCTTTATGAACTGAGGAACAAAGATTTACGAAGAAAAACAGAATGAAAAAATTCTGTCAATAATTCCCGGCACTTGCTCGGGAATTGTTGTTTTATGATTTCTGTATTGCTTAAAAGAGTTCCAACTGTTGTGGCGTATCAGGTCGTTCAGCCAATTTTGCCGCATAAAAAACCTCGATCATTCCGAATTGCTTATCTGTAATTGTCAGAATACACACATGGCCTTTTTCCGGTAGAAAATTCTTGACCCTTTTAAGATGAACTTCAGCATTTTCCCTACTGGCACAATGGCGAACATAAATGGAAAACTGAAACATGGTGAAACCATCTTCCATCAGGTCGTGACGAAACCTTGCCGCCGCTTTTTTTTCTTTTTTAGATTCAGTCGGCAGATCGAAAAAAACAAGTACCCACAAAATTCTGTATTCGTTTAGACGCATGAATCATATTTCGGGATACAACACTTTGCGGCTGTCTCCCTCAAAACATTTTACCAACGAAGCTGTCGTGCGTTGAAGTCCGACCATGAGCGGACTTTTTTCGCCATCAATCACAATATCAAGTGCCGGAATGCCGAGCAAATGTTGTTTGAGTGTCTTATTCAATTCGTTATAATCTTCTCCTGACATTACAATTTGCCGGACAATATCATCCACAAACGGACGGAAAGGTTCCATGATGTCATCGGCAAGACAATAGGCATTGTATTTATTGCTGTGATGAATTCCAAGTGTGGGAAGAAGGCCAGAGGAAACCAATCCTCGTGCAACAACAGCACGCAGAATCGCATAACCGTAATTCAAAAGATTATTCGGTGGCAATCCATTTCTGTCACGGGTAAAAGCCAATTCTTCCGGAAAAAAATTCTTCCAATAATATGCAGCGGCTCTCCCCTCAAAATTATCCGGGTCTCCTGACCGAACAGAATTTGCCCAATGCAGCATATTGTCAACCGGAATTCCTATTCTTCGAAGCAAGGTTGCCTGATTGGTAATTTTTGCCGTAACGGTTTGTTGCCAAAGTTGTTTTTTCAAAGGAACGGAAGCGTCTATCTGAATTTTAAAACGTTCGGATTGCAATGTGTGTCCGGCAAGCGGAAGAAGCAATCCGGAAGGATGCCGTGTTTCGTTGCATGTAATCACAGCTACATTGTTATCGAGCAATGCACTTACCAACCCTTGTGTAATTGTAATTTGTTGGTGATCGAGGACAAGCACACCGATGTCTTCAATAGGAAAACTTTTTGTCGCTTCCTTTTTAAAAGTTTCGGAAAGTTCATCGTTCTTTTCCACTTCGGGCAGGCGCAAGAGCATCTGCGAGTTGGAAAGTGAGAGGTAAGATGGATTGCCGAAATAGAGGGTGCGTTTGATCATTTGAAGAGCTTAATATTTCCCAACCAATCTAACTTCAATTTGATACAACTATCTTGAATTTTTAAAGGCTTCCTTTTTTCTTTTTTGTCAGCTTGACTTTTTATAAAAATTTCACCGGACTCATATGGAGAACTATCTCTATAAGAGCCATATTCAACATAATTCAACTCCTTCTTAGGGATTTTCTTTTCTCCATATTTCTTTTTAAGTTCATCTTTTTCTGTATCTGTTAGATCTTTTGGAACACTAATTGCATTTGCATAGTTGTGTGGGATAAATTTCGCATCCTTCCCCGTGAACATTACAACTTTATAAATTCTCTGGCCGAATTTCTTTTTGTTTTCAACGATTGCTAACCATTTCTGAAACTCCTCATTATTAAATTTCAAAATAGGGTCATCAACATTTTCCGGCAGGTAAACTAATTCATTTTGTTGTAATGTAAATAGCACCTTGTCTGGATTTGTTTGATGTTTATCTTTTACTTTATTTCTTTCACCAAAGCTCATTCTAAAGTCTTCCGCAATTTTTTGTTTAAAATTGGCGTCATTGTTTTTTACACTTCTGTTTGCTATATCTACCGAATCATACAAAGAGGCAATGTCAAATACTCTTTCCTTACTATTTTTTCCTTCTTTTTCCATTACCAAAAACAAATAATTATCTCCTGTAACAACACTTAATTTTTCATTGTTTTTATAAATGCGTTGTAATGTGCTTTCCTCATCTTCTTTAGCGCTATACCAGACTTTGATTTTATAAACGGGAGGCTTTAATTCAGTTGGTTTTTTACGTTGAAATCTGCTTTCATTGAAAGCCTTTAGCCCTTCCCCTGTAAAGGCTTCTTTCATAGAATCATATTTACTTCTATGAGCGTCGATTTCCTTTTTAAGAACTTCATCAATAACTTTTGAAATGTCCTTTGCCGTTAATTTTGAAACCGCTACCGT
>CAYMZV010000358.1:0-4423 GCA_964394965.1 uncultured Chryseobacterium sp.
TGCATTGATGTCTCGGAAATTCACATATTCCATACAAACCGTATCCATTGGAACAACAATGTTGGTTTGTGTTCCGGGAGTTGTACTCATGATATTGATTTGGTAAGAGGCGCTTCCATTTGTGAAGAGTTTATTGTTGACGGTAAGATTCGAATCGGCAGGGAAATAAGTGGAGTAACTCGGATTGTTTACGATGAGTGTATCGAAAATTGTTTGACGTTGAACCGTAAAATTATTTCTGAAATCGCAGTATTTGATTCTTACCGGGGATTCAATCAGAACCGGACCATTGAAAACTGCACGTTGGATCCATATACTGTCACTTGCATTGAAATCGGAAAGTACATTGGAGGAGGTCATCAAATCGATATTTGTCAATGGAATATTCGTTGAAGATTGTGAAGCGGGGTAACCGTCAAAATTCAAATGATGGATTCGAAGTCGATAACCATTGATATTGTTGCAACTGATGTAGGCGCTGTCTGCATCAACAATGCCGGTCCATGTTGGGGAAACCGGGGCATCAAAATATGCCTGATCAAGAATTATACTTGATGTTCCCAGCAGCATCGTATCGCGAATGGTGAAATCTGTGCCGCCATTGATGGTTTGCCCATTTGTATTTATGCTTCCGGAATATTGCACGAATTGATCCAGGTATCTAAGTGAATCGGTAAATATCCATGAACCGCCGGGTCCATTGAATTGAACACCGCTGAAAGGTTTTCCGGCAGCAGCAACTTGTCGGTTCCGCTCACTTCCATAAAAAATTACGTGACCATCGTATGCCCACAAAATATTCGGAAGCAAATGCATGCTTCCCGAAACATTCAATGACCCCAAGGCATTCGGATTGAAAACAACTGTACCGGTGAAAACGGGCTGTACGGTAAATCCGGTACAAGTGATATTGTGACAATAAGCATGCTGGTCAAGCATATTCACCGTATCGTTTCCAACGAAAGAATTTGAATCAAATACAACATCGTCGTTCGGACTCGGAATGCACGATGCCGGAGTTCCTCCGCTTGTAAATGACCAGTGGTTGGAATCGTACCAAGAGCCTGTTCCTCCAACCCAATAGTAAGTGTATTGACTGGTGTTGGCGGAAATGTTCCATCCATTGACAGTACCGTTTGTCAATGCATTTGTTGCATTGAAACCCGCCGTTCCCAATGCACTGATATTTGAAATCATGATTTCATCCGCGTTGATGGAAGTGGAATTTGAAAAAATGAATCCTTGGTTGGATGTTGATGCACCCCAACTTTGCATTGTCAACAAGCCGTTGCAAGTTCCATTTGCAATAAGATCGTTGAGCGTTAAAGTCAGATTGACACCAATTGAAATCGCATAGTTCGGATTGTTCATTTGCAACGTGTCAATCGTAAAATTGGCTCCTACGATCACATCATTGCGTGCATCAAGGTTTTCAATATGTCCGCCATTTGCATTCAAACTGAGACGTTGATTCACAAGAACATGTTCGAACAATCCCGAGTATTCGATGGCTGTGGAGTTGTTGACAATCAGATGCCGAATTGTTCCGGTGACCAAATCCACTCCCGTTGCATTCGAGTTTCCATTGAAAGTAAAGACAGAATCAAAAACACAATTCGTTTGATTCGAAAAATTATTGCCGACATATAATTTGCAGGAATCGGCGTCAGCCGTCAATCCACTCAATCCGAAGCCGAAATTGTCCGTTACCAGTTTTGTGGTTCCAAGATTGATCGAGCGTGTATCCGTAAAAGGCGAATAGAAACTTCCGGTTCTCATGTAATTCATTTTCAAATTCAGGTTTCCCCTATTGACAGAAAGATTATCGACGTATGCCGTGTCAAGAAAATTCCAAGTGCCGTCGGAAAGGAAATCGATTTGAGACAATGAGTTTCCGCCGATTTGAAGTGTATTGATTCCGGAAGGCGCAATCATTTCAAGGTATGTGTCGTGATAGCCCCAAGTGACCAGATTTGAAAGCTGGAAATTCGCCGAACAGAAAATCTGTTGTGCAATGTTGGTTTGGGAACTGGAAATTGTAAATGGATAAATCACATTCATGGCATTCAAGCTTCGTATGTTGATCGAGGCGTGATCAATGACAACGGTATTTCCCGCACCCGAAAAAGAATTCTGATCGAACACAATGCTGTCGTTGGAAGTTGGAATGCAAGTTCCCGCAACACCTCCACTTGTTGTTGACCAATGCAAGCCGTCAAACCAATCACCACTGTCGCCCACCCAATAATAAGTTTGTACACTGACGGCGTTGATCACCCATCCCGTTACATTCCCGTGATCAATGGAATTGTTTGCCGTGAAAGTTGCACCTCCTGTCGCTGCACAATCTTGCAGGGCTAGACCGGAACAGGTAATTGTTCCACTTGCCTTGTAAAAACTCGCCTGCTGACCGGGAACCTGTGAGTTGATGGTTATTAAATCCGCGCAGGCGGAATTTGGTGTGAGCAACTCATAGTTGATTGTCTCGACATCATTCGGATAAAGGCTTACCGTATAACCTGGATTGTTGAGGAATAAAGTGTCAAAATCACAAGAGCCGTTTTGGTCGAAGCGTGTGAACTGAAGCATCTCGGCATACTGACAATGATTGGGCAGATAAAAAATGAAATTCTGTGTTGAATAGATATAACGAATGGAATCTTGTTGACCCAACAGTTGAAACCAGGTGCCAAAGGTTTCCAGTGTATCTATTGTGCAAGTGTCGGTTTGGAATGTGCATTGGGAGGAGTAAACCGGCATGATCAGTTTCTTGAAATGCCTTCCCGACGAATTCTGGAAATAGGTTAACATATAAATGGTGCAACTGTCGGTGTGCATGTTTGTGTGCCCGTAGGTCCATCCATACCAGTTGTCGCAGTGAATGGGGGAAGTGCCTGCCCAGAAGGTATTGGTCTGGGTTGTACCAAAATACAACTCGGTATTGCTGAGGGGGAAATTATTTGTCCTGTAGGTTCCGTTGTTCAGGCGAATGACATTGGCGCGAAGCGAATCCATTTGCGACCAAGTGGCATTGGTATTGAAATCCAATTCCTGAAAGGAGTTTCCGCCGCATTTCACGGTTTGTGATCCGGAAGGGGCCATCATGGAAATAACGGATGGAAATCCATACGACCAGATAATGCCCGTTTGCAATGTGAGTGAACCGAAAATATGCAAATCGACATTGCCGGGGTCATTTACAAAAGTCGGATTATTCGAAATGGATGGTTGAATCGAAAAAGATTTGCAGATGGCCGTTGCCCCATCGATATTGACGGATTGCCCTGAAAGCGTAAATGAATTGGCATCAAATACAACGTCATCATTTTGCGAAGGCGACTGGTTGTAAAAGACCTGTCCGCCTGAAGTGGTTGCCCAATGCGAACTGTAATTTGACCAGTTGCCGCTGTTGCCAACCCAATAATAGGTAGAGGAGTGGGCATAGATTGAAAAAAGTGTGGAGACAAATAAAAATTTGAGAATCCGTGAGTTCCAAAAAATCATCTTTATGAAATTGGTTTTTACCTAACTAAAGATAGGAAAATGGACGTTGACGATAGAAATGAATTAAACACAAGAAATAATCGGGGTTTTTGTCAATCAAGCCACCGGCAATAATTGTTTCGCTCTCACCAACGCGTCATCAATATTCTTCAGCACATTTTCCTCGCCCAATTCTTTCAGCAATCCGGACTTTTTGAATTCTTCATACACGGCAGGTTGAATTCCGGAGATGATGAATTTTGTTTTTCTTTTTTCGGAATAACGGAAAACCTCCTCGAGTGCGTGCAATCCCGTTGCGTCGATCACAGGCACATGACGCATGCGGATGATCAGGACTTTCGGACTTTCCTCGAGGAAACGCATGGACTCCTTGAATTTGTAAGCGGCACCGAAGAAGAAAGGACCGTTGATTTCGAAAACTTCCACACCCTCGGGCACATCATATTTGCCAATCGCTTTCGGATCATCCTCTTCCCTGTCGTTGTCTTTTGACACAACATTCACATTGCTCATCTGCGACATGTTCCGCATGAACAAAAACGCCGAGAGCACCATCCCGATTTCGATGGCAATGGTGAGATCGATAAATACGGTGAGGAAAAATGTGGTGAGCAAAATGGCGACATCCGCTTTCGGTCCCTTGAGCAATGAGATGAAACTTTTGTATTCGCTCATGTTGAAAGCGACGACTACCAGAATTCCAGCGAGGCAACTCATCGGGATGAGTGAAGCCCATTTTCCAACGAACAGCATGATCAGCAGCAACGTAATGGAGTGAATGATTCCTGCAATGGGTGTACGCCCTCCGTTTTTTACATTTGTGGCTGTACGTGCAATCGCGCCTGTTGCGGGAATGCCACCGAAGAAAGAGGAAAAAATATTCGCGATTCCCTGTGCAACGAGTTCCATGTTTGAACGG
>CAYMZV010000359.1:0-4420 GCA_964394965.1 uncultured Chryseobacterium sp.
GATGAAGTGATGAAGAGGTTGAGTGATTATAAGATTGTCAGCGTTTTTTCTGTCGGCCTTCCAATGACCGCCTTGTTTCCATTGATGATGATGGGGCGTTCGATGAGGATCGGATATTTCGCCATTGCCTTGATCCATTTTTCTTCCGTCATTTTTTTTCCTTCGAATTTTTCCTTGTAGATCTTCTCTTTCTTGCGGATCAATTCCTCCGCTTTTATTCCCAACTTCTTCAACACGTCAACAATTTCTTCAGTGCTCGGAGGGGTTTCCAGATAAAGAAAAACCTCCGGCGCAATTTTTTTCTTCTTCAATATATTCATCACTTCACAACTCTTGCTGCAAGTGGTCTTGTGCCAGATTCTTATTTTTCCTTTTCCCATTTTTATTTCAAATCGACATTCCAACTCGCACCGTATTCCATCAAATAGGTTTTGATGAATTCATCCAGGTTTCCATCCAATACGCCTTGTGCATCGGAGGTTTCATGATTGGTGCGCAAATCCTTTACAAGCTTGTAGGGATGCAAAACATAATTCCTGATTTGTGATCCCCACTCGATTTTTTTCATGTTGCCGCGAATCGCCTGAACGGTTTCCATTTTTTTCCGCATCTCGATTTCATACAATTGCGATTTCAACAAACGCATTGCATTTTCACGGTTCGTCATTTGTGAACGCGACTCCTGGTTTTTTATGACAATGCCCGACGGTTTATGATACAACCGCACAGCCGTTTCCACCTTGTTCACGTTTTGTCCGCCCGCTCCACCTGAACGGAAAGTTTCCCATTCGCATTCCGCCGGATTCACTTCTATCTCCACCGTATCATCAATCAACGGATAAACATAAACCGATGCGAAAGAAGTGTGGCGACGCGCATTCGAATCGAAAGGTGAAATTCTCACCAACCGGTGCACACCGTTTTCCCCTTTCAAATGACCGAAAGCATATTCACCTTCGATTTCCAATGTGCATTGTTTTATTCCCGCGGTTTCCCCATCCTGAATATCCACTTCCTTCACCTTGAAACCATGCTTGTCGGCCCACATTTTATACATGCGCATGAGCATCAACGCCCAATCGCAGCTTTCCGTTCCACCCGCGCCTGAGTTGATGGTGAGCACAGCATTGAGATGATCCTCCCTTCCGCTGAGCATATTCCTGAATTCAAGATTCTCGATTTGTTTTACGGTTTCCGCATAAGCGGCATCCACATCCTTTTCCGTCGCTTCTCCCGCTTTGTAAAAATCATACATCACGGCAAGATCCTCCACACTTCTTTCAAGCGCGGCAAAGGATTCCGTCCAGTTTTTCCTTTTCTTGATTTCCTTCAGCAAATTTTCCGCCGCTTTCGGGTCATCCCAAAAACTGGAAGCTTCCGTCAATAAAGTCTCTTCATTGATTTTTCTCTGCTTGCCATCTATGTCAAAGATGCCTCCTCAACGCATCTTTGCGATCCACAAGGGCCTTTACCTGTTCTATTGTTATCATGAGTGCGAAGATAACAGTTGTCGGTTGTCCGTTGTCGGTTGTCGGGAAAATTTTACCTGAAATCCGTCGTTAATTTTTCCCGTCAGGTTTTTCGGGCATCGGCCGTCAACACTCTTCATTTCATCCAGGGAAAATTCCTTTCGGAAAATTTTCAATCGTCGAACTCCAAACTCCAAACTCCTGACTACTTTTGCAGCATGAATGAACCCGCACATTCCCATTTTGTCTTGGCCGATGCGCAATATTGCCACTCGCTCGAAGATCGTTTTTACATTGGGAAAAGGGAATTGCCTGAAAAACTTCCGGCACCGGTAAATAAGTTGGATTATGTAACGCTGTCACTGCAAATAGCAGGATTGGCGGTTTTGCTTTTTTTTACCGTGATGACACTCATCACCCAATATTACGTAGTCACTTTCACGTTGGGTTTATTGGCGATCACACTTGCACTTGCGCTGATACGATCGGCCGGATTCACCGCAACAAAAACAATCCTCAAAGTGGATGTGTTGGGCGTGGATTACCACAAGAAAATGTTCGGCTACGATTATTTTATCATTCGTTATGCCGGTCCGGGAGGAAAAGTATGGAAGAGAAGATTGGCAATTTACGATTCGCAACAATGCCTCGACCAAGCGTTGAAAGCCATGAAGGATGCGGGATTCATGAAATGATTTGCCGGTGAAAAAAAACAGCAGGGCAAAAATACCATTTCAAGAAAATCCTATCGGCACATTTCGGCATCACTCTTCTCCCATCACTTCACGTATCAGGTCATTCTCGAATCCGCGCGACAATAAATAACCCATCACCTTATATTTTTTCTTCAATTCATTTTTCTCTTTTGTCAATTTCATTTTTGCTTCCGCAACCTTGCGCAATGTTTTCAGGTAATCGTCGCCGTCAATTTCAGCCAGGCCTTTTTTGATGCAGTATTCACTTACCTTCTTGCGTTTCAATTCCATCCTGATTTTCACACGTCCCCATTTCTTTATCCTGAATTTCCCTCCTGCAAAAGCTTTTGCAAAACGTTCCTCATTCAGGAAATTTCTTGAGATCAATTCCGCGATCAGGTTCTCCACATCCTGTTCATGCAAACCCCACGAATATAATTTGTCGCGCACTTCCTGCTGGCAACGCTCCTGATACGCACACCACGATTCCGCTTTCACGAGCGCTTCGTTCGGTGTGAAAACTCTTCTCTTTTTTTCTTTTTCGTCCCACATGAAACGAAAGTAAGAATAAAGCAATCCATTGGAAAAATGGTTTCATCCAAACTGCCGTTTCACCGCTTATTGGTTTAATTTCGTACGCTAATCATTTATATCGTTTTTCATGAAACAATCTTCCGCCATCATTTCACCAACCGATTTTTTGAAATGGCCTTCGTTGTCCGCTTCCTATTTTTTTGTTTCGGAAAACGGATCGCCTTTTCTCCGACTGAATTTCTGTTTCGACAAATCGGTTTATGAACCGGAAAGTGATGCGGTGAAAAAAAAGGCAAATGCCGATCTTCAAATTTATTTCAGCGTACTCGATTTTTTCATGTCGAATGAAATGGCGAGTATGGAATATTGCACTTCGCTTGATGGGACTGCTGAAAATATACAGGGAACAAAACGCAAAATCGACATCACACTTTTCATGGAACAGCTTCTCAATCCGATTATCGGTTTCCTGAAAAACAAGGCGGAACCGAAAAACCAAACTGTCCTTGCACCGATTCCCGCGCCTTATACACTTCAATCGGAAATAAAACCGGCGTCGATTGAAAACTACACCGATCTTTTTCAACTCAGCGTTTCACTTCTCATCGGGAAAAACGAAAACGGGAATTCGGCAACACCCGTTTTTCCACAATTGACACTTTCCCCTTGCGCGAAAAATGAATCCGGTTCACTCCCCGATTTTGCCCGACAATTTGAAACGCTGTTTTCGGATCTTCCCGAAAAAGGGAATTCACTCAAAATTGCAAGTGATTTTTTCCTGCAAAATGAAAGTGGGAATTCTTCCTTTCCAATCTGGGTGATGCGTTTTGATGAAGGGGGAAAAAATGGGATCCGCACTGTTCCGGGGGATTCGGACCCGGTTTATTATGCACCGCTTCCGCTTGCAAAAAACCTTCAGGCTTTCGTAGCGCCGATCGGTGGTTATCAAACCGGAAAATCTTTTCCTGCGAGTGTGGAGAGTTCCGTTTCATTTTCAGGGGTTGATTTGAATTCGTGGAATCGGGTTGTGTTTGCCGCGATTGACAAATTCCTTTCGCGCGCTTATGAAAATGCGGCGAATCTGATTGACGAACGGAAATCGTTGCAGGAAATCTCGCTTGCAAAACAAACCATTGTTGCGGCGTTTTCCAAAAACATTGCTGTGGTTTCCGGACCGGAAAGTCAGGCGGAATTGGGATTGGCGAATGCGAAGAGCGAATGGAAAAAACACCTCGACAAACAGCTTTCCAATGCCTATAAAAGTTCTGCCTTGATTCAGGTTTCCTATTCGGTGAATTCCTCCTGGGTGGATGAAAAAAATCCAGTTCCGTCATTGGCAGGAACAATACGCGGAAAGGATTTCCATGCGCCGGCAAATCTTTTCCTGTTGAATGGGAATTCTTACCTCAGTTATTTTTTCGATTCCGTTTCGCCATTGATATCCCGCAATTCAAGTTTAAATGAACTGAAATTTTCTGTGGATGGAATGTCACATGATGAAAACGGAAAATCCCCTTCGCTTGCGTTTGTTTCCCCATTTGAACCTGTTGCCGAAAAAAATGCAACCGTTCCAATTCCACTCTGTGAGATTCCAAACGCACAAATCAAGTTAAGGCAATATTCAACTTATCCTGGCGACAATGGCAAACAGCCTTCCGTTCAAGTTGCACGCCACTGGCGTTATCATTTCGAATACAACATCACTCCTTCATCCATAGCACA
>CAYMZV010000360.1:0-4387 GCA_964394965.1 uncultured Chryseobacterium sp.
CCCGCATTTTTTCATGTTGCAACAACATTCCGTTGCTGATTTTCTCCGTATCCGATTCTTTCTATCTTAGTCCATTCGCATAACAACGCTACTCAATGATAACAGTCGAAAACCTGAAAAAATCGTATGGCACGCATGTCGCGCTGAATGGAATAAGTTTCTCAATCGCCGAAGGGGAATTCTATGGATTGCTTGGTCCGAACGGAGCGGGAAAAACAACAACCATCAGCATCATCAGCACAATCCTCGAAGCGGATGCAGGAAAAGTGACGATCGATAAAATGGATTTGCAGAACAATAAAGTCGCCTGCAAAAAAATGATCGGTGTTGTTCCACAGGAAATCGCCTTGTACGACAAACTTTCCGCAGTGGAAAATCTTCAATTCTGGGGATCGCTTTACAACGTGGAAAAATCGATTCTGAATAAACGCATCAACGAAACATTGGAGTTGCTCGGATTGGCGGACCGCAAAAACGACAAGGTGAAAGATTATTCCGGTGGAATGAAACGCCGAATCAATATTGCCGCTGCGTTGTTGCATGAACCGAAAATCCTTTTCATGGATGAGCCGACAGTCGGCATTGATCCACAAAGCCGGAATCTGATTTTCGACGTGGTGGAAAAATTGCACAAGAAGGGCATGACGATCATCTACACGACGCATTACATGCAGGAAGCGGAAAAATTCTGCGACCGCATCGGGATCATCGACAAAGGTGAAATCATTGTGCAGGGGACTTTTCAGGAATTGCGTGAGTTCAGCAAAATGAAGGAATCCATTTTGGTGCGTTATGCAAATGTCGGGGATGAAATGGAAAATAAGATAAGACAAAACCTGAAAGGCGATTTTGTACTCAATGGAAATGAAATCATTTTTTCCTGCAACGATGTGAAATCCGATTTGCCCAAGGTGGTCAATTATTGCAGCGAGATCGGACTTGAACTTTCACACATTGACATTCAACAGGTGAACCTTGAAACCATTTTCCTGAAACTTACCGGAAAACAGCTTCGCGATTAGTTCAGGAAAACCATTCAAGGAAAATCAAGACAAACAATAGAAAATTCTCAATCCATAATTCATATAATCCGTTCCCATGTTTAAAATCGCATTGAAAGATATCCGCCTCTTCATCACCGATCGCCGTGCATTGATGATGACTTTTTTCATGCCCATTGCACTCATCTCGATTTTCGCAATGGCATTCGGCGGTGAAACGGAAAGGAATGCGCGACCCATGGAAATTCTCGTTTCCAATCTCGACAACAGCAAAGGAAGTCTTGATGTGATTAAAAAAATCGATTCCCTCAAGAACTTTTCCGTTCGCAGGATTCCTGTCGACTCGGCAGAACGTTTGGTCCGAACCGGAGATGAAAGTGCGGTGCTGATTTTCAACAAGGGTTTCGGTGATTCGCTGAGCAGGGGAGGAATCCTTCCGCTTGAAATGAAATTCGATCCGTCGAAAATGGCGGAAACCGGAATGTTGCAACAGGCTTTGATGAGTACACTCATGCAAATGCTTGGAAAAGATATCCTGATCAAACGTGCCGAGCGAAAAGCGAATTCAGGGATGCACAATGATGATTCGACAAGTCTGGCCAAAATTCACGAGCAGATTGTCGCCAATTATAATTCAAGGGAAAATGATGTGAATCCCGTTGTGATAGCAATGAGTCCGGTTGTCGAGGAAAAACAAAGCAGTCCCGGATTGATTCAAGCGGTTTCAGGAACCGCTGTGATGATGTTGCTTTTCGGCCTCGCTGCAATGGGTGCGGGATTGCTCGAGGAAAAGGAAAATGGAACACTCAAGCGTTTGCTTTATGCGCCGATACGCACGAGCAATATTCTTTTTGGAAAAACAATCGCTTCCATATTGGTGGCATTGATGCAATTGTCCGTTCTCTTTTTTTATGCTGCATTTGCCTTTCATCTCGATCTCGGAAAAAATGTTCCCGCATTGGTCACCATGATGCTCACCACCGCTTTCGCCTGTTCCGGATTCGGAATGTTTCTCGCTTCCATTGCCAAAAGCCGGCAGCAGGTGCAAGTGCTTTCGTCCGTCATTGTACTTTCCATGTCGGCTATCGGTGGAAGCATGATCCCGACTTTTCTCATGCCTGCATTCATGCAAAAACTTTCTGTTGTCTCCATCAATTATTGGAGCATCCAGGGATTTTACGATATCTACTGGAGAAATCTTGCATTCACCGACACGGCTTTTTTGATGCGGCCGCTCATGTTGATCCTGATCGGAACGGGAATGATCATTCTGAGCCAATTGTTTTTCAAACGGAATGTGCTGAAGATTGCGTGACAAAGTTTTGAATTGACCCACCGAAAGAATTTTCCAGATTAAGAAATCCAGAACCCAAAATTCAAAATTCAGAATTACCTTTACCGTGATGAAACGTCCAATCAGGGTTCTCGTTGCCAAAGTCGGTCTTGACGGCCACGACCGCGGTGCAAAAGTGATTGCGTCTTTTTTGCGTGATGCAGGAATGGAAGTGATTTATACCGGTCTTCGCCAGACACCCGAAATGGTTGTGAATGCAGCGTTGCAGGAAGACGTGGATGTGATCGGTGTGAGCATTTTGTCGGGCGCGCACATGACGGTGTTTCCGAAAATCCTTGCGCAGATGAAAGAGAAAAAGCTGGATGATGTTTTGCTCACCGGTGGCGGAATCATTCCCGATGCGGATATGAAAAAGTTGAAAGAGATGGGTGTAGGCGAATTGTTTCCTCCGGGAACAGACACAAAAACAATTGTGGATTACATCACGAAGTTTGTGGAAGAGCACAGGAAATTCTGATTTTTTATCTGCGCAACTTCAGCGAAATTTTTTGAGTGTGTGAAAAATAATTGTAGAAACAGTTTCAACATTCAAGGTTATTCGCTAATCACTTATCGCCAATCACTCCAATCACTCAATGGGATTCAGCCTCTCCGAATATTGGGACATTCTCACAAAATTTTCCAATCCGTTTTCCATTGCCGTTTCCTGCCTGAAATTTTCCGGTATCGCATTTCTGTTTTTTCTCCTTCTCGTTATTTTTCTCCGGAAATTCATTCTCGTCAAACGGCAATTCCTTTTTTTCAGGATTCTTGCATGGACTTACATCATTCTGATTCCCCTTCTCGCCGCCTTTTTCGGATTCAAGTGGGGACTTGTCGAAGGTGTGAGAAATGATTTGAAAACGCACATGCATACGTACACCACCGAAATGGATGCGTACATGACTTCCGCAATCGGCACAGGCGCGAATGAATTTGTGAGGGAAATCACTACTGGAAAAGATTCCGCGAATCTCAATCTCACCACCGATGAAGCGCTCGACCGATTCTCGGATCTCGTTTACAGGAAATTCGGAAACGTGATTGAAAACGAAATGGCAAGCACCGGAGGTGTAAAAGGGAAAATTGTCGCGGTATTTTTTACGATCACAAAAAGTGCGAGCATTTCCTACGGACTGAAAAATGGAATCCGCGAATTGCTCCATGACAAATTGGGAATCGACGAAGGCACGAGCAAGGAACTGATGGGGAAAAAACTGAATGACATCATCAGCACCGGCTTGTTCACTTCCATCATGCAAGTGCAAACCGACCGTTATTTTTTCCGTTTGGAAAAAGATATTTATATCCTGTTCGGTATGATTTTATTGTTTCCGGTAATGGAAACGATGGTTGCGAATATCATTTACAGAAGGAAAATGAGGGGCGGAACAGCGGTGTAATGGATTCCCTTCGCTCATTCGTCAGCTTATGCAAACTTCACACGAGGTTCCCGCATTCATCACCTGATGTGGCTTGCACCCATCGCGATAAACGGTGACACCTTTCAATTTCAACTTCCACGCTTTCATGTAAATTTTTTCGATGTCTTCGCGTGTTGCGGTATGCGGCAAGTTGATTGTTTTTGAAACGGCATTGTCGGTGTATTGCTGGAATGCCGCCTGATGCCGCAAATGCCATTCGGGTTCTATGAATTGTGCCGTGCGGAAAATCGCTTTCAGGTTTTCAGGAAGCTCGGTATTTTCAACATGGCCTTCGGCAATCATTTTCATTTCGACATCGTTGGAAAACAAATCATTTTTTTCCAGGAAAAGTTTTACGCGCGAATTTATTTCTGTCAATGTCTTGTTTCCCAAAACACGTTCCCTTCTGAACGCCAAGGCAAACAAAGGTTCAATCGATGGCGATGTTCCCGCAATGACACCGATGGTTCCGGTTGGTGCAATGGCGGTGAGTGTGGCATTTCGCAATGGGAGTTGGTCAAAATAAATGCTGTTCTTGAATCCCGGAAACACTCCACGCTCGGAAGCCAACTTTGAAGACGCCTGAGTCGCTTCGTGTTCGATGATCGACTTGATGCGTCCCGCCAAAC
>CAYMZV010000361.1:0-4368 GCA_964394965.1 uncultured Chryseobacterium sp.
CTTGGTCGAAAGACGACGGCAAATACAAAATCAACCATTTGGATTTCAATACCGATGCGGAAGATTTCGGTCCCTGTTATTACAAGAATGAAATTGTTTTCACATCGTCGAGATCAACCAAAGTTGCGCCGAGAGAATACAATTGGAACGGAAAACCGTTCTTGAATATTTATGTTTCCCAAGTGGGAACAAATGAATTGCAAACGCCAACCATTTTTGATAAGAGTCTCGATGGGAAAATGCATGATGGTCCTGCCAGTTTCACCAAGGATGGAAATTTCATGGCATTCACGAGAAACAATTACGATACAAAAAGGAAAGACAGGGTTGTAGGACTTCAGATTTGTTTCAGCACGTATACAAATGGAAAATGGTCTAAACCCGTACCGTTCATTCTTGACAGCCCTGATTATTCGGTCGGACAACCGTGTTTGTCGGCTGATGGCAATACCATGTATTTTGCAAGTGATATGCCGGGTGGATATGGTGGCGCGGATCTTTACAGGGTTACCAAAAATGCACAGGGCGAATGGGGTACTGCGGTAAACCTGGGAAATAAAATAAATACGGAAGGCGATGAAATGTTTCCTTACGTGGAAGAAAACAACGGCATACTTTTTTTCTCTTCCAACGGGCATTTCGGTTTGGGCGGCTTGGATATTTTCATTTGTCCGATTGACGGTTCTGAATTCGGCAATGTGGTGAATGCAGGTTTTCCCCTGAACACACAATACGATGATTTCGGTGTGTTGGTCAATGACAAGATGAGTACCGGTTATTTTTCTTCCAATCGTGTGGGTGGCAGTGGAGACGATGACATTTATTCTTTTGACATCCTGAAAGGATTTGATATCGGGAAAAAAATCAAGGGCATCGCCAAAGACAAGGACGGAAATCCGCTTTTGGGAACTTTGGTTGCGTTGTTGGATGATCAGAATAAAATCATTGATACGGCGACTACCAAAACCGATGGCGCTTATTCGTTTTATGTGGACGCCAATAAAAATTTCAAGTTGATGGGCACAAAACCTACCTATCTGGAAGGCGACAATACCGTAAGCACTTTTACCGGTGATTATATTGTGAAGGCCGATGTTGTACTGCTCAAGAAAGAGGAAATCGTTGCCGAAGTGATCAAGGTGAATGACGATTTGGGAAAAATAGCCGCATTGAATTCCATTTATTTCGATTTGGACAAATTCAATATCCGTCCGGATGCGGCAACTGAATTGGATAAAATTGTAAAAGAGATGAATGCCAATCCTACAATGGTTGTTGAATTGCGTTCCTACTGCGATTGCAGGGATACGAAAGAATACAATCAAGTATTGTCAGATAAACGTGCCCTCGCTTCTGCCGATTACATCAAGAAAAGAATTACCAGGCCGGAACGGATTTCAGGAAAGGGTTACGGTAAAACGAACTTGCTGAATAAATGCGATTGTGATGGAGATGCGGCAGCGGTTTGTTCAGAAGCCGAACAACAGAAAAACAGAAGGACAGAATTCATTATCATTAAAAAATAATTTTCCGCGATTTATTGGCAACGCCATCCTTGAAAAGGGATGGCGTTTTTATTGGACATGAAAGTGCAATTGTCATGCAGGATGTGTGAATGATGTAAGTTATTGCAAGAGTTCTGTAACAGTTCCGGTTTTTTAGTTGACCATATTTGTTCTGTAACGATCACTTCAAATTTAAACCTACTCAAATGAAAACCAAACTACTACTCAGCTTAACGGCGATTGCGCTATTATCATTGCCGAAAATGAATTACGCCCAGGCCCCAGCGCTTGGAACTTGCGTGAATTTCGAACTCTTTTCAACGAATGGTCAAGTAAGCAATGCGGGAATTTCCCAGATTACCGGAAATGTTGGAACAAACAATGGTTCAAGCATTTTCTTTGGAAATGTAAATGGCGGCATGCACGATCAGGATGGTGTCAGCGGACAATGTGCAACTGATTTGTTGGCTGCATACAATCAGCTCAACAGTACTGTTCCCACTTTTTTCCCTTCCAATTTGTTGGGCAACGGACAGATTCTTGTTCCCGGTGTCTATTCCATTTCCAGTGCAACAACATTGAACCTGAATCTTATCCTGAATGCGCAGAACAATCCGAATGCGGTATTCATCTTTCAGATTCAAGGAACCTTTTCAGCGAATGCGAATTCAAAAATAAAATTGATCAATGGCGCTTTGGCGTGTAATGTGTTTTGGAAAGTCGAAGGTTTGGTAAGCATGGCTTCCGGAACCACGATGCGCGGAACCGTTATCGCAAACAACGCGGCCATCAATATGAATACCGGCGATACACTTGAAGGGCGTGCACTTTCCACTGCAGGTGCAGTTACTGTTGACGGTGTGTTGGCATATACTCCAATCGGTTGTGGAAGTTCCGTACTGACTGGACCTGCTGCACCGAATCTGGCATCCACAATGTGTTATGCATTGTTTTCCGGAAGCGGAGCGGTTACCAACAGCGGCGTGACTTATGTTACTGGAGATGTTGGCACGAATGTAGGATTGACAACGGGTTATGTTGCATTGGATGTAACAGGAACGATTCATCCCATTCCGGATGGATCCACTGCGGCATGTGCAGCTGATTTGGGAAATGTCTACACTTATCTCAACACACTTCCCGCCGACATTGAATTGTTGTATCCCGCCCAATTTGGAAACAACCTTGTGCTTACGCCACACACGTACATCATGAATGGGGCGACCACATTTACAGACACACTTTATCTGAATGGCGAAGGTGATGCGAATGCAGTATTTGTCATCCAGATCAACGGAGCGCTTTCGACAAGCACTTACTCGAAAGTGATCTTGACAAATGGGACACAGGCGAAAAATGTTTTTTGGAAAGTTGACGGTGCAGTTGCCATCAATGATTATTCCGTTTTTGTTGGAACAATCGTTTGCAACAACGGTGCAATCAACATCACTACCGGAGTTGTATTGAATGGCAGGGCGCTTACCACGACAGGTAATTTGTCAACAGATGCTATCACTGCGACGATGCCTCCGGGTTGTATCGCAACCGGTGTTCCATCACTTGATGGTGCAAGTGCCGATGATGCAGTTACGATTTATCCGAATCCATTCGGCAGCTCAACAACAATCATTGTAAATGATCTGTCGGAAATCAATCATTGCGAATTGCGGATTTACAACGCGTTGGGACAGGAAGTGATGAACACGAGCCTCACCAATGAAACCACAACGATTGGAACAGCGATTTTGCCTTCAGGAATTTATTTCTACCGGATAATCGGCAACAACAAAACGATTCAAACCGGCAAGCTGGTTTCAAAACAATAAAACATTCAATCATAAAAAGCCCTTTGTCCTGGCAATCGTCATGACGAGGGCTTTTTATTTGCACCCAATGCAATATCCGATGTGTGAATGATGTAACTTATTGCAAAAGTTCTGTAACATTTTTCGGTTGCCGGATAACCACCTTTAATCATTCAATTAAATCTACTCCAAATGAAAAATGAAACGCTTAATCTGTTTATCGTCGATGATAACCAATTAATGGTAACGGGACTGAAAAATTATCTTCAAACAAGATTTGGCAATAATCTGGCCATCTCCACCTTTTACTCGGGAAAAAGTGCATTGGAAAAAGTCGATGCAGATACAAGTATCGTCATTCTCGATTATTTCCTCGAAGGCGAAAATGGGAATGACGTGTTGAAATCCATCAAGCAAATAAATCCGAATACGGAAGTGATCATGCTTTCCTCCAATGAGGACATGGGTATTGCAATCGATTCTTTCCGCAATGGTGCAACGGATTATGTCATCAAGGGGGAAAAATCGTGGAAGAAAATAAATTCCCTCGTTTATAAAATCATCACCTATCCGATTCGGGTCATGGTGAAGGAATTCGGGATCAATAAATACATCGCCATGTTTCTGCTGACTTTCCTGGTCATGGGAATCGGGGTTTTGATTTCATTGAAATTTATCCATTAAGGGAATGTCGAATGATGCGGCAAGCCTCCATCATTATTATTCCGTGTGTGAATGATGTAACATAATTGGAAAATGATGTAACACACGTTGACGATCAGCACACCATCTTTGTCGAGTAAGAAATATTAAAATTTAAAAATAAATAACATGAACGCGAACGGATTGAAAGGAAATTGGAATGAGAAAAAAGGCAAACTCAAACAAAAATTTGCCATGTTGACAGACAATGACTTGTTGTTTGAAGAAGGTAAGAAAGAGGAAATGCTCGGCAAGCTCCAAATCAAGCTTGGCAAGACAAAAGAAGAGTTGCGGGCAATCATTGCTTCCCTCTGATTTGCAAGCAAGTTGAAATAGGCTGTCCGGTTGAACAGGCT
>CAYMZV010000362.1:0-4363 GCA_964394965.1 uncultured Chryseobacterium sp.
GGTTCAGTGATCGTAATTATATTTTGATTGGTACAACCGTTCGCATCTGTCACAGTGAATGTATAAGTGCCTGCAGTTTCTGTGAATGTTCCTGTTCCCGTGTAAGGCGCAGTTCCACCGGCCCCCGTAACTGTCACTGTTGAATTTCCACCGTTGCATGAAATCGAAGTTGCTGTTGCATTCGATGTAAGCACAGTCGGTTCAGTGATCGTAATTATATTTTGATTTGAACAACCGTTCGCATCTGTCACCGTGAATGTGTAAGTGCCCGCAGTTTCTGTAAATGTTCCTGTTCCCGTGTAAGGCGCAGTTCCACCCGTTCCTGTAACTGTCACTGTCGAATTTCCACCGTTACACGAAATCGAAGTTGCTGTTGCAGTTGATGTGAGAACATTCGGCTGGGTGATGTTGATTATATTCTGGTTTGAACAACCGTTCGCATCTGTCACAGTGAATGTGTAAGTGCCCGCAGTTTCTGTGAATGTTCCTGTTCCCGTGTAAGGCGCAGTTCCACCCGTTCCTGTAACTGTCACTGTCGAATTTCCACCATTGCACGAGATCGGAGTTGCTGTTGCGTTTGCTGTCAGAATATTCGGTTGCGTGATGTTGATTACATTTTGACTTGTACAACCGTTCGCATCGGTCACCGTGAATGTGTAAGTCCCCGCAGTTTCTGTGAATGTTCCCGTTCCCGTGTAAGGTGAAATTCCTCCCGCTCCGGAAACTGTCACTGTTGAATTCCCTCCATTGCACGAAATGGAAGTTGATGTTGCAGTTGATGTGAGAAGATTCGGCTGCGTGATGGTCACTGTGTTTTGATTTGTACATCCATTATTATCGGTAACGGTTACCGTATAAATTCCCGCAGTCAGATTATTTGCCGTTGCATTTGTTCCTCCGCTCGGTAACCATGCGTACGTATACGCCGGTGTGCCTCCTGCTGCGGTTGCAGTTGCACTTCCCGTATTTCCTCCATGACATGCAACGTTGGTAATCGATCCGCTGGTTAGTGTCAAGCTTGGAGGTTGTGTTATCGTTACTGTTGCCGTTGTTGTGCAACCCAAATTATCAGTGACAGTGACTGAATAGGTTCCTGCCGCCAAAACGGAACCGGTAGGATTGGTTGTCGATCCATTTGACCAGAGATAAGTGAACGGACTGTTTCCACCTAGAACGGTAACCTGTGCGTTGCCGTTACTGTTTCCGTTACAACTGACATTCGTCACAGCCGAAGCACTGGCCCTGTATGTGTTGAAAGTATAAGGATTCGAAGGAAACCCATTGACAACAACCGACAATGAATAAGTACCCGCAGGAAGACTTCCGGGAAGAACAAATTGCGCCGTATCCTCCAAACTATCTGTCCGCACTGCACCCACCCTATTCCAATTGGTAGACTTTGCATAATATACATTGGGACCATTGGTGAGTCGTATCAACGGATAATTGGTTGACATTGCCCAATCATCACCGAATGCAGCACCCTCGGAAATTCCATTGAAAAGTTTTCCGGTGATGTAAAAATTATTTCCACAAGCGGTTTGATAAACGCTGTTGATGGTCGGTTTTCCTTCGGGAATATTTGAACCGGCTGGAGTATACACCCAATATTTTTGTGAAATGCTGGTTTGATTCAATCCCATCAACACACTGCCATCAGGCAGAAGAAGGAATGTGACAAAATCACAATTGATTCCTCCGAGTGAATCTCCTGTCAGGCTCGGAACTGTTTGTGTTATCTGGGTAAAAGTATTCGTGATGTAATCGTATTCATAAAAATAAGTCGGTGGAAGAAATTGATTGGCCGAGCTCGTATTGACAGGAGAAGCCGCACACAGGATTTTTCCATTGGGCATCATCGCAGCAGGGGCATCCACTGTTCCCACTTGTGTTCCATGTGTGATCGGAAAATTCGCCGCAACAGTCCAAGTGCCCGGACTCGTATTTCCCGACGGAGTATAAATTGCATTGTGTCCCGTTGATCCGAAGAAAATCGCTTTTCCATTCGGCAACATCAGTGCAGCGCCCGCTTCTTCACCATAAGGATCGTAAAGGTTAACCGGACAAGTCGCATCTGCAACCCAAGTATTGGTAGCAGGAATGTATCGGCACGAACTGGTTGAATTGATTCCGACAAAAAGAGTACTGCCATCCGGCAATTTCAACCAAGCCGCTTCGTCATGATTCAACGGACTGGAAGGTGCCGTTGCCCACGTATTCGTAGCCGGATTGTAGAATGCATTATTGAAAGAGGGATTGAGGCCGTTTTGTATTCCAACAAGAACCTGTCCATTGGCAAGTATCTGTGAGTTGCCATCATAAATATTCTGATTGCTTGGAACAGCACCTGTGGCAGTCCAGGTATTCGCAACCGGATCATAAACTTCACCGTGAGTGGCTCCTGCTCCATATTCTCCGCCTGCGGCAAAAACTTTTCCATTCGGCAATACTTGAGTGGGAAAAAAAAGACGGTCATTCGCCATCGACGCCATTGCACTCCAAGTTCCATTGATATAACTGCCCGTGTTGTCGGGTGTGAGTTTGTCCCAACCTTTTCCAACTCCACCACCCGATGAGTTATGTGCAATCACAGTACCGTCGGTAAGCAAAAGCATTACGCCCATATTATTGTGAGGGGCATTATGCGTCAATAAAGTCCACGTCCCCGTTTGCCCATACAGGTTTTTGCCGGAGGCGAAAGCAAAAAATAAAATCAAGGTCAATATTGATTTCGAAAAAAAAGAAAAACGAAATGCAGAACATGTTTGTCTCGTATTCGTTTTGTTTTGCGTAGGTAATTTTGTATTCATTGAAGATTGGATTTTGTGCACTGATTTTTCAAATAACAATAGGTGTTTATACAAATCCACTGATCAGATTGGAAATCGAAAAACGTTATTCCAAAAGATATTCCTGCATGACTTGAATGGAAATGCTAATCTAACCATACGTCCTTGCTTTATCAAATCTTTTTTGTCAACGTCAAATACAATTATGTGGTCGGATATATGATTGAATTGATAAAGTGAAAATTTATTGTCGGGAAAATTGTCCGGTTGCAAAAAATGAATCATCCAAAATTCCTATCGGATGATTCATTCTTGTTTTTTTGATTAAGGATTCAATTATCGTTCACAAACCTTTACTCGGTTGAGGGATGGACTTTGAATCGATTATTTTATCAATGAAACCCGTCCTATCAAATTGTGTGAGGTTCCTGCAATATCCTTCGCATTTATTTTCCAGACATAAGTGTCGATCTGGCAAATGTCCGAATGCCCCTGGACACGGCCATCCCATCCCTTGTTCAAGTCATCGGTGTAGAAAATCATATTTCCCCATCGGTCGAAAATCCACATTTCATAATGAGCGGGATCTATTCCTGTACAAACCGGAAAGAAGGTTTCATTCTTGCCGTCCCCATTCGGTGTAAATGCATTTGGAACATAAATGGCAACATCCGGACCGATACAGATTTCCTTCGTTGCCGTGTCCGTACAACCGTTGACTGTCGAAACCGTGAGCACAACTTGGTAACACGTAGGATCGGTGTAGGTGAATGTTGGATTCTCCAATGTCGAGGTTGAATTCAGGATGTCGCCGAAACTCCAGTTCCATGATGTGGCATTGGTGGAGGAATCCGTAAACGTGATTTCTGGATTGAGCAAGGTTGTCGGTTGCGGCGATGCCCCGAAAGCGGCAACTGGATTCACGAACACACTGATGTAATTCGGCATTGTGATGGTAGCCGTGCACCCGTCGGCCGTAACGATGTTCAGTGTCACGGTATAAACGCCTGGAGTGTTGTAACAATGCGAAGGGCTTTGCGAGGTGGAAGTATTCCCGTCACCGAAATCCCAACTCCACGAGGAGATCACTCCCGGGCTCAAAACGGTTGACATGTCACTGAAATTCACGCATACCGGTGCACAGCCCGAAAGCAGGTCACCTACAAGTGCCGCAACCGGAACGGGATTCACGGTGACGCTTGTCGCGGTACTGTCGATGCAGCCGTTGGCATCCGTCACGGTTGCCGTGTAGGTGGTTGTCGTTGTCGGAACGAGTGTCTGCGAATTGCCCGCAAGCGGACCCGGAGTCCAAACCACATTGTATGCAGGCGTTCCACCGGCTGGCGTTGCAGTGATGGTGACCGGGCTTCCATTGCAAACAGCCGAAGGATTCGATGTTGCGGAAATAGTCAGCTGAGGTGGCTGTGTGATTGTAACCGTAACAGTGGAAGTGCAACCGCTTGCATCCGTCACCGTTACCTGATAGGTTCCGGCCGGAAGATTGTTAACACTGTTGTTTACTGTCACGTTCGGCAACCAGTTGTAAGTGTAATTCGGATTGCCGCCCGTCGCAT
>CAYMZV010000363.1:0-4291 GCA_964394965.1 uncultured Chryseobacterium sp.
TATCAACGAATTATTATCAAACGCAAAGCGGAGATACGGCATCCTATCCATACACTTTTGCAAAAAATGATTCCATTTCGTCGGCTGCATCTTCCTATGCAACAGGTGTAAAAATGCTCAATGCAGGAAACGCAAATGCAGCACTTCCCTTTTTCGATGATGTTTTGAAAAATCCAGCCAACAAGAATTTCGAAGACGCGCAATGGGAAAAATCATTGGCCCTCATTCAACTCAATCGCAAGGCGGAGGCGAAAACATTACTCCAGACAATCGTTGCAAAAAATGGGAAGTATAAAAATCAGGCGCTGGCTAAATTGAAAACGCTCTAGAGTTTCGATCTGTTTTTTATTGTAAAGCGTCTGTTGCCGAAACGGTAAGACTTACTTCGAAATGGCGAAGCTTTACTCTGGAAGTTTGTAGGAAATGAAAACGAAAGGATGTTCAAGAATCAATGACATTTCCTCTCCCTTGTCGCGAATGTCCTCGTCCTCTATTTCGAAATGCCAATTGATGGTAACCGATTTTTTCCTCGACTCCATCTTGATGAACTTGGTGAGTATGGTCAGAATGGAGCGTACCGATCCCGTATTCAAATGATCGAGCATGATATCAATGGTAATTCCATTGCCTTCGAATTGCGCTAGGAATTTTTCAGCCCATTTATCGGCAGGCGAAAAAAAGATTGTTGCATCTGCCGGAATTGATCTTCCTGTAATTTTGAATTCACCTTTTGCCTCGTTGAAAAGGATCGCGGGAGTTGTTTTTGTGTGCGGGATAAAAAGTGGTTCCATCAGTTCAGGGAGAGAAATAATTCTACACAGAAAAATGTGTATCCGCTTTCCAACGGCATAAAACGGTAACGGATCGGACCATTGACCGCCCTGGCTATTTCGAGAAGCCCGAGACCGGCATTTGTCCGGCTGCCATTTTCCAGGGAGGATTCCATTTGTTTCATATACATTTCGCGAAGCGCTTCAGGTTCCGCTGCATTGATTTTATCCAATTTGTTTTTCAGCAATTCCACTTCTTCCGACTTCATGATATTTCCACACATCAAACCGAAATCATTCCCGGAATATTTTTGCATGAACACAACAGAGCCCGCCTGCGGTTTTGAAATCGGTGGAGTGTTATTCTGGATGTTCTGCAAACATTCCACAACCGCACTTACCAAACGACGCCGTGCAGCTCGCGGAAGCAACAAAAAATCAGGGCGGTTTTCTATGAGTGAAAAAAATGAACTGATGAGGTCTTCATCAATTTCACCGAGATAAAACCATTCTGTCTGCGGGTCCAAGAGCAGATCCTTTACTTCTGTATTTGTCAGCATAAATGCAGGGGTATGGGGTAAAGATAATAAACCTTTTACGGATGAAAGCCCACATTGTTTCGGCAATGAAAATCGGCACAATTCTGTAGAGATTCTGTAGTTGTTTTTTTGCTGCATTTTTTTTGTCGATAGTCATGGTAAAGCATACGATGAAACTCCTTTTATGCCCGACTTGTCCCAGTCTTGCACATTAAAAAAGTGCCCGAAACAGTTTTTTCATCCTGAAAATATTACGGCTCATCGGTATATTCGCATTGCCGATCTGTATTCAAAAAATTGTCAAACCCGAAATCATCTTGACCGCATGAGACGCATTTACAATCCCATTCAAAAAGATTACGTCACATTCCGGGAAACATTTTCCGATACCGATGGAAAAAGGACTGTTGCCGATGTCGAACTTGCTCCCGGCGGCGGTGTAGGCATCCATTATCACAAGACTTATGTGGAAAGATTTGATGTCACGGAAGGGGAATTGAAAGTGCAACTCGGAAAAGAAATTGTAACGCTCACTGCCGGACAAACCGCCACAGCTGAAAAAAATATCGTGCACCGTTTTTTCAGTGAGTCGGATAAGGTTTGCAAATTCCGTGTGACACTCATTCCTGCAAGTCGGGGCTTTGAAGAATCGCTGCAAATCGGTTATGGACTTGCGGCCGATGGTCAATGCGATAAAAAAGGATTTCCAAAAGACCGGAGGGCATTGGCGTGGCTTTTCAGCATCAGTGAAAGCAACATTCCGGGATGGCGTTCCATTTTCGAACCGCTTCTCCTCAAGCAAGCGAAAAAAGCAATCGAGAAGGGAATCGATGTTGAACTGAGAAATAAATATGTGAGGTTTTAGTGAATGGTGAAATTTCAAACATGCCAATCATCAATCTCACCGATCTCCAATTTCTAATCACTATTTTTGTTTCATGAGCGAACAGGGTCACGTTATTTTAAAAATCGAAAATGGAATCGGTACCGTTTCCTTTTTCCATCCACAGAGCAATTCCCTTCCCGGAAACTTATTGCGCGAACTTGCCGATGTGATATTTTCTCTTGGAAATGACCACAACGTAAAAGTGATTGTCTTGAAAAGCGAAGGTGAAAAGGCATTTTGCGCCGGCGCATCATTCGATGAATTGATCGGCATAAAGGATTTCGCTACAGGAGAAAAATTCTTTTCGGGATTTGCACTTGTGATCAATGCCATGCGTGTGGTTCCGAAATTTGTCATTGCGCGTGTGCAGGGGAAAGCGGTTGGCGGCGGGGTTGGATTGGCCAGTGCGGCAGATTATACATTGGCAACTGAATCAGCGTCCGTCAAACTTTCCGAACTCGCAGTTGGAATCGGACCTTTTGTTGTTGGACCGGCGGTTGAACGCAAGATCGGGAATTCGGCTTTTACGAATCTTGCAATCAATGCAACGGAATGGCGCGATGCAAAATGGGCTTTGCAGAATGGATTGTATGCGGATATTTTTCCATCGGTGGAATTGTTGGATGTTGCCGTAAATAATCTTGCCGAAAAACTTTCATTGAGCAATCCGGAAGCGATGGCCGACTTGAAAAAAGTGGCTTGGGAAGGAACGGATCATTGGAACAAATTGCTTTTCGAAAGGGCTGCGATCAGCGGAAAATTGGTGCTGTCGGAATTTACCGTCAACGCGATTAATTCTTTCAAGAAGAAATAATCGTTTCATTGCTTTTTTTCCCAAACCATAAATCCCAATTTGATTCCGATATCGGGAAGGAATAACGTTTGCAATGTTGTTGTGTTGTGAACGGTATCATCATAGTGACCCGAATAATCCCACGAACGGAACTGTGTGCAATTGCGGTATTCGAAATTCAATGTGCATCCGTAAAACAATTCAATGAAGAACCGTTCAGCAAGGAAACGTTCAAATCCCTCATTGAAAGTCAATCCAACCGATTTGGTATTTTCCGATTTTGTAAAACCGAATTCTTCATCGGCACCCAATCCCGGAGGCGTATCAAAAAAATTCAGCCAACTGTACATCAATTCCCTTCCTGTCAACTGGATTTCCACAAAATGACGCGAGTCCAGTTTTTGCCTGAAAAAATATTTCCCGCTCAATCGGACAAATGTTCCATCGTAAGCAAGCCACGGATGCAAGTCGTCATGATTTCCAAAACCATAATATTTGCTTCGCGAAATATGTCCGGCGCCCAAACCGATTTTGAATTTATTGTTGATCGTCCATTCCGCATATCCGCCGTCATACCCGAAAGGCATTTCCGTTGGACAAACAGAAATGGTAAATCCCCCGAGGGAATCGGCAAAACGCAATTTCACTTTTGCCTGATTCTGCGAAAATGCCGAAAACGGCAGGATGAATAAGAGAAAACCGAGAACAAAACGCATTATGGGGTTTGGCTGAAATATAAATCTAACAAAATTGCCTCGATTCAATTTCCGCTACCGAATATTCTCCAACACTTGAATCACTTCCTTCGCTTGCTCTTCCCTGCTGAACCTTTTTACAATATTGAAATCGCCTCCCGAAGTTTTTCCCTTTTCCTTCCAATCCGAAATCTGATTTGTCAGGAACGAAAACATGTCACTTCCATTTTCATAATCGAAAATTTTTCCCGCACTGCAATTGGAAATTATTTTTCCCGCATCACCATCGACAGGTCCAATGCAAAGTATCGGTTTCATCGCTGCGAGATATTCGAATAACTTTCCGGTCAGGATTCCCTTGTTGCCTTTTGCATCGGGAATGACGAGCAACAATAAATCCGCCGCCTTCATCTGCGCAATTGCATCATGGTGATTGACATGCGACTTGAAACGCACTTTCCCCGGAGCGATTTTTTCAATCCTGTCCTTTATTCCCGAAGGCATGCTGCCGGTAATGTGCAAACGAAGAGGGAGTTTTTCGCTAATGAGTTTTGCAATGGCTTCAAGAAATCCATCAATGCGATAATCATTCGTCAGTGTTCCTGTAT
>CAYMZV010000364.1:0-4249 GCA_964394965.1 uncultured Chryseobacterium sp.
CACTCAATACGGCTGTCAACAATTTCACCGCCAGCATCGACGGTTGCATCACTTCGCTCAGTTCAATCAATTCCAACTTTTCTGTCAGTGGCGATTGCAATGACTGCTCGACGTATTGTGCACAGCAGGCGGATGCCGAATCACTCACGGGTGGTGCGCGTACCGCTTACATTACCGATTGCGAAAACCAGAATTGCCAACTCACTGCCGATACCGGAATATGCGAAGGATTGTTGGATGTACTCAAGCGGGATTTAAGTCCGGGAGGACAATATTATGATGATTTGTATTCGGGAAATACAACGCCCGATGACAATTGGCTCACTACGAATGTTTCGACCGGTGGATTCTGGTCTGCGTTCAACTCTTGGCTCAATACGAATTGCCTTCCCGCACCGAGCGGTGGTTATTCATTCAGCACTTGGACAGACGTGACGAATAATTGGAAGGATTGTTTTGCAGATTACCTCGTTACCTATCATCCCGAATATTGCCATTATAGCTGGTGCGAAGCGAATGACGACAGCCACAGATACGACGCAAGCCTGTATGGCGGTGACGATTTGGCATGGGCGGAAAACCATGAAACATTTTATGGAAACGGGGATATGATCATTGACCTGTCAATCACTTCAGATCCGGCCATCAATATTTTCAACGACGACCCTTTTTTCATTTCGGGCGGTCCGGGCCATGCTTTTGCCTCTTCCATGTCAACACAAATGGGCAATTACCAAAGCAGCGGCATGACCATGTGGGATTATGCACAGACACTCACCACATGCGGTTCTCCTTGCGACGATCAGTGGCAGCAATTCCGCATTCTGTATCTCGCCACCAAGGCCACATTCGAGAAACCGGCACGTGAAGCCACCGGATGTTATGCGCTTCTGGATGCCGATGTTCCCCCGGACCAGATTGCCGATAATACAACTTGCGGAACACCTGTACCTGTCCTGCCGAATTGCAACCCTTCCAAAGCGATTGGTTTTGCCATACGCGCACCGGATGATTATGTTCCGCTTTCCAATATCACCAACTCTACGCAGGTTTCCAGTTATTCAACCGCTGTCAGTTCCACTTACAATTTCTGCAAAAAACCGGCGTCGAATACCTACAGCATCACACATGGAACATATACCTGCACACCCATGACCACCTGCGCGGTGACCATCACAACAGCGGGCTCGGTGGAAATTACCGGATCTGTCGACATCAGCGCAACATATACCTCCGACCAAATCGTGTCGATGATTGTGAATGCCATCAACACGTATGTGAGCAACCCGGATTATACGGCGGAAATAGATCCTACGAATGCCGACCAATTCATTGTGTACGCACCTGCCGATCTTGGCTCTTCGGGAAATGTGAGCAGTTCCACCAGCGGACTCACCGCACTTTCAGGCGGTGCGAATTTCACGGGTGGAAATGATACGGGGCCGTGTCCGACAAGCATCAATTGTTTCTGCTCGCAGATTCAGCAATTCGTGGATGAATGGAATGCCGTCATTCCCAATACAAGCACTCATTACATCAGCCACACAACTTACACCACTGCGGCAAGTTATGTTTTAGCACAACTTCAGGCACTCTATCCAAGTGACGGTGTTACTTCAACACAAGTCAGCCACTGGATGACAAACTGCTCGGATGATGTCGGAAATCCTGCCGGTGTTGCGGGTGTATTGCCTTCCACTTACGAACCGCTTGCCTCCGATATGGATTGCAATGCCGCAACGACCGACTGTGATGAGGATGCACCGGAAATAAACAGTTTCTGGGCAACGCAACTTTACAACCAAGAAGTGGCTGCCGCCATTGACAGTTTCAAGATCGCCTATGTGAAACAATGTTTCAGCGGCGCTTTCCAGGATTCGTTTTATGTGCATTACAATGATTACGAATACCAATACACACTTTATTATTACGACCAGGCCGGAAATCTCACACGCACGGTTCCTCCCGCAGGCGTCCAACCGCTCAATGCAAGTGATGTGGCCGATGTGCAGACTTACCGCAACACCAACGGGGCTTTTGGCACACAACATTATCCGAACCATGTTCACTCGGGAAATAATCTTGTGACGAATTACAAATACAACACACTCGATGAACCGATTGAATCCAACACTCCCGATGCAGGCGTGACCGCTTTCTTCTACGACAAGGTGGGGCGGATTGTGGCTTCGCAAAATGCCAAACAAGCTGCGCTCAGTGTGAGTGGGCATCATTATTATTCCTATACACTTTACGATGGACAGGGAAGAATGATACAGGCGGGACAGATTGACAATGCCGCTGCACTCACTGCAGGAACCGCTTCCAGCTATTCAAGTTTTCAAGGATGGGTGGCGGTAGGCGGACTTACGCAAGTGACGAATACCTATTACGATGATTACCTGAATTCAACCATCAACAGCCAATTTGCGGGTGGACAGCAGAATTTGCGCAAGCGTGTGGCAACAGTGACCATTGAGGAAACCGATGACGGCGATCCGAATACGTATGACCATGCAACACATTACAGTTACGATGTGCATGGTAACGTGAGCGAACTGATACAGGAATTTCCGGAATGGGATGGATTGGGACAGCGCTACAAGCACATTGCGTATTCGTATGATTTGATCAGTGGCAATGTGAATGAGGTGAAATACCAGCAGGGACAGGGCGATGAATTTTTCCACCGATATTATTATGATGCGGACAACCGGCTGACGAATGTGTACACTTCGAAAGACGGTGTGATCTGGGAACAGGATGCGAAATATTTTTATTACACCCACGGCCCGCTTGCCCGCACGGAATTGGGCGATGTGAAAGTGCAGGGCGAGGATTATGCCTATACGATACAGGGTTGGTTGAAAGGTGTGAACAGCAATGTGATTGACCCTGCCTACAATTATGATTTGGGAAAAGACGGAGAGGCGACAAGCGGCATGGCCTATTCCACACGTGCAGGCATGCAGAGCGATGTGGGCGTTGACGCCTTCGGATTCGCATTGGGCTATTTCTGGAACACAACGTCGGGAGAAAAGGATTACACACCGATCAACAGCAGCGCGCAGACGTTGTACAATGACGCAACTTCGCTGACGAATACGGGTGATGACCTGTTCAACGGAAACATAAAAGAGATGGGGGTTGCGTTGTCGCACGGCAGCGGAACGGGATTGCCTACGGTGATGCCGGTGATGATGAACCATTACCATTATGACCAGCTGAACCGGATTGTTTCCTCGAATTCGTATCTGGGTTCAAGCACCACGGCTTACACCGGACTGACAACGAGTGCGCATGAATACGAGAACACGTTCAGCTACGATGCGAACGGGAACATCATCACACAATTGAGAAACGGCAACGCCACTTCGGGTGTGAGCATGGATGACCTGCATTATTATTACAAAAAATCTTCGGGCACTTACGATCCCGCAAGCGGCACACCGAACGATGCGACGAACGAGCTTGACCATGTAACGGATGCGGGCACTTCGGGAAATTATTCCGATGACCTTGAAACGATGTCAAGCGGGAATTATACGTACGATGAAATAGGCGAACTCACTTCGGATGCGCAGGAAAACATTGCGGCGATTGACTGGAATGTGTACGGGAAAATAAAATCGGTGACGGGAAACAGCGGAACCACAAAAAACGATATTGATTTTGTGTACGATGCCATGGGGCAACGCGTGGCAAAAATTGTGAAACCGCGAGATGCGGGTACGGGAATAAAGACACAGGACAATTGGCAGTACACGTATTACGTGCGCGATGCGCAGGGTAATGTGATGGCGACTTACAGCAGGAGCTTCAAGGACAATGCCGGGCACACGCAGGTGACGGACCAGCTTGCGTTGGGGGAAACGGATTTGTACGGCAGTGCGAGATTGGGATTGAAGGACCGGACCACGGAAAATTTATACACGAATGTTGTTTACGGTTACAGCGGATTCAATGCGGACAATTCGTTCGACATCGGCTCGTCGGTGGGTTCGGCTGCAATGGTCGCGCCGGATTCGATAACGCCGAAACGGATGTTGGGCAGCAAGGCGTATGAGTTGGTGAACCATCTGGGTAATGTGCTGGTGACGGTGAGCGACCGGAAGCTGCTGAAGCAGCACAGTTCCTCGGCTACGATTGATTACTATACTGCCGATGTGCGCTCGACGAGTGACTACAGTGCGTTCGGTGCGCCGCTGGAGGGTAGGTTGTATAACAATACAACTTATAGGTATGGGTT
>CAYMZV010000365.1:0-4242 GCA_964394965.1 uncultured Chryseobacterium sp.
CAATTCACCGGTGGGGACAACCCTTCCGTTGATCCAAAAATGCTGTTTGGTTTTATCCGGGGAAAAAGGGAACAATGAATCACGCAAATATTCAGCCGTCCACGAAGTTGTTTCCGATTTCAGGCGAATCGCCCACTTTTCCCGAATGGTGAAAATCCCGATCCGGAAATCCGCAATCGGTTTTGTCCATGCAAGTGGCAAAAACTGTTCACGCGAATCATCATCAAATAAGACCAAACGGAAATCCGACATAGTGGGGAATTTACGACAAAGTTCAACAAAAAAAATCCCCCCGCGTGAACGGAGGGATGGTATTTCACAAAGATTTTATTACTTCTTCTTTTCGTAACGGTTACGGAATTTGTCAATACGTCCGGCAGTATCCACAAGCTTCATTTTGCCTGTATAGAAAGGGTGGGAAGTATTTGAAATTTCCATTTTAACCAATGGATATTCTACACCTTCGTAAGTGATGGTGTCTTTTGTGTCGGCTGTAGATTTGGAAATGAACATAAAGTCGTTAGACATGTCCTTAAACACTACAAGGCGATAATTTTCTGGATGGATTCCTTTTTTCATGACTTTTCTTGTTGAGCCGTATCTCGTACGGGGATGCAAAGATAAGAAGGAATTGGTTATCTGCAAATCCGATCATTAAATTGTAAACCAGCCTTTTACCTGAAAGGAACCTAAGACTGATTCTAAAATGATGGGAGCCTATCTTGACTTTGGGAATTTCCTCATTCCTTCACAAATCTTCGGACCGAAGTTCCCGCCTGAGTTTTCACTGAAATGAAATAAATTCCAGCAGTGAAACCTGCAACATTGATCGTTTCATTTATTTCAGGATTTGAAGGAACGGATTTTGCATAAAGGGTTTCTCCCAAAACATTTGAAACCGAAACAACGGCAACCGTCGGATTTTCCAGTGTTTCTTTTACGGTTATGAAATCAGCTGCGGGATTCGGAAATAAACTGATACTTCCAATCGGGGATTGCTCCTGAATGCCGGCTGCAAAAGATTCGCTCATGTCTCCCTCGTCCCACGTCCCATTCCTCCCATTCCTCCCGTCACTTCCAAGCACACAATATATTTCCCATTTTCACGTATAACATCCGAACGTTACCTTTGCATTGATGAAATTTTTCCCATTCCTGTTTTTTGCTGCGGTCATTTTTTTCGTTTCCCAAACCGGATGCAGGAAAGATCCCATCAATACGGATTCTTCGGCCAAACTTTCCTTTTCATCGGACACGATTGTTTTTGATACCGTTTTCACCACTGTCGGCTCCTCCACCCGTCAATTCAGGATTTACAATACCAGCAGCAAATCGATAAAAATATCTTCCATCCGTTTGGCAGGTGGAGTCCATTCCAATTTCCACCTCAACATTGACGGTGTTCCTGCAGTGAGCCAAACCAATATTGAAATTCGCGGAAAAGATTCCATGTATGTCTTTGTGGATGTGGATGTGGATCCGAACAATTCCAATTCTCCCTTGATGATCGAGGATTCGATCTTGTTCGAGACGAATGGAAATCATCAGCACGTCATTTTGAATGCGGTCGGACAAGACGCTTATTTTCATTATTACGAAACCCTGAATTGCAATGAAACGTGGACGAACGATAAGCCGCATGTCATTTACGGTTATGCCATCATTCCAAAAAATTGTACGCTTACCATTTTACCGGGTACGCGGGTTTACATTCATCACAATGGTGTACTTGCCGCAGATTCCAATTCGACTTTAAAGGTTCTCGGGCAATATGGAAATCCTGCAACATTTCAAGGCGATCGCCTGGAACCCGATTATGCGGAAGAGCCGGGACAATGGGGATACATCTGGTTATCGCAGTTGAGTAAAAACAGTGTGATCGATTGGGCTGTAATAAAAAACGGGAACATCGGAATCCTCAGCGACAGTGCATTGTTCAATTCCATCAAACCGACCATCCGTGTTACCAATACAAAAATCAGCAACATGACGATTGCCGGAATTTTCGGAAGGGATTCGTGGATGGAAGGCGATAATGTTGCAGTATCGAATTGCGGACAATATTCACTTGCCGTTGCGTACGGTGGACGATGTACTTTTTCGCATTGCAGTTTCGGGAATTATTGGAACATCAGTACACGCACCACTCCTGCCTTATTGCTGAACAATTGGTACAAGATTGATGATTTCACGAATAACGAACGTGAATTGATTGAAGCGAATTTTTACAACTGCATTATTTATGGTGACCAAACAAATGAAATCGGTTTGGATTCGAGTACGGCATCGGGTGTTCATTACAATTATGTTTTTTCCCATTGCGACATGAAAACCAATGTGAACACTTCAAGTGCAACACATTTCATCAACGATGTTTTTGGTGATCCCGCTTTTGCAGATGTTCCGCATAATAATCTGCAGTTGAATGCAAATTCTGCTGCAAGAAATATTGGTGATCCCGCCATTGGCGCACTTTATCCCTTCGATTTGAATAATACATTGCGCACTGCGGATGGACAACCTGATGCGGGTGCGTACGAAGGGCAGTGATGGAGGAAGCGGCAGAAAAACACTTGCAGCAGACAGTGAGGGTGGGGATTATACAATTTTAGCTATGGGTTTATGGTGAAAAGCCCACTCGGATTGTTCTTATCCGTGAGAGAATTGATTCCATTCAAATTGAATTTTCAGTAGCGACAGAACTTACTCGGAAATGAACTACATTTATCATGAAACGGATTTTACTTTTCCTTCCTAAAAACAATCCATGAAAAACATCTTTACACTTTCGTTCCTGCTTGTAACATCGTTCTTGTTTTCACAGGCGCCACAAGCGGTGAATTATCAGGGAATCGCACGTGACGGTGTGGGAAATGCATTGGCCAATCAACTCTTGGGATTGGAATTGACCATTCACAGCGGTTCTCCAACCGGCACAATTGTTTATCAGGAAACTTTTTCACCCACAACAAATCAATTCGGTTTGTACACTGTGCAAATGGGAATGGGAACTCCCGTTACGGGAACCTTCTCTTCCATTTCTTGGGGAACGAATTCCTATTATCTGGAAATCGGAATGGATATTACCGGTGGAAATAATTATGTCTCTGCCGGAACTTCCCAATTGATTTCTGTTCCTTATGCATTGTATGCGCAAACTTCCGGAAGTTCAACTGCAGGTCCAACAGGACCAACCGGTGCGGTAGGTAATACCGGACTAACCGGGCCAATCGGACCAAGTGGTGCTGTTGGAGCAACCGGTCCGACAGGTGGAACTGGAAATACTGGATTGACAGGAGCAACCGGTCCAAGCGGTGGAACAGGAAATACAGGATTGACAGGACCAACAGGTCCGAGCGGTGGAACAGGAAATACAGGATTGACAGGACCAACAGGTCCGAGCGGTGGAACAGGGAATACAGGATTGACAGGACCAACTGGTCCGAGCGGTGGAACAGGAAATACAGGCTTGACAGGACCAACAGGTCCGAGTGGTGGAACAGGAAATACTGGATTAACAGGACCAACAGGACCAACAGGTCCGAGTGGTGGAACAGGAAATACTGGATTAACAGGACCAACTGGTCCAAGCGGTGCGAATGGAGCTGCGGGTGCAACGGGACCTACAGGTGCGAATGGTACTGCAGGTGCAACGGGACCTACAGGTGCGAATGGTACTGCAGGTGCAACGGGACCTACGGGTCCAAGCGGTGCAACCGGAGCAACAGGAAGTCTTGCAGGTGAATATGCATACATCTACAACACTTCTGCACAATTCGTGACATTGGGAAATGCCGTGACTTTTGATACGAATGGCATGCTGACATCCAACATTATACATTCTGCCGGATCGTCTTTTATTTTCGTCAATACCCCAGGCACTTATGAAATTGAATTTTCCGCTTCAGGAGTGCAATCCAACCAATTTTCCATATTTCTTAACGGTGTTTCCATTCCGGGTTCACGTTATGGTTCCGGTGCGGGCACACAACAAACAACAGGATTTGTCATTGTGACTTTGAGTGCCGGTGATGTAATTCAACTGAACAATACCGGCTCCAGCGGAAGTATCAATCTAGCTGCAAATACAGGAGGAACACTCGCTGCCGTGAATGCTTCTGTAATGATCATCAAATTGCAATGAGTGATTGGCGATTGGTTATTAGCCAATAGCTAATGGTTTGACGTAATTATTATCAATCGCTAATGGCTAATCGCCAATAACTAATCACTCCCTTTCAA
>CAYMZV010000366.1:0-4239 GCA_964394965.1 uncultured Chryseobacterium sp.
CGGTGGTCACAATATTTTATGATAAGATGGATTTTCAATCCAAAGTTTGATTTAGATTTGAAGCAAGCTCATCGAAACCAAATGGATAAAGGGAAAAGATTATTGGCAATGATTTCACTTGTAACACTTCTTGCAAGCTGTGATTCGACAACTAAAAAAACAAACAATATGGAAGACAAAAAAAACCAAACGGAGAAATCGGCTTCACCTGTTGACACAACACCGAAGGTGACAGGAATTGGCGGCATTTTCTTTTATTCGGACAATCTGAAGGAAACGAAAGAATGGTACACCAAAAACCTGGGGATTGAAATAAATGATTGGGGTTCTTCGGGTTTTGAATCCAGAAACATTAACAGTCCCGACGAGGTAAGCAATCTCCAATGGAAACCTTTCAAAAAAGGAGATGATTATTTTTCCCCGTCCAAAAAAGATTTCATGATCAATTACCGGGTCCAGAATATTGAAGGGCTTGTAAAAAAACTCAAGGACAATGGAGTAACCGTACTTGACAGCATTGTGACTTATGACTTCGGAAAATTTGTACACATTATGGATTCTGAAGGCAACAAGATTGAACTCTGGGAACCTGTCGACAAGATCAGGCCCTACGTGGGCGGCCAAACAACCAAGTAATAATTCACTTCACACGACAAATAAAATATGGGTCGGTATCACATTCCCAATCTCGCAAGAGGTTGGGATTTTTTTGAGTCCGCGAATCGGTTGGGTGTATCATCTATACAAAAACGATTTCGAAAAGTCCGTTGCGCTTTTCCCGAACTTTTCATTGCCATTCCGCACACTCCAATCCAAAAAATTATTGATTACTTTAGCATTGAGCGGAAATGCTTTTTCAAGCGAATGCCGATGAAAAACAAGGTTGTCTTTTTGAAGGGAATAAAAATCGTTTGCTGTTTTTTATTCCTTTGTTTGGTTTGTCCCGCGCAAACATTTCCCCCTTTCACCGTTGACGTTTGCGATACCGGTTCGAAAGGATATTATTTCATTACACCGGCCAACACCGGCAATTCCGCCATTTCACAACACATGATTCTCGACAACAAGGGACGGATCGTGTATTACAATCGGTTGACGGCTTACGGCACCGATGATTTCAAGATCCAACCGAACGGATTGATGTCTTACAGCTATGGAAACCAATTCATGTTGATGGACAGCGCTTTTCACATTGTCGATTCTGTTTCCTGCAAAAATGGAATTCATACCGATGCACACGACATGCAGATTTTACCGAACGGACATTTTCTGTTGCTGGGTTACGAATTCGTTACCATGAACCTTTCCTCCTATCATATTTTCAATCACAACGGAAGTCCGGGCGCTGTGAATGCAATTGTGCGTTGCGGTGTTATCCAGGAACAGGATGCCAACAAGAATGTTGTTTTTGAATGGCACACCAAGGATCATTTTTCATTCGGCGATGTCGATCCTGTTTTCATGTCGGGACCTTTGCATGTGGATTGGACGCATTGCAATTCCGTTTGCCTGGACAACGATGGAAACATTTTGCTTTCGTGTCGACACCTCGATGAGATTACAAAAATCAACCGCTCCGACAGCAGCATAATCTGGAGAATGGGTGGCAACGCCAATCAATTCACTTTCCTGAACGATACGGCAAAATTCATCGGACAACACGACATCCGCAGAATTGCGAACGGTCACATTACCATCAACGACAACGGCCGTGCAAATCCATTTCATCCGGCTTCTGCAAAAGAATATCAGCTGGATGAAAATTTATTGACTGCAACTTTGGTTTGGAGTTACACCGAAAATCCCGCGTCGTACAGCATTGCGATGGGAAATGTAACGCGTCTTCCCAATGGAAATACGGTTGTCGACAATGGAAACACGCCATTGGAAGATCACATGTTCAACGTTGTCACGCCAAGCGGAGCAAAAGTTTTTCAGGTTACTTTTCAGGATACGTTGCGAACGTATCGCGCATTCAATTATCTCACTTTGCCTTGGCAATTGACACGTCCGCAAATTTCGTGTTATATGGTTGGTCCGCAATTATACCTCGATGCGGGAAGCGGATATGGAAGTTATCTGTGGTCAACCGGCGATACAACGGAAACAATTCCTGTTTCTGCAGCCGATACTTTTTCCGTTTTTGTTCCCACGCCAACCGGAGGATTGATCAGTTCCGATTACCTGGTTGTTGCAAATCCTTCCACTTATTGCGTTGCTACATCCATTGAAAATAATTCCGTGTCCAACGGTTTTTCAATTTTCCCGAATCCGGCAAATACGCAATTGACAATCGATTTTCCGAATGCGGTGAATGGAAAAGTGACTGTTGAAATTTATAATTGCATCGGGGAGAAAATCGTTTCCTCGCAAATCAGTCCCGTTGCCGATCAAATCCGTTTATCCGTTTCCGACTTGCCTGCAGGAATTTATTTTGTGAAATTGAATGGTGTTGGAAAACGTTTCGTGAAGATTTGATTTCGTTTTTCAAATGAGTCGCGATTTCTTTTCCGGTTAAAAAACGTTAACGTTCCTTTTTCCGCCACTAAGTTGCACGATCCTTGCGTTTCATTATATAAAAACACTAGCCATGAAAAAATTCCTTTTTATTGCATTGTTGACGGCAGGCACTGCCTCATTTGCACTCGCACAAACCACTGCAGCACCCACAACCGATAATCAGCAATCGGCTCAGCATGTACAAAAAACTCCGGAACAAAAAGCTACCGATGTTGCCAATCACATGACCAAGGAACTCGGTTTGACTTCCGACCAAGCCGCAAAAATTCATGATCTCGCTCTTACACGCGCGGAGAAAATGGGAGATTGGAGAGCAAGCGGAGCTACCGACAAGGCGCTGAGACAACAAATCATGGGCGAGTTTGACTCGGGTGTAAAATCCGTTCTCACTCCCGATCAATACACAAAGTGGCAAGCCGACAAGGCTGCGCGCAGGGCGAAACACAAACGGAATAGACCGGCACCCGCTCCAACTCCAGCAACAGGAAAATAAAAAATGAAGACCCGGAAATTTCCGGGTTTTTTTATGCCCGATATTTTCCGTGGTGCAATTGCACTAAATTTTTTCAAACGCTTTTTCCAAATCCGCTTTCAGGAATTGAGGATCTTCCAAACCGATGTAGAGACGAATCAAATTCCATGGCAACGGATTTTTAAAACTTGCAGACTGGATCAACGCGCAAGTCGGAAAACAAAGTGATTCATGTCCGCCCCAGGAAGTGGCAAGTAAAAAAGTTTTCAGGCTGTCGCAAAATCTTTCAACATCGGAAACAGATGCCGTCTTGAGTTGCAGTGAAATCAATCCCCCACCCTGCTTCATTTGTTTTTTCGCCAATTCATAATTGCGATTGCTTTTCAGAAACGGGTAATTTATTTTTTCGACTTTCGGATGTTTCTCCAACCACTCCGCCAGCATTTGTGCCGACGTCGACGAACGGTTCACGCGCAACTCCAGCGTTCGCAATCCGCGAATCATCAGCCATGCATCATGTGCGCCAATGATTGCGCCGATGGTCATGTATTCTTCCGCCAACATTTTCATAATCCTCTCTTTCGAAGAAGCGACCACACCGGCAACAACATCACTGTGTCCATTCAAATATTTTGTTGCGGAATGTACCACAATGTCAACGCCCATTTTATGCGGTTGTTGATTGAGCGGGGAATTGTAACTGTTGTCAAGAATGGTTGTGATGTTTCTTTTTTTTGCCATTGCGCAAATCGCGGAAATATCCTGCAACTCAAACGTCAATGAGTTCGGGCTCTCGAGATAAATCAATTTTGTATTTGGAAGAATCTCCTTTTCAAAATCATCCGCCGTTTCGCCGTCCACAAAAGTCACACTCACCCCATATTTCGCGAGGTATTTCGAAAGCAAGGTGTTGGTCCACGAATAGGGTTTCATTATACAAATTGCATGCTCCCCTCCTTTTATGGTTGACATGACTGCAGCTGCAATCGCCCCGCTTCCGCTTGCAAAAACCAAGGCATCTTCTGTGCCTTCCAATGCAGCAATTTTTTTCCTGAGAATTCCAACTGTCGGATTATATCCTCTTGTATAAAATGGCGTTTCAAGTTCCCGTGTCAATTTTTCGCGCATGTCGGCGACAGAGTCAAAGCAAAAATTCGAGCTGAGGATGAGCGGAGGGCTAACGGCGTTGTAATAATTTTCGCGGTCTTCGCCGAGGTGATTTAAAATATAGGAGAGTTCCATTTATG
>CAYMZV010000367.1:0-4238 GCA_964394965.1 uncultured Chryseobacterium sp.
CCACATCCACAAACGGTGCTAGATAATGACCCTGACCAAGACTTGCATCACCATTCCCCGGCCAAGTCTGAATTACCAATGGAACAGAATATCCTGCTGGACCTGTACCCTGTGTATAGGCAACAAAATCTTCAACATCTTGACGAGTGATTTTCCAATGCTTGTCGAATGCAGTACAAGTAGTTGCATCGATTGATACTGTAGCTGTATCCAACGGACCAGGCCAAAAGTCATTACCCGTTTGACGATAAGTCATCGCGGCTACTTTTAATTGTCCACCGGCATCGAGACCTCCAACCCAAAGGGCACCTGCGAAAATGGAGTGTGCTCCACCTCCTTTGGGAACCTCATACTTGGCTGAAGTCAAATCCCACCACATGTCACCACCTGTCAAGATGGTCGTACGTACATTATTAATATCAAGGTCTGTTTTAGCGGATGCAGGCGTACAGGAAGACGCCACTTGATCTTGAGTACTTTGACGGCTAACGGCAGAATTATTTTGCCGATGGCCATTTGCTCCATTTTCCCTTGCATGAACTGAAATTGCAAAAGAGAGAATTGTTAAAACGGAGAGAGCGATAATTTTACGCTTGATTTTCATTTTACTTCCTTTTGGTTGTTACTTTTTTCTTTTTTGTATTGGAAAAAATCACGCGTTCCTGATTAGAAGTCGAGCATCACACCAATGCGGATACGACGGGGAATGCTATAGTTTGTGGGATTGTTGATTTTCACTGAATATAAGTCGCGGAATGATTGAGGATTGTTCTGCGCATTGATTAGTGATTGGTTTTCTGCAGCCGTGAGATAACCGTCATCAGAAGCGTTTCCGGTGTAACGATAAACATTCAAAATATTTTTCGTGTTCAGTACATTCAATACCTGCAAGTAAATATTCATGTTCGCCATTTTCTCCCCTTTGTTATCCTGATCTCCACCCCAATGCAAATCAATATTCTTATCTATACGCAAATCCATGCGAACTTGCCAAGGAAGACGTGATCCGTTAACCGAACCAGACAAATTAGAACGGGAAGACACTCCGAATTCACCTTGTGGGGTAACATTCGATTGTGCAGAATATGGAGTACCTGAACCAGCGCGGAACACCACATTAGCACCCATATTATCCAATATGCGAATGGAGTGACTTGGGTCTTTTTTGCTTGTCCAAACCGGTCCATGATAATTATCTTTTGAACCGAAACGGTAATCTGCGTTTACAACAATTGCATGACGTTGATCGAAATCCAAAGGAATTGTTGTACGAAGATTTGGTTGTCCATTTGATACAAGGTTCTGAGCTTCTGTTGCACCTGAACCTGTTCCATCGGCAAATTGAAGCGTGTAACTTGCTGTCAATTGTACACCACCCGTACGGCGAATGTCATAAGCGACTGTAAATCCTTTTACGGTTCCGAAATCGATATTGCCATAAGTGAGATAATTCACCGGATAAGCATAATTTACGGCAACAACTTGAATCATGTCTCTCATTTCACGGTAGAACGCGGAGATTGTGATTGCTGAATTTTTACGTGCCGATAAAGTTTGTGTGAAACCAAGCTCATAGTCGGTGACACGCTGAGGTTTCAAATCCGGATTGTCATTGAATAATCCCACCCTGTTCTGGATAAAATAATATTCTGTCGGATCCAAACGGTAACCATCTGTAGGACGTTGTGTCAACACATCATAATGTGCAAAGAAGTTCGCTTCTTCAGAAATAGGGAAAGCAAAAGCGATACGAGGCATGAAATTCAATTGTGGCGTATAATCCTTAAATGCCTTAGGATCAACTTTTGTCAGTGTCGGATCAACCAAATAAGGTGTAATATGTCCTGTAGAAGTCGCTTGGGCAATGGTAATAGGATCAGCGGTTTCATTTCCGTGACCGTCATACCATGTGCTTCCATTGCGATAACCAACTATTTGCGTTGGAGTATTGATATCATTTACATAAACAATATAATCATCTCCCATATTGGAAGGGCGAGTGGTATTGAATTGCGAGTAATCAACCTCAGCTACAGTTTTTGCCTGGTAGAAAAGGTATTGATCCTTCAAGACTTTTTGGTTTTGATCCAAACGGTCAATACGGAGACCAACATTGAATTTCAAATCTTTTACATCAAAACGATCCTGAATATAACCCGCCATATAAATTGGGCGATAAGCACCGATTGCTCTTGTGAAATTTCCATTTGCGTCGGTTTGGGTAAAGAAATCATCAAATGAAGGGGTTCCAGTTGTACGCTTTCCTGTATGATCATACCCATAATAACTGACAATGCTGTTACCATTCAACAACAAGTCATCGGCACTGAACATATCCATCGAGTAAAAATCCGGACCATAGGCATCGACATCAATCCAGTCCGTACTGTTTATCGGCATACCCAATTTTGTACGCAATGATTTATCAAACTGGGTTTGCTGTCCTGCATCATACAAACGATTGTAGAGAAATGCATCATAAGTACCATAATCTACCTGCTGAGGATTTGCAAGATCAAGCTGTGTCAAATGAGAGTTTGCAAGCTGACGCATGGTTGTCCAGAGATTCAGCGGGTTGAGGGAATAGCCTCTTTCCGCACGTTGCTCGAACGAAAAACCAATTTGAATGGCATGGCTTTTAATATCCGCAGAAAAGCTTGTTGAAACCGAGAATTGTGTATTATCCTGTATGCTGTATCCATTGTACTGGCGACCGGTATTGTACCAAGTAGAGTAAACGTTACCAGGACGGTCTCCATTCAACAGCCCTTGGTCATTTTCAACCTGACTACCATTTACAATTGGATCAGTGGAGTGGTCAAATACATATTGGGTATAATTTGACTCAAGCGGATTAAGGGCACCTTGCAATTGTCCATTCTGATCATGCCAATTTGGTGAATATGTCAATGCAGAATCCGAATAAGCGGTTTGGACATAACCGAAAAGTGTATCACCATGAACCACGACGGAACCAGGTGCAAAAGTCCTTGTTTTATACTGATGAAATTCACCTATATAACCATAATCAAAAACCTTGTTCTTATGCGAATCATCTTCCGTAGTTGATTTGTATTTTGTATAACCAACTTGAAGTGTGTAAAAGGCATTTTTGATATTCGATGCTGATTTATTTGCATCAGGACCTTGCGCACCGAAACGTTGAGTCAAACGACCATAAACACGCCAGGTATTTTCAGTTACCATCGGATTATTTGATGGATTGAAAAGTGCATATTCATAAACATAATCATGCCTGTTGTTATAATCAATCGAACCTCCAAATGTAATGTTGAGGTTTTCGGTAGGCTTAAAATCTATTTTTGCATTCAAACGAAGTGTGCGGGAAGCGACATTCTGTCTGGCTTTGATCGGCTCCAAATCATCTGAAGTAACAAACTCTGCATTCCTTACGAACCCTGCTCCATCTGGAGCTGGTTTCAATGGATTGGCTTCCAAATCTTTCAATTTTGCATCCTTAACTTTATAGGTACCGATCGCGGAAGGACTTGGATCTTTTTCTGAAGAGCCTTCCCCGGAAAGAATGAAACCGAGAATAGGATGATCACCGTTGGCAGAATCTTTTTTCATCCAAATTGGACCGCCTACACTGAAACCAACAAAATTATAACCGTACTGGTCCAATAGTTCAGAAGAGATTAACTCTACTCCACCGAAATACTGGCTTTGCGGTCCGCGTGTTGTAATATTGACAACTCCGCCGGCAGCATCACCGAATTGCGCAGGAACTCCACCGGTAATGACACTTACCTGTTCAATCGCAGATTGAGGAAGGTTAGGTGAGCCAATTACACGCTGACCATCTATAAAATAAGCCGTACCGCCATCACGCGCACCACGCATATTGATACTTTTCCCTTCATCAGCCTGATATACCCCGGCCGTAGTCGACGCAACGGAATTGATGTTTTTTGAAGGCATTGCAAGAAACTCTTCGCGGGTAACTGTTCCTCCCGACTTGGTATCCGGGTCAATCAAAGGTTCCTTATAATCAACAATAACCGCCTCGGTCATCGTAACGCTCGTAGGAGACATTTCGATCGGCGGTTGTGGATTATCAAAATAAGTTGTCTTTAAATCTGATACAATCACACCTTTATATTCTACTGGCTGATAGCCGGTGTATTGTATTTTCATGGTATAAATTCCAGCCGCAAGGGGTTTAATCTGGAACTCACCATTTAAATCTGTCTGCGTTCCTCCTGCTGTAACCCCGT
>CAYMZV010000368.1:0-4215 GCA_964394965.1 uncultured Chryseobacterium sp.
CCGCTTTTTGTTTTTACACAAAATTTAATAATAAATCCAAGTTTTGAAAGTCGGGACACTTCAAAAATAAATGGATCTGGGTATGATGATTTGGCTAACAATGCCGTTTGGAATTGGTGTAATCCTACTTCTGGAACACCCAACTATTATTCTTTAAACCCTACTTTTTATAAAACATCATCTGAAATAAAAACAGATTCAATCAAAGCCCATTCTGGAATACATTTTATTGGACTAGAACTTTTTTTGGACATCCCACCTAATCCCCGCGAGTATATTGAAGGTGAATTTACTCAACCCTTAGCGGCAGGAAAAGTCTATAAATTTTCTGTAAATATTGCTATACCGGCTGTTAATACTTTCAATTATAGGATCGATGAACTTGGAATATTTTTCAGCGCTGAAAAAATTCATGAGAATACAGAATCTGAAATAAAATCAGTCTCCCCTCAATTGGTCATTAACATAAAAGAAAATTGTAAAACAAAAGATGCTTGGGAAAAAGTTACAGGATATTACAGGGCAACTGGAGGCGAGAAATATCTTATACTTGGAAACTTTAAGCCAAGAATACAAAGGGCAACTGAAAAGGACAGTATTAAAAACCTTCCCCCAATGCCTCCCGGCATTCATTATGGCTTTGGTGGACCATTTACCTTGCATAGCTATTATTTCATCGACGATGTTTCCCTTGTTCCCTCAACCGAAAAGGAAATGAAAGCGGCAAGCAAGGATACGCTCTCCATTGCTCCCGGGAAAAAACTTTCCTTCAATAGCATTCATTTTCCTCCAAACGATTCTACGCTCTCACCCGATTCCTATTCCCAGCTCGATGCAATTGTTGCAGCCATGAAAAAACAGCCCAACCTGAAAGTTGAAATCGATGGGCATACCGACAACTCAGGCACAGCGGAAAAGAATCAGACACTTTCCGAAGCGCGCGCACGTGCGGTTGCGAATTATTTCATTTCAAAGGGAATATTGCCCAAGCGGATTACTACCAAAGGATTCGGATCGTCGAAACCGATCAGCACCGATCAGAATAAAAACAGAAGGGTGGAATTCATTTTTTCGTAATGAATTGAATCATGGAAAATAACGAAGAGTTTTTCAACTCATTGGGTGATTTCAAAAAAGAGGAGTTGCCGATTGGATTCAGATTCATTTCTCCGGTTGAATCGTCTCAACCGGTGGTAGTTGTGGAAAGCGTTTTTTTTCAAACGAAAAACCTATTCACGAAACCATTTTACAAACCCATTTCAAAATCAATCATTCTGCGAAAGGGTCAGGCCGATGAATAAAAAGTATTTTATCCTTTTTTCGAATTGCATACTCACAAGGGGAGCCATTCAATCATCGATATGTGATTTGCAAATAGGCGCTTACGCGCTGGTTCCCAATTTCATTGCCGATTTTTTGGCGCAGTCACGTCATATTTCTATGGAAGATGCGAGAAAATCGTACACGCATGATTTCGAAGAACTCCTGGATTATCTCAAATGCATTGAAAGGGATGGATTGGGATTTTGGTGCGACGAACCCGGTCTTTTTCCGGAAATGTCCCTGGCATGGGATTCGCCATGCACCATTACCAATTGTATCATTGACATTGACGAGCATTCAAATCATGGCTATGGGAAAATATTTTCCGAATTGGAAAGTCTTGGTTGCGATGCACTTCAGATAAGGGCATATTCCTGCCTGCCAATTGATTTCATTGACAAGATTCTTTCACTGACAAAAACAAGTCGGCTCACATCAATGGAACTGATTGTCAAGCATGATGTCGGAATAGAGGAAAACGATTGGGTGAATCTTTGCTTGAAACATGGACGCATAAAAAGCCTCATAGTCCATTCCTCCCCTTGCGAAAAACAGATAAGGCCTGCACATGGTTTGGTTTCCATTTCGTATTCCCAAACGATTGTCGATTCGGATTTGCATTGCGGAATCATTTCACCCGATTTTTTCACTGTCAATTTGAATTTATTTTCCGAAGCAAAGAATTTCAACTCCTGCCTGAATAGAAAAGTCGGGATAGATGTAAAAGGGAATATCAAGAATTGCCCTTCCATGCAAGAATCATTTGGAAACATTCAGGAAAACACAATCACATCTGTCATTCATTCGAATGGATTCAGGAAAAGCTGGAGCATTACGAAAGATCAAGTGGAGGTTTGCAAGGATTGTGAATTCAGATATATATGTACCGATTGTAGGGCATTTATCACTGATTCGGAAAACTTGTATTCCAAATCATTTAAATGCAGATATAACCCTTACACGGCAACTTGGGAAGATCAATAAAAAAATTTCATTTTTTATTAATCCTTTTTCCATATAAGATTCAAAGCCCATCCGTCCGAAGTCTAATTTCCATCCAACAATCACCCCAACTTTCCCTTACGCTTATTCAATTTATAATCCTAACTTTATTTATATCCCTGTCACGTTAGTCCTTCAAACATGAAAACAAAAATCACTCTCTTATCCATTCTTGCACTCGCTTTCTCATTCGGGGAAACTGCATTTGCACAAACAACTTCCCGCACACCGGGGATCGATGTGAGCCATTTGTCTTCCATTTATTTCGGACACAGCAATCTTACACTGGAACAGCAGAATCAATTGGAAACATTGCATCACCAACAATTGTTGGCAGCGAATCCGTATTGGGATTTGCAACGCGCCGAGTACGAACAGAAAGTGCAGGATAAGGTGAACGGGAAAAGAATAAATCCTTCCGTGCAAAGTGTCATTACCATTCCCGTGGTGGTGCATATCGTTTACAATTCCGCCATTGAAAATATTCCGGACTCCGCCGTGTATTCGCAAATGGTGGTGCTCAATGAGGATTATGGACGTTATGCCGCAGACACAGTTGATACACCCGCTCCCTTTGCGGCGATTGCAGCGAATACGGGAATACAATTCTGTTTGGCGCAACGCGATCCATTGGGAAATCCGTCGACAGGAATTGAACGGCGTCATACTTCCGTTGCACAATTTTCCACCGATGCCGTAAAGTTCACTGCACAAGGAGGACTCGATCAATGGGATCCGACCCGCTTCCTGAATATTTGGGTGTGTTATACCGGCGGCGTTTGTTGGGGAGAATTTCCTACGGCCACTGTTTCCAATACAATGGGAGCGGTGATGAATTATTTTTATTTCGGAAGCAATTACACACAATACGGAACTTTTTCCTACATCAATTCCTATCTCGATCACGGCGAAATCTGTGTGCATGAAATCGGTCACTGCCTGAATCTGTATCACATCTGGGGCGATGATCAAGGTGCATGTACCGGAACGGATTATTGTGCCGATACACCGAACCAGGCGGATGCCTCTTCGAACTGTCTGGTGTTTCCCGCATTCGACGCTTGTACGCCTTCGGGAAATGGAATCATGTTTGAAAATTATATGGATTATACGGATTACGATTGCCTGAATCTTTTTACACAGGGCCAATCGGCGCGGATGAATGCGGTGTTGAGCATGGCACCTTACAATGCGTTGGCCACTTCTAACGGTTGTCAACCCGTCACACTTCTGAATAATGATGCGAGTGCGTACACGATTCTTTCGCCTACACAAAGTGTCTGTTCCACCTTCACTCCGATTGTTGTTTTGAAAAATTGGGGATTGAACACACTCACTTCCTGCACCATCAGTTATTACGCCGATGCAAATACTCCGACCGTTTACAGTTGGACAGGAAATCTTCCTTCGATTGCAACAGATACGATTTCATTTCCTCCCATGACCTTGACACCGGGTGCGCACACATTCACAGCGTACACGAGTTTGCCGAATGCAACAACCGATGCGCAACAGGGCAATGATCAATCAACGAGTTCTTTTACGGTGATGGGAAGTGGAGTTGCGTTGCCTTTCTTCGAAGGATTTGAAGGAGCAACTTTTGTTCCGAACGGTTGGCAATTGAATAATCCGGATGGCATGACCACTTGGACAAGAACAACAACCGCCTTCAAATCGGGAATGGCGAGTGCGATGATCGACAACATAAATTATTCTTCTCCCGGCGAACAGGATGAAATGGTGGTGAAGCCACTCGATCTTTCCACCGTTGCAAATCCGGTGATGGCATTCGATGTGGCTTACACCTATTACGATCAGACATCGCCGCCACAATTGTATACGGATACATTGACGATTCTGATTTCCACCGATTGCGGACAAACCTATTCC
>CAYMZV010000369.1:0-4193 GCA_964394965.1 uncultured Chryseobacterium sp.
ATTCCTGCCCCTGCCTCTTTTTTTCTGCCGCTTTTCTTATTCCTGCCCCTGCCACTTTTTTTCTGCCGCTTTTCTTATTCCTGCCCCTGCCCCTTTTTTTCTGCCGCTTTTTCAGTCCTGATCCGGCGTTGTTCCCCAGCCGTCAAATTCGCAATCGTATTGAAATCCCAATTCGCACATTTCTTTCGACCATGCAATTACATTTTCCTCTTTCATGGAAATTTTTGTTGTCCATCCAGTTATTGAAAATAAATTCTTGCCGGCATTTGATTTTGAATATTCGACACTGTAGTTTTTTTTCTTCAGGCATTGGGCGAACTCTTTTGCTTTTCCCGCAGCGTTGGTGTAAAAGAAAAATTCCAACCGCAATTCTTCCGACGGCTTGTCTTCCAAATGGCGAAGTGTCTCCAACGTCATCGGCGCGATTTTAATTTGCGCTTCGATCATTTCCTCCAGTTTGTTTTCCGAAACAAATTGTTTGGAACCGCCTGCGGCATTTAAAAGGTCTTCGATCCCCATTTGTTCTTTGTTGAAGCAATTTCCGTTTCAATGATAGACAAAATAAATAGCCAACCAAAATGTGAGAATGATGTAATGAATGGATGGAATCATGTAACGTCATTGCAAAATGCAAAATGCACCTTTGGCATAATTAAAAGAAGCAAGATGATCAGAAAACTGAAATCGGGAGAGTATCGGATTTATTCACGCAAGAAAAACCCCAAAACGAACAGACGCAGGAATCTCGGAACGTTTGTTTCATTGCAAACTGCAAAAAACACGAACGCGAAATCGAATATTTCAAGAACCGTTGACGGTTTTAATCCAATCACGAACACTAAAAAAACATCCCATGGAAACCGAAGGAAAGAAATCAATCCAGAGAAGAACATTGCTGATCGTCCTGTTTTTTCTCTGTGCAAGTTTGTTCGCTTATGATTTCAATCAGGTGAATACAAGCCGTTCGGGAATGCAAATCAATGCCGATCCTGAAACGAAGGCTGTTATGATTCAGGATCATGGTTTCGAACCGAACATACTCATGATACCGGTAAATGGCACAGTTGCGTGGACCAACAAGGATGAGATGTCGCATACGGTGACGAGTGATGCCGATTTGTTTGACAGCCACAGGATAAAAGTGGGCAGTGTTTTCACGTATCAATTCAAAACCGCAGGCACTTATAAATACCATTGCAAATACCATTCTGAAATGGTTGCCACCGTGATCGTGCAATAGTGAAATCCCATTTCGGTTTCATTTTGTTTTGCAATGAAATTCTGCGAACTTGCTATTCCATTTAAAGGAATCGCAATGAAAAAATTTTACGCTGTAACTGCCGCCACTTTTTTTACCGCCGCACTTTTCGCACAATGTGCCAATCAGGCGAATATTTATTCTTTCACTTACAATGGGAAAAATTATGAAGTGGTGAAGGAAGTGAAGAACTGGACGAATGCTTCTGCTTGTGCGGTTGCCAGAGGAGGTTATCTCGTTGAAATAAATTCATTGGGAGAACAGAATGCGGTGTACAATGCAATTACGGTTGGCGCGGGTGTAACGAGTACGTATGCGTCTGTCGCAGATGGAGGCGGAGCGGCGTATGTGTGGATGGGTGGAACCGATCGTCATGTGGAAGGGACTTGGCTGTGGGATGGGAACTACGATAATGTCGGAACCAATTTTTGGATAGGTCAAGGAACAGCGGGAGCGGGTGGAGGAACGCCGGTGAATTCGAGTTATGTGAATTGGGGAGGAACAAGTATGGGAGGTGCCGCGGAGCCTGACGATTATTTGGGAATACAGGATTGCGGTGCCATTGCACTTGGAACCTGGCCCAATGGAATTGCCGGTGAATGGAATGACATTTCGGGTGTGAATAATCTGTATTACGTAATTGAATATGACAGTGCCACAGGAATAAATGATCACGAACAGAAATTCCAATCGCAACTCTATCCGAATCCTGCCAGCGATTTCCTGAATGTTGTTTCAAGCGATCCAACCAAACAAATCGACGGATTGAAAGTTTATGATCAATTGGGTACGCTTGTTTATTCGCAAGCGGAAATAAAATCGGGAACGGTTGCCCTGAATGTTTCCGGATTTGCCGAAGGAATTTATTTTGTGTCGCTGACATTTGCCGATGGAGAATCGGAAAGCCGGAAAATTTCGGTGATGCGATGAGTTTTTTCCAATAACCTTCATCCGGCATTCATCAAAAAACGATTTTTATTTTCGGAACAGAAAATAATAGTCCGTGGACAATTACTTCTCAAATAAAAAAGTTGGACAGGCAGGATTCGAACCTGCATGTTTAGCACGTGGCGGCAGATTTACAGTCTGCGTCCCTCACCGGTTGGGATACTCCCAATTTGATGTTGAGGAAGGCATAGGAATCGAACCCTGTCCGTAAAGACCGCGCCAGATTTTCCCAAAGGGATTTTTCTGCAACAAGTCCGGATGACCACCAATGGCCGCGACCTTCCGATGATTTTTTATCTCCGAAAAATTTTCAAAGAACAATTTCACGCGCGTCCGCCACACATGCAGGCGGATGCGTTCGCTGAAGTTTGTCGATGCAACCGGCAAACTTTTTTTCAGGATAATTTTCATCACTGGAAAAAATCGGCAAGTGCAGAGGAAAAAGGAATTGAACCTTTGCAGCTTTTACACCGACCACGGTTTAGCAAACCGGTACATTGCCGCTCTGTCATTCCTCTGTGTGCAGCGATAAAGAGATTCGTCACGAAGTGATCCTTCGGGAAACTCTTACTGTGCAAATCTTGAATTTGTCGCCTCTTCCTGTTGGGCTATTGGAGCATGTACCCCCTTAGACCAAATATGAACGAACTCCTTGAAGATACAAGGGACTTTGCTCGTATTTGGGACTTGTATGGGCATCTATTAAAATAGGTACATATTATGGAGCAGACCTGAATTAGGCAAGATCATCAATCTTCTTTAAGTTTTCAATTACAGTTAATGGCTTCTCAATAGGTAGTGTAAAATAAAAAGAAGATCCTTCACCAACAATGCTTTCAACCCAAATCTCGCCACCATTTTTTTCTAAGAATCCTTTTACCAGCAACAATCCGATTCCAGCTCCTTTATCATCTTCTCTTGCTTTTGAAAGTGAACTTGCCTGTGGTGTAAATAGTTTTTCTTGTATTTCTTTAGTCATGCCTATCCCGGTATCTTTTATTTCAACAATTATTTTGTCCTCTTTTTTCTTTGTTGTCACTACAATATTACCCCCGGTTCCTGTGTGTTTTAAAGCATTGGAAACTATGTTTTGAAGAATGGAGAGTACCATTTTCCCATCAGCAAATACACTGGTATTTTCCTGAATATCGTGATGAAGATTAATTGTTTTTATTGCAGCATTCTCATTCAATGTGCCAAAAACTTTTTTTACATAATCTGCAAGTTTTATTTTTGTCGGTATAAATACATCCGCTGCGTATTTTATTCTCGCCCATTCAACTAAATAGTCAAGCATGTTCAATTCTTCTTTTGTAGATTTATGAAGAAGGTCAAGCATTTCTTTTACTACACTCGGCTTCATTTTATCATAATTCAATTTCAAATATTCAGCGGTACCAATAATTCCAGCTAACGGACTTCTTAAATCATGGGAGAGAATAGCAAGAACACTCTCTTTATGTGTGTTCAACTCTTCTAATTCCTTTACGTATTTTGCGATTGAATCTTCCGATTTTTTTCTTTCTGTCAAATCCCTTAGAATTTTGACATAACCTAACATTTCACCATTTATTCCGAGTAGTGGAAAAACTAACCCATATGCGTAAAACTTACTTCCATCTTTACGGATATGCCATTTGTTATCTACAGCTCTTCCATCTTTCAAGGCGGTTTCAATTTCAAGGGCCGGAGCGCCTATTTTCCTATCTTCTTCTGTAAATATTACTTCAAATTTTTCTCCAATAATTTCATCCGTTTCATATTGAAATATGGTTGTTGCACCTGAATTCCAGCTGTTGATTACCAAATCGCTATCCACTGTAAAAATTGAATAATCTTGCAGACTATCGATTACCTGACTGTAAAATTCAGCGGTAGGTATATATTGATTTTTAAGAACCTCAGGCTTGTTTTGTTCGTCTTTCATTATTTTGTCTTTTGATTATTATAAGTAAGTCCGGTTTTTTAATTTGTAGTGAGCAAGAAT
>CAYMZV010000370.1:0-4190 GCA_964394965.1 uncultured Chryseobacterium sp.
CGGCTGTAAAAATTGCGCAGAATTATTCCGGACCGGTTGTGCATGTGAATGATGCGAGTAAATCCGTTCCGGTTGCAAGCAGTTTGATTTCGGAAGAATTGCGCGGGGAATTCATGAATGAACTTCACCGGGAATATGACCGTGTGCGTGAACAGAACAAGAATGCCCAGGGACAGAATAAATTCATTTCTCTCGCTGATGCGCGCAACAATAAATTGGAAATCGATTGGGACGCACAGCATTTGGTGAAACCGACATTTCTCGGCAACAGGGTTTTCAAGGATTATCCGCTTGAGGAAATTGTTCCGTTCATTGATTGGACACCTTTTTTCCACAGTTGGGAAATGAAAGGGTCCTATCCGAAAATCCTCAGCGATCCTGAACGTGGAGCGGAAGCGAAAAAATTGTTCGACGATGCGCAGAAAATGCTGAAGCAAATAATTTCCGGAAAATGGTTGCGTGCAAATGGCGTAATCGGTTTTTGGCCTGCGAATACAATCAATGACGATGACATTGAAGTATATGAAGATGATTCGCGCAAAAAAGTGAAAACGGTTTTGCACACACTTCGTCAGCAGACAAAAAAGCCGGAAGGACAGCCGAACCTTGCGCTGGCGGATTTTATTTCACCGAATGGGATTGCAGATTACATTGGAGGATTCGCCGTTTCAACCGGATTCGGCATTGACGAAAAAGTTGCCGGGTTCGAAAAGGATCACGACGATTATTCTGCCATCATGCTCAAAGCGATTGCCGATCGTCTCGCGGAAGCGTTTGCGGAACTCATGCACAAGCGCGTGCGCACGGAATTCTGGGGCTATTCGAAAAATGAGAACCTCACGCACGAACAGATTGTACGTGAAGAATATGTCGGCATACGTCCCGCGCAGGGATATCCCGCATGTCCCGAGCACACGGAAAAACGTCTGCAATTCGATTTGTTCGAAGTGGAAAAAAATACGGGTATAGAATTGACAGACAGTTACGCCATGTTTCCAACTGCAGCGGTGAGCGGATTGTATTTTTCACATCCACAATCGCAGTATTTCGGTTTGGGAAAAATCACGAAAGAGCAAGTCGAGGATTATGCAAAACGGAAAAACATTTCGGTGAGCGAAGCGGAAAGATGGCTGGGACCGAGTTTGGGATATTGAAAATCTTTTTTCGGAATTTATTTTTACGGGATCGTTTCAAGCATTGAATTTGTCACGAGCGGAAAACGCATTACCGAACAAATGTTTTCTCACGTCTCGAATCTCATGTCTCAAGTCTATTCCGTAAATTAGCAATTGCAAATTCATTTCGGTTCCCCATGAAAAAAATACTTTTCCTTTTCGCGGTTACATTTTTTCTTTTTTCATCCTGCAGCAAATACAAGGACGGCCCGGATTTCAGTTTGTATAGCAAGACGCATCGCCTTTGCAATACTTGGGTAATCAGTCAGGCCACTGAAACAGCCAACGGCGTGACGACCGACAAGACAACCGATTACAAAACGTATTATTATGAGTTTGAGATCACGATGTACAAGAACAACGGTTATACATTGGATTATCTCGCGTTCAATCTGATCTCATATACCGAAAGTGGAACCTGGGTTTACAATGGCGACAAGACACACGTGTTTTTTACGAAGACAAGCAGCGCTCCCGGAAGCGGATTGGGAACGGACTGGACGATTCTTAAATTGAAGGAGAAAGAATTGTGGGGAAGTTATGTGACGAATGGAACAGTTGTGGAAATACACTTTGTCCCAAGATTTTCCTGATCCTGATTCCGGGAAAATCTATTGCACGATGATTTTCTGCGAGAAATGGAAAGCCCCGTTGTCAAGCGAAACAAAATAAATTCCCGCATCCGCACCGGCCATCTCCGATAACTTTACATCGGCTGATCCTGTAGCATCCGTTGCAATTTCACGCGAAGAGATTTTCCTGCCCGCCGCATCATAAATTTCCAAAACCAAAGTTGCATTTACCAAACCTGAAACAAAAAGATGTTGATCGGTTGCGTTGCCCGGATTCGGATAAATGTTGACACTCACATCCGACAAGGAGAATTGGACAGCGACAATGTTGGAATAAGTTGATACCCCGTTGAAGTCGGTTTGTTTCAAGCGGTAATAGGAAATTCCGGGAGCCGGATGCGGATCGACCAGCGAATAATTGTGTTGGATCACAGTTGTACCGGCTCCATCCATCATTCCGATTTGCTGGAATGAAATGCCATCCACACTTCTTTCGACCGTGAAAAAATCATTGTTGGTTTCCGTTGCCGTCGCCCAATCGAGATCAACCTCATCGTGATCCGGAGTTGCGTTAAAATACAACAACTCAATTGGAAGAGGCGAGTTGAGCTGGTTTTTTGTTCCAATATGCCAAGCGTTGCTCAATTGCGCAGTTGTCAATCCGGTACGATTCACTTCCAGCGGAACAGCGGTGTTTGTTGCCGCACTGAAAGTTGCAATTGCACTTGCCGCGAGACAGGCATCAAGATCCGTCAACGTAAACGGGGTGAATCCTGTTCCACCGAATCGAATGACACCTGTTGAACCATTAACGGTCAACCCATTTGCAGTGGAGACGGTCCAGATGGAAATGGAAACGGCTTGCACCCCATTTCCCCAACTTGCATCATTGAAAACCGAACTAGTGGTGCCATTGGTGGTTGGATTATGCGTTACACTCACCGTTCCTCCTGCAGATAGTGCTGCAGAATGTGCAAACCAGAATGGATGATAATCGTTTTGTACGGCATCGGATCCGAGTGGAAATAATCCGAGAATATTTCCCGCTGCAAGAGTCGGAGTGGTCATCCAACGCGTGAATGTTCCACCATACAACCATCCCGCAGTATAGCTGAGTGTTCCAGGGGAACCGATTGCAGTTCCAAGTGTCAATGTATTTCCATTCAGGTTCACCAGACCTTGTGTCATGGTGAGTACGAGTGTTACGGAAATGCTTTTATTGAGTTGCACAATTCCCGTATTGTTCGTTTGTGCGTGCGTAAAAATGGGAATGAATGCGGCAGGACCATCAACGGTTTGTGTTCCCGCCCCGTCAAAAACCGCTGTAGCCACTCCGGTTGTTCCGAATGTGACAACAGCCGTACTTCCAATTGTGGAAACATTTCCTGCGAACGTTACATTGTTGCTGTAAACCGGTTGCAACAATCCCGCGCCGGTCTGCACAAAAGTTGCGCTCGAATTGAAATCATCGGTGCTGAAACTTGCATTGCGCAATGCGCCGCTGTTCGTATTTGTAATTGTTGTCGCACCATTGTAAACGTTTGCGCCATTGCTGGTGCTGCTGATGGTTCCCGTTTGTGTAAGTGAAGTTGTTCCGCCGAATGTATTGCTTTGGTAACGGATGGTGAAAACCGAAGCGGTGAAATTCGCAGCAGCGGTGCTGGACAAAATATATCCGTTTCCATTTGCAACAGTGAAAGTCGTATTGCCATTGAATGTTGCATCACACAGATAACCGGCAGTGTCAGCTGTCATTGCAAGTGTTCCATTAAAAACATTCACGTAAGAATTGGCTGCGGAAGCAGCACCCCCGACATACAGGATTCCTGTGCTGCCTGCCGTATTCAACACCTGTGCAGTTGCACCATTTTGTGTAACGTTTCGCAAATAGAGATTGGTCTGTCCATTGATTGATCCTGCAACAAAAGCGGCACCCGGAATGAGTGTCGTGGAATTGTTGCTGTTGGCGGCGCCGAAAATAATGTCGCCGGTTGAACTCGCCGTTGAATTCAAGGTGATGGTGCTGTTGAAAGTTGTTGCATTGTTTATAGCTGCGCTTCCCTCCGAGAAAGTCATGTTTCCACTCAGCGTGATGTTGCAGATCACCGGACCATAAAAAGTGGAGCTTGCATTTGATGCCGTGTTTCCGCGACTGACATACATTCCTCCGGCTGTGGTTGAAGTGAAAGTTGTTGTTCCGTAATACGCATTTCCCAATGTCTGGCGTGAAACAATAAAGTTGCTTGCACCGTTGTGCACAAAAGTTGCATTGTAAAAAGTATCGGGTTGTGCATTGGACATTCTCCAACGGTCTGCAGCGGCGGTGGTGGTAAATGTGACGGGGCCATAAAAAACATTCCCACCTTGTGTATCATTCATGCCATTGCCTGTCTTTGTAAAATTTGCCGTTCCATACAAATGTGTTCCCGTAAAATAGGAATCG
>CAYMZV010000371.1:0-4190 GCA_964394965.1 uncultured Chryseobacterium sp.
TATGCTCCCCATGAATCTGTATAAATGATTGTAGAGAGAGGTATGCTTTTAATTATTTCAGGAATAATTGTATCAGCAGTTGTATCTGGAATGACAATGAACCTTGCAAATCCCCTTCGTTCAATGATTCCCAAAATCGAAGTGCTTTTCAAACTTCCTCTTCCGCGAGTAAAAGGAAAATGCCGACCATAACCCTTGTTCCCAGTGGAAACATAAGACTCATCAATTTCCACAACAGTATTTTCCAATTCAAAACCCAAACAATCCCACATTAGTTCACGTATGTTGTGGAGCATTCTGAAAACACTTCTGTAGGAAAAACCAAATTCACGATGCAATTCTTTTGCACTTATGCCATTGCGCGAAAGCAAAATCTTGAATATGATGTGGAACCAGTCAACGGTTGAGATATGACTGTGATCGAAAATGCTTCCAGCCATTGGGTAATAATGATTCAGGCACCTGCTGCAGATGAAAGCTTTCCGCCCTCTCAATGGATGATAATACTTTTCGATTGAAGCTTTGCATGTTGAATTAAAACACAACCCATCCTCATTCATTCGGAAATGCAAAAGTGCTTTGAGGCATGCTGTTTCTGAACCATATTTCTTTTTGAAATTTTGAACTGTCATGTAAGTTTGTTTCTGCATCGGTTGTTGATTTTAGTTTTGAAATTTTGTTTGATTTATTTTATTCCCTTCCAAATAATATTTTCTGATTTGCGTTGTTCCTGTGTTAAACTCGCGAGTTTGATTTCTTCAGGTTCGTGTTGAGGCAAGAGATGAGTTACTCCTTCGTTTTGTTCTATCCACTCTCGACGGGTTGTAAAAAAACTGCACTTGCTGCTGCTGTTGTATTTCAGATTTATCAGTTCATGCTTTTGCAAGTAGTAATGGATTTTTTGATCGCTGTTTTTCAAAGTTCTTGTGGCTTTTTTCCCTTCGATTTGTTCAATAAGTTGTGTCATTTCTTTTTTCGTCCAGACTTTTAATGTTTGATCTTCCAGGTAGTTGAATTTTTCAATCAAGGAACCGCTCAAAGGATAACCAGGATAATTAACAGCAACATTTCCAGAAGAAGATTCTTCAGTTGACGGTTTTGAAATTTCTTCATTACCCATATTTCTGAGGGAAGCGACAAATTTTTGCATCGTATCCACTTCGATCTGCATTGATTTAATTTCCTTCAGACGAATGAGAATTTGATCTTCTTGATCTGTTATGATTTCCGTTCTGTTTTTCATTTCTGTTTTCATTTTTGCATGACAATCCTAGCTCGGACTTTTTGTCCAAGAAACAGTTCGCCATAATAAAAATCCTGGTTGAAAATTGAGACGCTTGCCAGGTCTCCGTTTAAAATTTATCCTTCAGAATCCACCCATTGTATTTTTCTTGGGTCACGATTCTCCATTGATAGAGTTTCAAAATCATCCTGCAACGGAGCGTGTCCAGGAATGATTCCGATTTTTTTACTTGAGCTTTTCCATTTGGGAAGAATATAAAATCCATATTTGTTTGACCCAGAATATTTGACCAATACAAGTTTTCCTTCTGACACCAGATATTTCAGTTTCTGTGGAAGACTGCTGACGGTTGTGTTCCCCATAACAGGACCTTCAATTTCCAGTATCAATCTTTCAATTGTTTTTGCTTTGATGGCGTGATCGAATAATGAAACAACATAAACGATTCTGTCGCCAGCCTTTTTCAGTTTCAAATAATTTTCTTTTTCCTTTTCCGTCTTGAATATTTTCCGCTTTGTAGTCTTATAATCATCAATGGGATTTTGTTTTACGAGCTCTTCATAAAGGACGGGAGCCGCAGCTTTTAATACAAGACCCACTTGTAGCAGTTCATCCTGTTTTTCCTTTATCTCTTTTCTCAGCAGTGAAAACTTCTCTGCAAGAATAGTTGTTACATCGTTTATTGTGTTGTCCATGTTTTACGTTCTGTTTTTCGCTCTTTTGTACGTAAAAATGAAATAAAAGTTTCACACACATGGAAAATAAATTAAGACGCACTCCAATAAAAATTGTTTGGAGAACCAAAAAGTATAAAATAAAAATTAGAAGTAAAATGGAAGTTCTCCTGTTAATCAGGATATTACTGTTTTAGTATTTTAAAACAAATAAAAAACAGAACGGATTTTAATAAATAAAAAGATTTTGAAATTAATTGAGATTTGGCGTGGGAAGAGTCGCTCTTTTGGATTGAAACGTGCGCCACTCCTCCATAATCTCATCCAGTTTATCCTTATCGCTGATTTGGTAATTCATCGCCGACTTTAACATCCTGCCAATTGTCTCTTCAGCAATATGGGTATAATGCTTGTAATAGAACAGCCATGCTTTCAGATCAACGGGGAGTGCATCTGAAAACGCCTCATCTGGAATTGTTTCATTGATAAGGCCCTTCTCTCTGGAGATCGTCTCGCGGATGAATTTTCTCAACTGGTTTTTATCTTCTTCTTCCATATGGCAATGTGGCTTTCTGATAAATAGTCGGAAAAAATAAAAATGGGCTATTTTCCCTAAATTTAATCTCCTTAATAATTGGAAACCCTATGGAAAGAAGTATCTGGGAAAACAAGAAGTTTTCAGAGGATTTTAAAATTAAATGGTCTTGCCCAACCTGTGGTAAAGGAAGACTCATTGTTGTAAAAGACAAGTTTTATTATGAGGAAACTGCCCTTTCAAGATCGAGGTCTGGTGATGACTGGGAACCTGAGTTTATTACTCACAACTTTACATGCGTGTTTAAATGCTCAAATCCAGATTGCGGAGATATAATTACTGCTTGTGGTTATGGTGACGTTAGTGATGGAAGTTATTATGATGAAGGCCAAAAAGAATTCATACAAGAATTTACCAATGATTTTGAACCTAAATATGTAAATCCTCCTTTTAAAATCATTGACGTTTCTCCAGACTGCCCTCTGGAAATCACCAAACAGCTTCAGAATTCATTTTCTCTTTTCTGGTCCGATGTTTCTGCTTGTGCAAATAGCATTAGAAAAACGGTAGAATTAATCATGGATGACAAAGGCATGAAAAAAACAGAGATTAATAGAAGCAGAAAGCGAGTTCCTATTGCACTTCATAAAAGAATTATTGAATTTAGGGATTCGCCAGGCATGAAAAAACTTGGAGAGTCTTTTCTAGCGGTTAAATGGATTGGCAATCCAGGTTCTCATGGAGGGGAAGGCATATCGGATTCCGATTTATTGGATGCTTACGAAATTTTGGAACTCGCATTGCATGAATTATATGATACCAAAAAAAATAAGATCGAAAAGATTGTCAAAGCCATCAACAAAACAAAAAAGCCCAGAAGCAAAGTAAAACGCAAATTTTAGTCAAATATGGAACACGATCTAGTAATTACCTACGATAGAATCGGAGGAGACCCTATCGAATTCATCATAAAAACAATTTTGGAAGCTGGCGGCTCAAAACTTAAACGTCCTGCTGAGACAACCATCGAATTTAAATTATGGGAAAGCAGTCCTGAGCATTTTAAAAAGTTGCTGGATGAAATGGAAAAGAGGTTTAAGCCAAGAGCAAATTATGTGCTTTATGAGCAAAGAATTTTAATAGAGAACAGGAACGATGGTCTTCAGGAACAATTCGATTCACTTGTTATCACGATTATCAAGACGGGGAATTTGGTTTATTTTGACTAGGAGTTAATAAATATGGATTTTTCTTCGGCCAAAAATGTCGTGGATTGTAATATCTCTGTATCCAGCAAATAAATTCGCCCTCTTCCGAACTTGTATACATATGATGCCCATCTCTAATGTTAATTCTCATTTCGAGCAGCGCATTTTCCAATATCCCATTTATAAATGGGTAGTCATGATCTGTAACAAGTTTCTGCAATTCCTTTTTGAATTCCTTTACTCGCTTATCTACATATTTTTTTATGGCAAGTGATCGCTCTTGCTCCTGTTCCTTTGTCAACATCATGTATTTTTAAATAACTATTGATTTTAAAATCTAAAAAAACTAGTTTTTTAAAAGATATCGAAAGACCAAAGAATAATAAAGTGTTTTCAAAAAATACTTTCAGCTGAAACAAAAATCCACAACGTGTCTAATGTAAAATACTTCAGCCACGTGTTTAATGTAGTGTACAATTAACACCTGGTGCTAAAGGGGAGACGTACCATGAAAAATTCTAAATATAAAT
>CAYMZV010000372.1:0-4179 GCA_964394965.1 uncultured Chryseobacterium sp.
CAATCGGATGTTTATCTCGAGTTCGATTACCGGTGCAATGTTTCCGTCACCGTTGGAATCATCGACCAGAACAATACTCCCACTGCCTGGTTGACACTCGATCCTTCCCCGACATGGAAAATAATTTATGTCCGCTTGACGGACGTATTGGCCGACCAGTTTCCCTCTTCTTCCGATTACTCCATTTATTTCGGCGCAAAAACAGATGCCGATAACAGTGAGGCCGATATTTATTTGGACAACATCAAATTGTTGAGGTAGGATTTCCATTCATTTTTTTTCTTGCCTCTGAAGCACCGAAGCGCAGTTTTTCAAATCCATCTCCCTCCCCATTTCCGGTAGTGGATCGGTTTCAATTTTCAGGTTTATTTAACTGTTGTGAATCCCTTTCGAAATCCGCGCAATTCGCGTAATCTGCGGCTATGTATAAGTGCAGCGGATTAGCGAATTGCGCGGATTTCGAAATGAATGAATTCGTTTATGAAATAATAATCGTCCATACTTAATAAAATCCAAACTGAGCCACTACCCCATTCCCATTGACAAGACCGAAAAGTTCCCTTACTTTTATATTGCTGAATAAAAGGATGCCGATTCCAATTTCCCATTTTTTTATTCCTGTTTATCCATAAGGCATGAAGCGTTTTCTTTTTTCCCTTTTTGTTTTGTTTGCCGCTTCACCGTTGCTTCATGCTTCGCATTTCATTGCAGGGGAAATCACATTGACATGCATCGGCACGAATTCCTATCAGGTCACTGTTACAACTTATACAAATACACACAGTGCTGCAGATAATTGTTCACTGGATGTGGATTGGGGCGATGGAAACATACAAACGATTTCACGCACGAACAATATCGATCCGTCGGGAGCCTGTTTCCCTGCGGGAATGGGAGACGATCTCACCTCGCAAGGTTATCCGTTTACAAAAAAAAACCTCTACATAGGAACACACAATTACGTTGGTGCAAGTCCTCCCGGTGGATATATCGTTCAGGTTTCAAGCCCCGATCGAATTGCGGGCATCAGCAACATTCCCAATTCGGATCATGTTCCTTTTCACTTGCAGACCATCCTTATTGTTGATCCCACCATCGGTTGCAATTCCACTCCCTATTTGACAACAATCCCGCTCGACAATGCATGCCGCGGACATTGCTATTATCACAATCCCGGTGCCGTTGATCCCGACGGAGACAGCTTGTCGTATGCCATCGGTCCGTGTCTCGATACAACGGGAAATCCAATCACAGGTTATACATTGCCCGATGTTTTGGGTGGTGGAACAATGACCATCAATCCTGTTACAGGCGATCTTTCCTGGTGCTCGCCGCAAGTGGCTGGAATTTATAATTTGGTGATTTACATTTCGGAATGGAAAAAATTCGCGAATGGTTACCGTGCGAAAATCGGAACGGTTTTGCGTGATATGGAAATCAATGTGATCCAGAATTGCTCGAACGACAATCCTGTCCTTCCCGATTTCAATGATACCTGCGTCGATGCGGGAAGCTCCTTGAATTTTTCTTTTGTCACAACCGATCCGAATGCGAATGCGAGCGATTCTGTAAAAGTGCAAGCGTACGGCGGACCATTTACAGTTACACCGCTGGCAACCATCACACCCGATAATGTTTTCTCGCCCGTTCCGCTCACAACAACTTTCGCTTGGACAACAACATGTGACCGTGTCCGTCTGCAACCGTGGATTGTAACATTCAAGGCAACGGACAATGATACAGTCGTTGCACTTTCCGATATCAAATCGTTCAACATCACCGTTGTTTCTCCCGGACCGGCAACACTCACTGCAACACCGCAAGGTTCACAAATGAATTTGGTGTGGGCGCAGAATCCGTGTGATCCATTGACCAATCATTGTTGGGGATATCGGATTTTCCGCAAGGAAGGATGCAACACGTGGAACCATGCGCATTGTGAAACAGGAGTTCCGGCTTATACAGGTTATGTGCAGATTGGAACGGTATCGGGAATTGCCAACACTACTTTTGTGGACGACAACAATGGCAACGGATTGATTCCCGGCGTGAATTATTCCTATCGAGTCTGTGCATATTTCCATGATGGCGCAGAAAGTTATGCATCGCCAGAAGCATGTGCAGAATTGAAACGCGATGTGCCTGTGATCACGAATGTGGATGTGATGACAACAGGAACAACCGATCAGGTTTTTGTGCGTTGGATCAATGCAATTCCAGACGGAATAAATTTTGATACGATCGCACATCCTGGACCGTGGACCTTGCAACTTGAACGTTCAACCGGATTCACTTTTTCCAATCCAACTCTGGTCACCACTTTCACCGCATCCGTTTTTTCGCAGCTGCAAACTTTTTACATCGACAATGCATTGAACACGATCGGAACACCTTACACGTACCGTTTGAATTTCTATGCGATGAATGGAAATGATACGCTCGGTTATTGCCAACCCGCCTCTTCCGTTTTCCTTTCCGCTGCACCATCCGACAATAAGGTTACTCTCACTTGGCAGTATGCAGTTCCCTGGTCGAATTACCAGTTTGCGATTTACCGTTACAACAACAATACTTCCGTTTGGGATTCCATCGGAATGGCCATTTCGACAAATACCTATCTGGATTCCAATCTGGAAAATGGAAAGCAATATTGTTATTACGTTGATGCAAACGGATCTTATTTCAATGCGCAACTTCCTCCTGTGATGTACAACCGTTCCGAGCAAGTCTGTGCAACTCCCGTCGATCTCATTCCGCCTTGCGCGCCACAACTCATCGTGAATTCCGATTGTTTCATTGGACTCAATCAGCTTGCGTGGACGAATCCGATGCACATGGATTGCGGAACGGATGATGTTGTTTCCTATAACATCTGGTACACGCCTATTGAGGGAAATCAGATGTCGATCATTTCCACCATCAACATATCGGACGATACATCGATTGTTTTTGAAAATTTATTTTCCGTTGCGGGATGTTATGCCGTGACTGCGCTTGACACGTTCAACAATCAGAGTGCGTTGAGCAATGTTGTTTGTGTCGACAATTGTCCCGATTACGAATTGCCGAATGTGTTCACGCCGAATGGTGATGGTGTCAACGACCAATTCATTCCATTCCCCTACCGTTACATCAAGGATGTTGACATAAAAATCTATGACCGTTGGGGAACATTGGTTTTCCAAACCACTGATCCGGATATTCATTGGGATGGCCGCGACATGACAACAAATAAACTTTGCACCGATGGTGTTTATTATTACACGGCGAATGTGGATGAGATTCACCTGTCGGGAATTGTTCCGAAAGAGTTGAAAGGATTTGTTCACCTGTTTGGAAAAGATGTGGGACTGCAACATTAGGCGTTGAATTATTTCCTGAATTTTCAAGTATAACCCTGTCTCTTTCTTGTATCCCTGTGACTCTCTGGCAAAAAATCGGGGAACTGTTTCTTGACTGTGGAATTGCCACGGAGACACTCACGAAGCATCGGGAGGCGCTGGGAAAATGAAAAAAATGCAACTCACTCAGAGAGGTAGTAGGTCAGTTTCAATTTTCAGTTTTATACTTACTAACGTGAATCCCTTTTAAAATCCGCGCAATTCGCGTAATCCGCGGCACTTATATATAGCCGCAGATTACGCGAATTGTGCGGATTAAAAATGAATGGATTCGCTTATGAAATAATAGTCGTGCATACTTAATAAAATTGAAACCGACCCGCTACCATCAGAGACTCCACTTCCTCTATTCAAAATATTATTTATAACTTCATTCCTCGAATCCCAACCCTCGGTACCCAATTCATGTTTCGTTTCAACAACAATTTCAAATTCGATTTGAAGTCGTGCAAACTGATTGCCTGCTTCTTGCTTTGCTGCAATTTTGCCTTTTCACAATATTATCCGGGTGGATTAAAAAACACCAATCTTAAAATCTGGCTCGATGCTGCCGATGCTTCAACATTTACCTTGGCAAGTGGAAATGTCAGTCAATGGAACGATAAAAGCGGAAGCGGCACCAATGTAACACAAGGAACTTCTGCAAGTCGTCCGGCTTACATTACCAATCAAATCAACGGCATGCCGGTTGTTCAGACGAATGGGACATCCACTTTTCTGTCGGGCACTTTTAACGTAAATGGTTTGACGCAATTGAGCATGTTGAGTATAGCAACAC
>CAYMZV010000373.1:0-4123 GCA_964394965.1 uncultured Chryseobacterium sp.
TCCAACAAGCACCCGATTGGCGACGTATTTATCAAACGTCACCGAATAGGTTGGAACACCGCCGATGTTGTCAAGGTCGCCGGTTTTATCTGTGAAAGTGCCGACCGATGAAGTTGCTGTTGTTGCATTGTTGGAAAGATAAACGTAAGCGGTATTGCTGTAATTGCCGAGGGAAACAATCACCTGATCCGGATTATTCGGATTGACGTCAACCATGCTCACATCGCGTCCTCCAAATTGTCCGATGAGAGTACATCTGGTTTGACAAAGTGGATTTGCATTTGATCCGTTATCGATATCACCATTGATCGTGTCGGTTGCACTTCCCAAATTCGAGAAACGATATAAATTTCCTGATGAAGTTCCTGCGTAGAGATAATTTCCATCAGCAGACCAACAGAGGCAAGAGCATTCTCCACCATAAACACTCGGTGTGGAATGCGTTCCGCCGATTTTCAACCAAGTGGGTGTGGTTGAAAAATCTATTGCACGACGGCAAATCCAAATTCCATTGCTGCCTGTAAATCCAACAGCGATATGCGATTGAACATTATCCTGGATTTTCACTGTGTCACCCGGATCTACCTGTACTGTCGAAGTAAGGGACAATGTTTTTCCCTGAACATTGCTGTTCACTGTAAAAACTGTTCCTGCGGAATATTGTACATCAAAATCCGCTTTAATGATTCTGTTGGCAGAAGGTGTGTTGGAAAATGTGATGGAATAAATTCCGGTTGTGGTAATGAATCCTGTACCATCTCCTGTAATTGACCCCGATCCATCCGACACCATTGTATCAGGTCCTGCGATGAAACGAACACTTGACAGAACAATTGTTGCTGCGGGATTGGCAATCGGATAGGTCAAGGTGAGTGTGCCGGAATAATGTGCGGAATCCCCGTTGGTGACATTTTTGTTTTGATTGTTGTGGGAATTCACAACCCGAACTGTATCACCACTCAAATTATCGGAAGCGCTTTCCCACAAACTGATTGGTGTAACAAAACTTGCGAAGCCGGCCTGTTCAAATCCACTCAGGCTTGTAATTTTCAAACTGTAAAATTGACTTGAACTTGATCCTCCGTTATTTGAACGGGCAAGCGCTCCATAATAAACAGTTCCGAAAAGAGCCGATGGATTCAGGAAAGACATTTCACACCAGGCACCATCTCCACCGCCTACAGCAGTTGAAGACATCGAAGTGTTTCCATGTCCATTGATGAAATTTGTTCCATTGTCTTGACATCCCGCCATTGCAATTGACTTGGTAGGAGATTCATGATCGAATGCGACAGCATAACATTGTGTCACATTATATCCCGAATTCATTGCATGAAAATAAGTTCCGCCATCTGTCGAATTGAAAATCCCACCATCACATCCTACATATAAACATCCGGGGAGTGTTGGATGAAAAACAATTGTATGAATATCGGCATGCACATAAACCGGACTGAAAATGGATGCAGCCCATTGTGTAAGATGGGTCCATTGTCCGGCAGGAGGATTTGTTGTAGTCATGTCCCATTCCCAAAGATCCAATCCACCGATAATGATGCGCTGCGGATTGAATGCATCTACAGCAATTGCGTTGGCGTAAGTTCCTTGCGGTCCGATTGGATCAAACAATGCGTTACCCGCTCCGGATACTTGTGTCCACGATGCACCTCCGTTGAGTGATGCATACAATCCGAACAGAGCACCTGAGGTTGATGCGCAAAGGCAATAAACATAGTTATCGTTCGATGGAGAAATTGCAACTGTTGTGCGGCCCAATGCAGAATTTGTAAATCCTTGCGTTGCAGTTCCGACATTGGCAAACGTTGCACCGAAATCCGTAGAGAGAAAAGGTTTGGAACCGACAATGGCAATTACATGTCCGCTGTTTGAAACGGCAACATCGGTGGAAGCAACCGTTGCGGAAATTCCATTCGGAGTTGTCCAAGTCACACCTGCATCATGGCTTTCCTTGAATCCCTTGACAGTAGCGGCGAAAAGATGATTGGCATCACTTGGGTCGCAAGCGATTTTATTTACCGATGACCACGCAATGGCTGCGGCATTTGAATTTGTAGGAACCGTATTGGCCAGAACAGTCCAACTCGAACCGTCATCTGTTGATTTGTAAATTCCACCACCGAGAAATCCTCCTGCACCACTGCCATAAGTGTAATAGAAACTGCCTTCGCCTGTTCCAACATAAAGATCACCATTGATCGCCTGGGCAATGGCTACGACTGTATTCACACTGGTAGGAGTAAAAAATCCGGCACAACGATGCCAATTATTTCCACCATCAAGCGATTCCCATAAACCACCACTCACTCCACCGGCAAACATGTGTTTGTGAGTTGGATCCTGATTGTCAAAATGAATGGTGCGTGTACGTCCTCCAACATTATCGGGGCCCAATTCATTCCAATTCACGGTTGAGGCAACTGCATTCGGATCAGAATTACGCTGAGTGGAATAAGACGCATTTTGGATTGCAAGATTTTGTATGCGGATCATTTCAGGATAATCGAGTTGGCCTGTCACCTGATTCTTGAGTCGATTGAACCACCAGGCAGCAGCACCTTCCGCTTCCTGTGATTCTTTTGCCCCTTCACTCAAATCGATTTTGGAGGAGGGTTTATATCTTGAAATTCCATCTTTCCAGAAAGGCTTGAAAATAAACAGGGAGATAACGGTTGCAAAAGCAAATGTCGCAATGATAAAAGGTGTTTTTTGTTTCATGATTATTTTCTTGTTTATTTCTGAAAATGGGAATCAACCCCGTTCCGCTTTTAGGGTGAATTTCAAAACTACTGTTTTTTCACTGCGATTCTTGAAGCTGGGATTAAAAAAAACATCCCGCAAGTTTTCACAAACGGGATGTTTCAATAGAATAACTCCTGTCAATTAATCCATCTTGATAAAGCGACCGGAACCTATGCGTTTTTCACCTTGGTTCACAACGATGATATAAGTTCCTTTTGACATTTCACTCGTCTCGAATTCCACCGTATTTGGTCCCGCATTCAATTGCTCATAATTTTTAGAATAAACCAATTGACCGGTGAGATCATAAATCTGAACAGTGGCATCGCCTTGTTTTCCAAGCAGGAAAGAAACGTGCGAATTGTCAACAACCGGATTCGGGAATACGCGGAGATCATGATTATTGATGAATGCATCCGCTGATGAATTATTCGAAGGACTGTTGATTCCATTTGGAGCTTGGAAAGAAGAATCGTCTCTCCACATTCCACGACCATGTGTTCCGATATAGAAACAACCCGCATTGGGAACCAACCATGGATCCCAACGTTGCTGACGAATCATGTCAATTGGAACATTGTCAAGATTGGTCATGGCAGCAGTCCAGGTAACTGCACCGGTAATGTTCGGCGTTTCAAAAACGCCATGCTCAGTACCGATCAAGACGCGATTCGGAACGAATTTGTCGAATGCGCATGAATATACCGGCACTCCACCAAGAGCGGAGGCAAGTGTACCTGTCTTGTTGACGAAATTCGAATTGTTGTTGACTGATGGGGCAGTTCTTGCGTTGGCGCAATAGTATACATAATCCGTATTTCCGTAATTGCCAAGTGTAACAATAAGGTGATCAGGATTGTTCGGATCAACATCAAGACTGGTAATGTTACGTGGTAAAGAATTGATGAACGTTGCAATTCTTGTACAGGTAACAATACATGATGGATTTGCCGCTGTTGTTCCATGGTCAACATCTCCATGCATGGAATCATTTACCAATCCGACATTATCGAAACGATAGACATATCCATTTGGACCTTGTCCGCCGATTCCAACATAAAGTTGATTTCCATCGGGCGACCAAGCCATTGCATCCGGCTCACCCGAGAAAGCATTCGGCAAGGAATTGGAACCGCCGATTTTCATCCAGAAAGGTGTGATGGAAAAATTAATCGGATCGCGTGTGATGTATACACCATTGTTTCCTGTAAAGCCAACGGCAAGACGTGACTGGTAAACATCCTGCACCTTGAAAGTATCTCCAACTTGCATGAGACTGGTTGAAGTGTAATTCATCACTCGTCCCAATACATTGCTGTTAACCGTGAAAACAGTTCCTGCGGCATATTGAACACGATAAACC
>CAYMZV010000374.1:0-4109 GCA_964394965.1 uncultured Chryseobacterium sp.
TGTTTTTGGAATTTGAAATGAACGGTCGGGAAATGACAGCCCTTATCTGGCCTTCACGCATTGAAAAAATGGCGCCGAAATAATATGGGCCGCTTTTCCGGGGCAGGAAATAATATTTTTCATTCTTGATCTTGCTGAAATAATAACGCTGTCCCACATTGAATGAGTAAGCCGGATCCTTGACGTCACAAGCCGTTTGTCCGGAAGTGTCAACCATGAATAGATAACTGTAGTACGGATAATCCACAGAAACATAACGGGGAACACTATTCACATTTCCATTTTCCCTCCCATTTCTTTCCCCTTCGCCATTCCTCACGTTGGGATGATGATTGTCCCTCTCCCAATCTTTTTTCCGCGCAGTATCGCTGTGTGTTTGCTGAATGTATTTTTCATAATCTCCCAACTCATTGTAAATGTCACGGAGTTCTTTCGTCATGTTTTTGTAAATGTTATCCGACAAGCCATGCAAGCGCAATTCCGTTTGGTAGTCATCGGAACTGAACTGGAGATAACCGTCGAAAAAAAGCAATGCGATGATGGATACGATCAGTATCATTGAGAAAATCGAAAAAATGACATCGGAAGTATTCAACCGTTCCGTTCTGCTCATGATGAATGATTTGATGAACGGAATGGAAAGTATTCCCAACACGAGAAATATGAAAACGATAAAACGTTCATTCATCGGAACACTTTGTTTCGATGCCGTGAACTTTGGGGAAGAAATCAATCCAATGATTTTCCAATCATCCTGTCCGCTGATTTTAAAGGATTGGATGTAACAGCGGAAATCATTTCCGGAAGATGAAATGACAGGGACACTCGATGGCTTTCCATCCTGATGCAAATTGAAAAGCGTATCCAGTTTCAAAACCGAGGCACCCAACGAAAAAGTTTCATCGACAACTTTTCCGTTTTTCACAATCACGAACTCATCAAAAATATCAGTGGATAAGACATTGCCGATAAGCGACCGGAGTTGGATATTGAATTTGATTGATAATGGAAACGGCTTCCTGACAGTGCCGATAAAACTGAATAGCGTATCGGAAGACCATTCGTTCCTGATTACACAACTTTCATTCCTCTGTGTCGCTGTTGTAATCGTGTCAAACATCAAACCGGCATGCTCCTCTTCCCATGGCGCTCTCCTTTCGTTGTTCAGCGAATCGATCCAATTCACCGCTTTGGCATCCGTATATTTCTCCTTCTTTTGCCAGACCTTTTCGATCCTGCTCGAGGCAACATTCGCATAGCCTTCAACCATTGTTGCATGCCCATCGATGCTCGAGGAAATATTCGTCTGGATTTGTTGCATGCCTTGGTAATACAACCGATCAAGTTCCGCTTCACGGTTGTTGAGATAGAAAAAATAATAAATGCATCCGATTCCTATCAGCACGAGTACCGTCAAAAACATAATGGAGAATCGGCGGGAAGAAAATTTCCTATTGATTATCGTTGGCTTCATGAAAATGGTTGTCAGAAAAAATTAACGTGCAGGGAAAATTGAAAAGGGAAAAAAGAATTTGTTCCTGTCGGGGAATTGCATTTGTCTTTTCCGTTTGGCTTAGGGTTGGGAAAATATTTTTTATCCCGTTTAAAGTTCGTCAATGAAAACATGAAAATCAGGGACAAATTTTCGGTTTTGTCCGAAAAAAAAGAGTGTGGCATTTCATTCAACCAATTGGAAATCAATAAATAAAACGATCCAAAATGACGATTTTTTTACAGTAAGCAATTATTTAAAAAAGTAAAATATTTCATAACCAACAGGATAAAAAAAATCCCCGCGTTTGCGGAGATTTTCCTGGGCGGTAATCGAATGCATATTTATTCAACCGTAGAAGTCAGCTTTGCCTTTCCCGTTTTCTTCAAATACTCTTCAAGCTGTCCGGTTTCGGCCAAATGAATCAGGTTGAGATCGGCATAATTCCTGTATGAAACCCAGATCGGCGGATTGAAAGCGAACAATTCGAGGAAATAATAAAGCGGAAGCATACGATAAGAATGCAGTGGTGCAAAATAACGGTACCCAACACCGATACTGTCTGTTGGATTTTGAATCGTGTGCCACATGAAAGGCGGATTGTAAAAAACATCTCCGGCTTTCAGATGAACAGTGTAGCTGTCGACCCATTGGTAAAGCGGATAATCCTTGTAGTTTTTTTCGAATGAATTGAAATCGATTCCATTCCGTATGGGCGCACTGCGATACATGTTGCGTGCAGGCGCGGGGTCAATGACACAAAAATATTCTGTCGGATACATCACCCATTTTTTTTCACCGTAACACTGCACAAAAATATTCGGGGTACTGGCATTGTGAATGGGAGTGAATCCGCCTTTGCCGCTGATGAAAACATGAAACGCTTCACCGAAACTCCTTTTCAAACGCCGCGCACGCAACCACTTGATGTCAAAATCCATCAAATGCTCCGGATGTTTTTCCAGCAGGGGATAAAAGCGGTAATATTTCCCTTTGCCTCCACGAATGTCATCAATCACCTGACCCAATGTGGTGTCTTCATAACCGTTTTTTGAAATGTCGGTTTGATCCATGAAAACAACCTTGTCTTTTCCATGCAGGTTCTTGAAATATTCCAGCGACCATTCGTTGCAGGCTTTCCAATTCTTGGCAGCGCCGGTTATGATAACGGGAATTCCCTTCTTCACATATTTGTTTATGAAATCCTCTTTGGAAATGTCGGTTACGCGTTCAACAGGAATTTCCCTTCCGGGCCCGCCTTTTTTCAAATGCTTTTCCAGCTTTTCATAAAATCTTTTTCTCCCGCGTCTTGTCCAACGGAAAAATCGCTCACGTCCAAAAAAATGATCGAAGAATTGGTAATAGCCGTATTTGAACCGTAATGAAAACGGAACCTTGCGGTGGGGCTGGTTGCTCATAATAAAATCGTATCTGCCATTGCCAAGATACGCCAATACAGGAAACCCGAATGCAATTTCCCCGATTAAAATCACCTTAGAAAATTGTTCCGGTAAATTCTCAAAAAACAAGGAAATAAGATCCGCTTATTTGTTTTCAAATATCCAAGCATCACAATCATAAAGTTGCTTCACTTTCTGCATTTCATTTCCCAATTCATCTGCAGTCATGCCTTGTGCAATGGAAATGTAATTCATCCCTTTCGGCGAAACAAAAAGTATTGCATCCATTCCCCTGCTCTTCCACAATTTCAAATTACGCTCCGCATTTTCTTTCGACTTGAAAACTCCGGTGATCAAGTTGAAATTTCCCGCTTTCGGTTTTACGTTTTCGGTTGTAGGATGCCGGTTGTCGATTGTTTTTGGAATTCCCTTTTTCCCGGCAGTGACGGTTACAACTGAAGTATTTTCAATTTGTTTTTTCGGCTGCAGAATTATGGAGAATGGGAATCCGTTTTTGCAAATCGATGTTCGAGCCATTCTTTTTTCAGAATGGAAAATCAAATCAAACCGGCACGCATTTTTTGCTTTTGCAGAATAAGCGATTTCCTTTTTGACAACCACTTTTTCAATAGCGATATTTTCTTTTTTTGAATTTTCACGTTTCGATGTGTCTCCAAAGCAATAAAGAAACCCATCACGCGAAGCAATATAAATCCTTCCCTGATCCGCCACCGGACTTGCTTCAAAATTTCCCGCCCAATTGTCTTGCAGTGAAAAATTCCCATCTCGGTCAAATTCGAAAATATTGATGCCATGATAACCCGCAGCAATCAATTTATGCTGTACAAAAATCGGTGTGGAAATGGACGAGCCGATGTGATCGCGGAATTGCAAAACCGGACACGGATATTTTGTTTTTCCATCCGGACCAACTGCAAGTGAATCCGGATTTATCTTGTCATAACACACCACATTCAGGTTTCCATCAATTCCTGTAAATGCGGCGAGATGCGGAAAACTCCCATCGTTATACAAATCGTTCACGGCAACACTTCCAACAACACCGCCTTCCCAATCCGCAAAATGCAAATCGCCCGTTGGAAAATACCAATCCACACAATTTTCCGGAGCGCGTCGCGGGTTCAATTTGAAAATCCCTCCCCTGCCTGCAATGTATTGTTTCTCCACTTCCACCAACAAACAACTGTCGCCGGTAA
>CAYMZV010000375.1:0-4086 GCA_964394965.1 uncultured Chryseobacterium sp.
CTTCCAACAAATGGAAATCGTATCGTTGAAAACGGATTGATTGGTATCTGTTTCCTTATCCCCCAACTTTCTTCTGACAGCAACTATATTGATGACTTTGTCCACATCGCTCCATAAACCATAACGAGCCATCACTAAACTCCTGAGCGTATCATAAAGTGTAGCCTCATCTTTTGAAAAATCAAGTGCAGGAATATCCTTGTTGTCCGAATCTTTTGTAGAGGTGTTGGTGCTTTCATCCATAAGGGCTTTTGAATCTGCATAGCCCATGATTTTTGCAAAACTGTTGTCGGCATTGCCGTTGATCTTTTTAAGTATTGAATCTACGTTGGCAGTTGTAATTGTCACTCCATCTGTTGCCGCCTTCGCTTGTCGCTTCACCAAATATTTGATTCCCTCATCGGGTATGACAATCTTGTCATCACCAAGATTCCCCTTGACAGTTGTAGGATATGTGTATACAAAATCGTCATCCGGAGCGTTGTATTCCCCATCGAGGAATTTCATGATGTGAATCATTCCATTCCAGTTGTAGTGCCCCACCAAATAATCACGGCTTGTTTTAATTGCAATGCTGCTTTGTTTTGTCGCTTGGGTTTTGCCATTGTCGTAGGTAAGCGTCACCTTGATCGAATTGCCGTCTATTGTTACTGTATAAGGATCAGCAATATCATTTCCTCCGCCACCTCCTCCTTTCTTTTGAATCTTTCGTTGTATTTTATCACTACCGATTCCTATTTGTGAAGCCTCGTTGTTTACAATTTTCTTAGCAACATCATCAGCTTCTTTTTCCAACGGGTCATTTGACTGGCTGACGTCGAGGGATTTTTTCTGCGGCACATTTTTCTTGTCAGCTTCCTTAATACCTTTCTGCTCTATTTTTTTTTCATCCGGATCTTTCAAGAATTTATCAATGTACATCTTGTCATCATCATCGGAAAGGGATTGGTATTCTGTCTTTGAAGTGACAGTTGATCCAGCGTCGTATAAAGTCTTCAATTTCTTTTTAGCTGCTTTCTTTACATCTTCATTTTTCGATAACAAATTACTCCGCAATGTTGCATAATCATTTTGCAATGTAATTCCATGTTCGCTCAGGTCTAAAGCCACAAGCATTGCAACCTTGATTTTATTTGCCGAAGGCCCTGCCTTTTCCGTGTATGATTTTCCTGATTTTGCATCTCCGAACATATTATACAGTGCCCTAATGGTTGCAGGGCTGTATTTATTCAACATGAAATTCGGTTTGGATTTGAAATAATTATTTTCAATGAAATCCTTCATTGAAGAATTTTTGAAACCATCAAATACACTTCCATATGGGTTTTCTTTCTTTTTTATCTCGTCTGCAAAAGCTGCAAAATTCGTTTTTGCCGTTGAAACACTCATTTCAATCGAACTCGGCAAAACGTAATAACTCGACCTATCCTTATTGGGAATAAAAAAATAATTTTGAGCATTCGTGATTTTATCGGGATAGGCATCCACCAATACAGAATCACATTTATAGGCCTCCTCTTCAAGTTTTGTATTTCCAATGCTGGGTTTTCCTGCACCTTTTCCGATTGGAGCGAGATGCGCCATCACGTTATCATAAAAGAATATGACGGCTCCGTTTGGCCTGGTCTTGAAATAAGTTCCATCGTCTTCGCTATTGCCGGTCACAACAGACTTTAAATTCAATATGAATTGAATAAGTATTTTATTAATATCCCCTTTGGTTTTTTCATATGAGATATCATTTTTACCACTCTTTTTCTTTTCCCAAGAAACAGCAGCTTGCCAATGCGACAAGTGAGCAACAAATGCAATTCCCTCAAGTGGCCAATCCCATGCGTAATCCGGAATCTTTCCAGCATCATCACGCAATGTTTTCCATTGCGCATTCAACATGTCAACTTTTGTATCTTCTGCTTCACCTAGCTCAATGAAGAAACTCAACAACCCTTTCTTTGAATCAGGCTTCTCTTCATCGCCAATTATTTTTGCAGCTTCCTTCCCTTCCTTGATAGAACCATCTGAGATGTCAACAGCAATCATTTCATCTTTATAAAAATACACCCCTACATCTTTCAGCATTTTAGAGTACTTGTCCTGCTTTTCTTCCGTTTGCACAAAATTTTTCAAAACACCGGGGAATGATCCTTGTGCAGCCCCAAAACCTTTTCCATAGGTGAATATTTGATTGTCATAAGTCATGACGGATGATAATCCTCCTTCGGAAGCCAACTCTTTCCAAACCGTGTCCAGAACATTTTTCTTTTTTTCCATTTCTGCTTTTTCCTTGGTCAAAGCAGCCTTTTTTGTCTCGTCTTTTTCTTCTTTTATTGCCTTTTCCTTATCCTTAATATTAATTTCCGCATCCCTGATCTCTTTAGGTTTACGGTCCTTCATGGTTTTTTTGCCGTCTTCTTCAACTTCTTCTTTGATATTGGTTCCAAGGTATTGCACCCCTTTGCTTCCGTTATAAGAAACTGTCTTCAATAAATCGGAATGATCGTTGGCTGCTCGTTTCTCCTTTATGATTTTTATACTATCAGCATTTAATTTTGGAGCTACTGCCGCTTTCTCGCCCTTCTTAGGTTTGGCTTCTTTGTAATCAATAAACTCTTGAACCCAGTCTTCCAATTCTGGAGTCTTATCATCACCACCTCCTCCTTTGGGCTGAATCTTGGGTTGTACTTTATCACTACCTTGCTGCACCGTATGCGTCAACTCATGCGCCAGCAGTTCTTTACCGTCTTTCGATTCCGGATTGTAATTCCCCTCCTTGAAATAAATATCCTGACCATGCGTGAATGCCTTCGCATTGATGTTCTCACTCATGTCGCTTGCTTCACTTCCTGTGTGGATTTTCACGTCGCTCAAATCCGCTCCCATTTTCCCGCCAATGTCCTGCTGCACATTTTCCGGCAATGATTGTCCGCTGCCTTTGCTGCTCTCCAATTTTGTCTGGAATTCAGAAGTCACATTGCTTTCACCATTTTCAGATTTCGATTGCACTGAATTGTTTGCTGAAGTCAATTGACTGGCATTCGCATCATCCCCACTCACCACTTTTTTCGCAACCGCATCCGCCTCTTTTTCATGCACATCATCCGGCTGGCTGATTTGCAGATTGCCCGTTTGATCCTGTTGTCCATTTCGGGAAGGCTTCGCAAACAATTTTTGCTTTTGCTGGAATTCCCCATATTGGTGAAGATCCATTTCCTCCGAACGGCTCAGTTGCACTCCATTCTCGATTTTCCGCTGAATGCCGGGAAGCATCTCCTCTTTCCACATCGCCTCATCGCGAAGACGCCACAATAAATCCATGTGTTCGCTTTCGTCGTGCTTGAGATAAGCGGTATCTTTTTCTTTCTTGGCCATTTTCAATTGCAAATATTTATCAATTATTTTTTCTCGAGTCGCCTTTCATTTTTCCGTCCAACTGTTTTCACATGAATGGAAAATGACTGCAACAAAATCAGGGTGTTCTGCTTTCCTTTGCATATTCAATGTGAATGAAACGGCTGATGTCTTCCACATTGAGAATATAATCACCGCGCTTGGCCGCTTTGGTACACGAAGACTTCAAGACATTCGCAATGCTGGCTCCACTGAAATCATATTGGGCGAGTTTTTCAAAACTGATTTTTTCAGGATAGCTGAATCCGGGAGGCAGGATTTTTTCCCACAACATTGCACGTTCCGCTTTTGATGGCCATGGGAAATTGATCAATGCCTGAAAACGTCTTGTCATTGCAGGATCAATATTCGCCTTGAGGTTTGATGCAAGGATGCATAAGCCCTGATATTCTTCCATCCGTTGCAACAGGTAAGACATTTCAAGATTTGCCCATTTGTCTTTTGAATCACTGATTCCGGTTCGTTTTCCGAATAGCGAATCCGCCTCGTCGAAAAAAAGAATCCAGTCCTTGTTTTCTGCACGGTCAAAAAGACGGGCGAGATTTTTTTCCGTTTCCCCGATGTATTTTGAAACAATCATCGAGAGGTCGATCCTGAAAACATCTTTTCCATAATGTTTGCCGATCAGTTTTGCCGTAAGCGATTTACCGGTTCCCGGAGGTCCGTAAAACAAACAGG
>CAYMZV010000376.1:0-4070 GCA_964394965.1 uncultured Chryseobacterium sp.
TCTTGTGAAATGCAAGTGCCTCACCGAGGACTTTCTCGGCCGAATCATATTGGCCAAGCTGCACATAAATTCCGCCAATGTTGGTTTGCACGGCGGCAATGAGGTCTTCCCTTTTTTGCTGTGTAAAAATTTCCTTTGCCTTGAGAAGGTAATTGAGTCCGTCGTTCAATTGTTTTTGCGCCACCATCACATTGCTTATGCCCACATCGGTAATTCCAACCATGAATTCGTTGCCCGACTCGGAAGCGATCTTGTTGCTTTCGGAAAAAAACTGAAATGCCTTGTCGTAATCTTTCGTACCGAAATAAGTGTTCCCGATGGAGTTGCGTGCATTGGCCATGGCGCGCTTATTCCCCAATTTGTCGAACAGTCCGAGCGATTCAATAAAATATTTCAATGCCAATTGGTACATGCCTTTTGCATTGTAAACATTTCCAAGAATGGAAGCCGCGCGCGCATGCGTATCATCAGGCCCTTTCTCGCGTGTGATTTGCAGGGCGGAATCCGCCATTGCAATGGATGTGGCAGGTTGGGTTCCTTGCGTTGCATCGGCGATGTACACCATGATGCGCGCACGTGCGGAATCGGTTTTTGTCTGTTGAAGGACGCGTTCAAGTGAATCAATCTTGTTGTTCGATCCGGCAAAAATGAAAAAGGGAAAAGCGAAAACAAACAAAACCATAAAGGCACAACGAAATCCTTTCAGGGAATCGCCTGACTTGGGAGAAGAAACGGTAATGTGATTTCGTTTGTATTTTATTTCCATTCTCAAATTCTTACTCCAAACAGAAGAATGTCATCGACCTGTTCATGGTCTTTTCTCCATCCTTCAATTGATTCGTCCAGCAATTTATACTGTTCTTCGAGAGCGAGGCTTTCAATCTCGACCAACAACTCTTTCAGTTTGCTGTATTTGAATTTTTTGCCTTTCGGTCCGCCGAACTGGTCGGTGTAGCCATCGGTAAACAGGTAAAGGATATCATTTTTTTGCAAGGCGATTTCATGATCGGTAAACTGTTTTCGCCCTGTGTTGTAACCTCCAATGGAGTGCCGGTCGGCCCTGAATTCCATCGCTTCGCCATTTCTCATGACGAGCAAAGGACGGTGTGCGCCGGAATACTGCAACACATTTGTTCGGATATTCAATGTGCACAATGCGATGTCCATTCCATCATTGGCGCCTTTCTCCGCACTCTTGTTGAGCAACTGCCTCAACTTTATGTCCAACAATTGCAAAGCCATTCCGGGACTTGTTACACGTCCATCGCGTATGACCTGATTCATCAAGTCGTTGCAAATGGCCGACATGAAAGCGCCGGGCACGCCATGACCGGTACAATCTGCAACTGCAAAAACAACATTGTCGCCAAGGGAAGCGTACCAATAAAAATCGCCACTGACAATGTCTTTCGGCTTGTAAAAAATAAAACTTTGGGGAAGGTCCTTGAGGATTTCCTGATTGGCGGGAAGAATGGCCTGCTGGATTTTTTTTGCGTACTTGATGCTGTCGGTAATGTCCTTGTTCTTCTCCTCAATCACTTCCTTTTGACGCATGACTTCGGCGGTACGTTCCTTTACCTTATCCTCAAGACTTTCATAAAGGTTTGCATTTTCAAAAGCGATTGCGGTATAAGAGGCAAGCGTTTTCAGAATGTCAAGATGATAGGGTTTATATGCATTTCTCTTGAAACTTTGTACGGTAATCACTCCCAACACTTTCTCACCGATCATGAGCGGAAAGAAAATAAGCGAGTGGGGCATTTCGCCATCCACCACACGAATCTGTTTGGTGTATTTCGAATATTCAAGCAGATTGTCGTTGATGAAAATCTCTTTCTTGTTGCTTACGCACCAAACGGAATAATTGTCGCGATCTTCCATCGAAACGACCATCGGAGACAATCGTTCATCATTTTCCATTTCGAATTTATATTCGACTTCATTCCTTTCGGGATGATAAATGCGCACCCCGAAACATGCTGCATCCATCAAGCGATTGACGGATTCATGAAGCTTTGAAAAAATGGCTTCGAAAGTAATTGCAGAAGTCAATTGCTGCCCAATCTCGCTGAGCAAACGTGTATTTTCATACGCGCGTTCCACTTCCTCTTTTTTGGCCACCACTTCATGCGTGCGCTCAAGAACCGTCGCTTCCACATTCCGGTACAGCATTGCATTCTCGAGTGCGATCGAGGCATTCACACCGATACTCCGCAACATGTTCAGGTGATAAACATTGTAAGCGTTCGCATTGAAACTCTGAACCGTGATTACACCCAGCACTTTCCCTTTCACCAAAAGCGGAAGATAAATGAGCGATGAAATCTGTTTTCCCGCCAGCGGTTTCTGGACTTTCTGTATATAACGGTTGACTTCGGTCGGAAAATGATTGATGAAAATCTCCTCTCCGTTTTCAAGGCACCAAACGGCAAGCCTGTTTTTATCCTGCAGGTCATAGCGGATCATTTTCATCCATTCCCCGTCTTCCACATATACCGGAAAAACAAGTGTCTTCCCATCGGGTTCAAGCAAGCCTATTCCGAAACCGGTTGCATCCATCAGCCGATTCACGTTCTCATAAACGGTTTCCACAATCTCATCGACGGACAAACTGCTGGTGATTTTTTGTCCGATTTCACTTAGCTGGACCACGTCGTTAAAGTAAGATTGCAATTCGCTGTTCTTCTTTTCAAGCAATTTCCTTTCGCTTTCCGCCTGCTCCATCTTGAATTGCATCTCAATGCTTTTGCTCCGCTGCCGCGATTTTTCGTCACGCACTTTTTCTTTCGCTTCGTGAAATATCTTATAGTATTTCAGCGCCATTTCAAAGTCGGCGATTTTCTCTCCCAATCCTGCAAGCGCTTCGCCCGCCTGATAAATGCCTTCACGCGAATTGATTTCACCGGCAATTTCCAGGGCTGTCAATAAATGTGCATTCGCCTCTTCGGGCTTTCCCATTTTCAGCAACAACTTTCCCATATTCGTCATTGACGCCGATTCCCCCACACGGAAACCTATTTCCCTCCTGATTTTCAAACTCGCCTCATAATAATCAAATGCCTTTTTGAACTCGCCGAGCCCTGTATAACTGCGCCCGATTCCATCCAAGGCATACGATTCGACTTGCAGTGCGGCGTCACCTTTGCGCAACGCATCGAGACAGCCGAAATATTTTTCAAGCGCCTCTTCAAATCGGCCCAAATTATAACAGGCTTCACCCAAACCATCCAGAATTCTTGCGAGCAAATTGTATTCCCCGCTCTGTTCTCCCATTTGTTTTGCGCGCAGAAGCACTTCCAAAGCCTTTTCATTTTGCTCAATCGTATAATAAACGGTGCCCAAACCATTGAGCCCTTCGGCAATACCACTCTCATGGCCGGCTTCCTCATTCAATTGGTAACATTGGGAATAATAACGGAAAGCATTGTCGTAATCGGACAGGTAAAAAAAGTTGGTCCCGATATTGTAAGCGACTTTGGCCTGACTGATCTTATCGCCGAGTTCGGAGAAAAGTTGGTTTGCCAAAATGGAATTTGTAAAAGCCTCTTCGTTATTTGAAATCCAAACATTCGAAATTCCCAATGTAAGAAGGGCCTGCGCCTTTCCGGGAATGTACGACGCCGCTTCAGCCAATTGCATGGCTTCGCGGCTCAACTCAATCGCTTTCTTCGGATCCTTTCTGTTCAGTTCAAAGGCCGAAATGTTGAGACCATCAATGATTTCTCTTTGGGAGATGGTAGTCATGAATGAAAACTGGCGGCTAGTGTGGTCAGAATGCGCTTTTCACAAATTTATTATTTCTACCCTTTCAATCAAAAAAGGGTTTTGCATTTAACGGTAAAATCACACCCTTGAAAATCGATTGCGTTTAGGGAGAAGCTTCACCCCATTTCGACAGTCGATTCTTTAAACGTTGCGCTGTCGCGTTAAAACCCAATGAAACTTGTGCGTCGGGGTTGACTGTCTTTTTTTTGTTCCTCGGGTATCACCATTGAATTTTATTATCGTTTCGGACCTGCAAAGCTTGAGGCGATTGTTTTTTTATCGCAGAAGATTTAGTACGGTGGTCA
>CAYMZV010000377.1:0-4059 GCA_964394965.1 uncultured Chryseobacterium sp.
GTTCAGCACAGGACCCGCACAACCTTTTTTCCCAGCGTAATTCATACTCGAAGGATAAGCGACATTCGGAAAAACCGGAGTGGTTGCAACAGGCGGTGTATTGGTCGATGTGTTTGTTTGAACAATAACATTGCCTTGTGCATGGATAAAATCGTTCAGTCGGAATGCAAATGAAAAAGCGGTGAACGCATCATACACATCATAATAATTCGCAGGATCGGCAGTATGGGCATAAGCGGCTTCGCAAAAATCAAGTCGGAAAGCGTCATCGGTAAACAGTTGCGCAATTTTTTTCACCTGTTCAGACAACAGGCAATTTGAATTGACGAATTGAATGGCCATGTTGAGTTTATTCTGATTCGTCTGTTGAATGGCAATCTGGTTGAACTCATTCTGGAAAATCATGTGATTGACCGGATTCGTACAGTTTTGCGCTTGTCCATCATTCAGGAAAAGAAAAATGGAAAACAGGGCGAGTATGATTTTTTTCATAGGGGATTGGGTTGATTTTTGGAGGTTGCCAAAGAAACAATTTTAAACTGAAATGACAAAAGGGATGCCAAACAGAAATCCGTCTCTGAAAATGGTTTGTGAAAATTGAAATGGTGTGAACTCACAACTTCAATTTCAAGAATGTTTTACAATGATAATTTCAGTCCACCAAAACTTTTCCTGTCATCTCTTCCGGAATTGTTATTCCCATCAACGTCAATAACGTTGGGGCGAGATCGGCCAATCGTCCGTCTTTTACTTTTTTGTAATGCGAATCGATCAGGATGCACGGAACCGGATTTTTTGTGTGCGCCGTATTCGCTGATCCATCGGGATTGATCATGTAATCCGCATTTCCGTGGTCGGCGATGATGATGAAGGAATAATTTTTTTTCAATCCGGCTTCCACCACTTTTTGCAAACATGCATCAACCGTTTCCACTGCCTTGATCACCGCAGGATAAACGCCGGTGTGGCCAACCATGTCGGCATTCGCAAAATTCAAACAGACAAAATCCGGATTTCCATTTTCCAATTCGGGAACAATTGCGTCCGCCACTTCATTCGCACTCATCTCCGGTTTCAAATCATACGTCGCCACCTTTTGCGATGGAATCATGATCCTTGTCTCTCCCGAAAATTCATTTTCCCTTCCACCCGAAAAAAAGAAAGTGACGTGCGGATATTTTTCCGTTTCGGCAATCCTGATTTGTTTCCGGTTCGCTTTTGCAATCACTTCCCCGATTGTATTTTTCAAATCATCCTTGTCATAAATCACAAGCACATGCTTGAAACTGTGATCGTAATTCGTCATGGTCACATAATGCAACGGGATTGTTTTCATTCCCTGTTCCGGAAAATCTTTCTGCGTGAGTACGGTGGTGATTTCACGGCATCGGTCGGTGCGGAAATTAAAACACAATACCGCATCACCCTCCTTGATGGTTGCAACAGGAGAGCCATCCGCATTCGTCATGACGATCGGCTTGATGAATTCATCCGTCACTTCCTCGGCATACGATTCCGAAATTGCCTTCAACGCATCCGAAGATTTTTTGCCGATTCCATTTACCATTGCATCGTAAGCGATCTTCACGCGCTCCCAACGCTTATCGCGGTCCATCGCATAATAACGTCCCGTGATGCTCGCAAGCTTGCCCGTACTTGCATTCATGTGCGCGATTAATTTTTCAAGAAACCCCAAACCGCTTTTCGGATCCGTATCCCTTCCATCGGTGAACGCATGAACAAAAACATTTTCAATATTGTTTTTTTTCGCTACGCTCAACAGATGATGCAAATGATCCTGTGAAGAATGCACTCCGCCGTCGGAGACCAATCCAATCAGGTGAAGCGATTTTTTATTCTGTTTCGCATAATTGAATGTGTCGATCAGGACAGGATGTGTGTCAATGGAATTATTCCTGCAGGCAAGATTTATTTTCACCAGATCCTGATACACCACACGGCCCGCTCCGATATTCAAATGGCCCACTTCCGAATTCCCCATTTGTCCGTCGGGAAGACCGACATCCTCTCCCGAAGTTTTCAGGGTGCTGTGCGGATAATTTGCGAGAAGCGATTTGTAGAAAGGTGTTTTCGCATTTGCAATGGCATCCGCTTTTGTTCCGTCACCGATTCCCCAACCGTCGAGAATGATCAATACTGCTTTGTTCGTTTTCATGAATTTGGAATTGTAATTTCAAAAATGGTTCCTCCACCGGAATGGTCGAGAATTTTTATGGACCAACCGTGTTCTTCGATCAGTGAATGTACAATGTATAATCCGAGACCTGTTCCTTTGGTTGAACGTGTTTCCTCATTGCCGATCCTATAAAACCGTTGGAAAACATTTTCCTTTTCCTCATTGGAAATCCCAGGTCCGCGGTCGGCAACTGAAAGGAGAATGGCATCATTGTTTTTTTTCAATGTCACGTTCACTTCCGTTCCTGTCGTTGAATATTTTACGGCATTCTCCAACAGGTTAACAAATACGGAATGAAATCCCATCCTGTCGAATGCCGTGAAAATGTTTTCGGAAATATCCGTTTTCAGTTTGTGATGTCGTGCAAATCCGACAGCCGCCTTTTCGCAAAGTCCATTCACTTCGTCCGAAAGATTTCCCTTTTCCTTGTTGAGCACATACGAATGATTGTCGATGCGTGCGGCGAACAGGATATTTTCCACCAGCGCATTCAGGCGATCGGTGTCTTCAATTGCATTTGCCAAAACCTCATCCTGTTTTTCTTTTGGAAGCGCACGTTTCTGGATCGTTTCCAATTGCAGGCGAACAGAAGCGAGTGGCGATTTCAGTTCGTGTGTGACGGACAAAAGAAAATTTTTCTGTTGTGTGGCGAGTGCAGCTTCCTTGTTGAAACTGTTTCGCGTACGTAAAATTCCAAGCAGGAGTAAAATCAGGAAAACGGATCCTTCGCCGAAAATCATCACCCACTGTTTGTGGAGTTTATCCTGCAAAAGATTTTCCGATTTCACCAATTCGCCCGTATCCATGAGTGCGGGTTCTGCATTTGCCTGCAGCTCGAGTACCTGTTTCTGTAACACATTTATTTCATTGTTCTGGCGAATGAGCAGATAAGTCCACCATCCGAATTGGATGAAAACATAAACAACAAGCACATAAAATAAAAACAGGGGTCTCGACCTTTTTCCGCGTTTCATTTGGCAAAGGTACGAAATGAAAAAGCCCCGCTATTCGCAGAGCTTTTCATGGGAGAACGGGTAACAAACCCATGAAAACTTATATCCGTCCTCTTTTTTTGTTTGCAGGCTTTTGGAGCAGGATCATCATTTCGTGACGTGGGTTGGGGGGTAATTATCCAAACCGGTCCTGATTTCCTGTCCATCGGCTTGCAGCAATTCAAAATCCTTTTTCAATTCCGCCAATTGTTTTTTATTCCGTTCCTGATCGGAAGTGTCGGCCTGGATGAATTGGAGTTTGTGGTATTCCAATTTATGATTGAGGAATTCAAGCAATTCATTGTGGTAACTGATGATGCCGAGCGCCTTGCTGTTTCCATTGCAACCCATTTCCGCACTGTAATCCTTTACATGTTGGTCGTGAACGGATTTCAATTCCTTCAGCGCGTTTTCAAAATTGGTGATCTCCTCTTTCAATTCAATGGCGCCGCTGTAAGGTTTTGATTCCGCCTTGCTTTCATGGCATGCACTGTATGACATGGTCATGATCGTGAGGAAAATTGCAACCACCGGGAGAATGGAACTTCTGTACGTTTGCATCGGTCTGAAAATAAATCCCGGATTTTCGGGAGACGGCAGCAAAAGTAATTTGCAGATGGATAGCCGAAAGAAGAATTAGACGACAGGAAATCCGGGACGGATGGATGACGTTTGATGAACGATGAGTGAAATTGGAAAGCTATTGCCTCTCAAGCCTTAAGCCAACCGTAAAAGAAAATGCGTTGAATGTTTTTGCATTTGCAAATTCACTTTTCCCGAACATGAAATTATAATTTGCCTTCAAGAACAATTCATGTTCATGGTCGCCTCCAAACAAAAAGGCCGCATCAATTCCGGGACTCATCGTAC
>CAYMZV010000378.1:0-4059 GCA_964394965.1 uncultured Chryseobacterium sp.
ACAATTAAAATCTTTTTTCCGGTTGCTCAATTCATCCTGATGTAAATTCCCGAATCGCGAATGACAGGTTCACCGATATTCGTTATATCCAAAAGAATGATTCCAACACCGCGGACGATCTTTTTCATTGTGAAATCCGTTGCATCATAATACCAGTCTTCATAAAAACGCAACGCATAAACATCGTATAGATTATTGAATGAGGTGATGATACGGAATTGGGGATCATTGGATTCCTTGTCATTTCCGGTCTCCAGGGAATCTGTTTTTGAAAACTCCGATTGCAATCGAATGGGCTCGGAGAATTTATCGAGCGAATCGACTTTCATGTTCGATTCCGAAAAAACATTTTCGGTGTGGCTGAATGCGAATGAAAAAATTGCCGCAAGGAATTTTGCACGGTCCGCTTCGGGAATATTCCCATCCGGGGAATTGAGATACTCCACCGCATCCGCTCCGGAATATTTCTGAATGGCTGTATCATTCACCATCATTTGTTCCGGCCAATGAATGGCAACATCGCATACCACATTTTTCTTCAACAGCGTCAGCCTTGTCGGTTGCGTTTCTTTTACCTCATTATTCGCAATTCCAAAAACGGGACTGCGTCCGATCCACTCTCCCTGCATATCGAATTTGGGCTCGAAATAACCATAATATTTAACCGTCTTTTCAAAATGTCCTTGCGACGGATCGAACTTCCAATTCTCAATGAAAAAAGTGGAAGCGGCTTTCGGATCGAGGTAATTGTAGTTCAGCTTCAGGATGGATTTGCCTTTCTTTTCAACCATTGATGTATCGACCGAACAAACGATTTTTTTATCCTGCAAAACCATCAGGTTATCCGACACGGCATCGAATCCCTTGCGACGGAAATAATCCGCTTCATAATAATTCATCCACGAAGGTTGCGTTTGCATTTCATTCGAAGGTGTTTGGAAATCCATCGGCTTATATTTCCTGCAATCCACAATTTTTGTTCCCGTAGAAAAAACGGTGCCCACGGAATACGGCTGAATGATTTGAAGACTGTCGCCCGAACTTGTGATTTGCAAAATCCTGCTTGCCGTCATGTCGAGCATTCGTCCGACATCGTTTGTCGAAAATGAATTGTTCAATCGGGAAAGGAAAAACGGAGACGACTTTTTCAGGCTATCGGTCGGATCAATCCGGTATTGTATGTCAACCGAAACAGTCAATGCGGCTTGCGCAGTCAATTGCACTGAAATCGTTGCGGCAATCAGGAAAATCAGAAGCGTTTTCATGGCGATGGGATTTACTCTCATAATAACGGCAATCCGGAAAAGATACATTCCCGATTGACAATTGCCATTAAGTTTTCAAATTGAATAAGGCAACTTGATTTCCGGAGTCATTCCACCAAACGGTATTTCGCTTTCAGGTCAATCGCCTCGTTCACAATTTCAGTTCTCCTTTTCATCATCTCGTCCATTACCCTGCCCTGTTTTTTTTCCGCACGCAACAATTTCGCCTGACCGGAAGTCCTTTTCATCATCACCCAAATTCCTTGCGCGAACATTCCTGTGATTGGGACCAGCAACATGAACGCACCAAGGATATACCAATTGCGGAAAATCAGTGCGACGGCAAGACTCTGTCCCAACCAATAAAATTGCCAAAGAAAAACACCGATCGTTCCGTTGACGGAAGCGTGCCATTCGATCTGCTTGACAATTTTTTGCGCAATGAGGTACGGGATTTTATACGGAATGTAATTGGTGACAACGCCGAAAATCCAGATGGGGGAAACAAGAATGAAAAACAGCCAATTCAGAATCACATTCGACATTTTCAATTTCCCATCCGCTTTTTTCTTCACCGCCCAATCGCGGGTTCTTGTTTTTTCCAACCAGGAAAAATAGCCGGCAGTTTTTTCGCGCAAGGAAACCAATCGGCTGTTTTCTCGATTGGAAACTTCATTCACAAAGTGTGCGATTTCCTTTGAAACGTGATGCGTCTCATTCTGGTTTTTCGGATCACGGTATTCCTCTTCCGCCCAGTCTTTCAAAAAAAGTTCTTCCAACTGTGCAACCAAATTGTCATTCTCCGGATTTTCAATCACGACAAGTTGCTGTTTCATCCGTTTCTCCAGATCGCGTGTAAAAAGATTCATTGCACGCGCTTTATCCGTACGGTAAATCTTTTCATATTCATTGACGGCAAACGGTTCGCCAATGCTTATGTAAAGCGGTTTGCGGAATTTCCACGGTGTCGCGGAATAATTCATTCCGACGGGAACAATGGTGAGATTCAATTTGAAATCATTTTTCTCTTCCGCCGTAAAAGCGATTCTGGCTGTTCCCTTTTTCAATTTCCGCAAACGACGTTCCTGAATGCAAAGCCCTTCGGAAAAAACCATGATGGCTTTATTCTCTTTCAGCATTTGTGTACAACGGTCAAATGTTTCATCGTTCTTCGCGAGATTTTCCGCGCCCTCCTGCAAACGGTAAATCGGAACGATGCCGATGAAAGAAAGGAAGTTTGCCAAAGCCTTTTTCCGGAACACATCCGAACGCGCAAGAAACCACGTGCGCCTCCGTATGGAACTTCCCAACATCAACGCATCCATAAATGCATTCGGATGATTGCTGCACAATAAAACCGGACGGTCATTCGGAATCCGTTCCGCACCCGAAACATGTTTCGTCCTGCGGAACCGATAGAAATAAGCCAGCAGCGTATTGAATACTATCCAGAGGTAACGATAGAAAATGTAACCGAAGATTCTCATATAATCCATGCAAAGATAGACTTGAGACGTGAGATAAAAAAAGTTCGGGGGATGGGTAACGTTTTCCCGATCGCTTTTTGCCTTGAGTACGGGAATTCCGATTTTTCTCATGTCTCACGTCCCATGTCTTTTTTGAAGAAACTGACTTACATTTGAAATGCTTCTTCACACAAGCCAATCCTGACATCATGAAAAAAATTATCGCATTTGCATTCCTTCTGGTTGCTGCCCGGATGGACGCGCAAAAATTCATCAAGCCTGTTGATGACAAGCCGATCACATTTTCCGAAATGCAACGGCAGTTCACCGCCTATTCGAAAACGGTTGATTTGAAAAAAGTGAAAGGGTGGAAATATTTTGCGCGCTGGAAAGAGGAGATGCTCATGCACACGAATGCGCAGGGGGAAATCGGCGATCCAACCGATTATATCAATGCGGCAATTGAAGTTGCCAATGAAAAACAGGCTGCCTCTTCCGAACGGATGGAATCTTCCGCTTGGTATCCTGTCGGCCCGAATGCCGTTCCGAACAATGAAACCGGTTACATGGAAAATGGAATCGGTAGAATCAACTGCATTGCATTCCATCCGACAAATGCCAATACCTATTTCGTCGGTGTGGCGCAAGGTGGGATGTGGAAAACGACAAACAACGGTGCGAGCTGGACTCCACTCACGGATAATCTTCCCATTACGCGCATCAGTGACATTGCAATTGATCCGAATGATCCGGACAACACAATGTACATTTCGGTTTGTGATTATGAATACATCGGCTTCGGACTTTATCTCAACGGCAGAAAAAGAATGACGCATTATGGTCTCGGTGTTTACAAGACAACCGACGGAGGATTGACATGGAATGCAACCGGATTGACTTTCCAATTGACACAAGGTGATGCATCACTCATTCGCAGAATCATCATTGACCCGACCAACAGCAATAATATTCTCGCCTGCGGTGTAAGTGGAATGTATCGCTCAACGGATGCAGGTGTGACGTGGACGAATGTGAATAACGGTTTGTTCTGGGACATGCAAAAGGATCCTGTCACCTCCAATACAATTTATGCTGCGACAGGTTGGGTGCTGAATTCAAATGATGGAAGCGCATCGATTTTGAAATCGACAAATTTCGGGTTGACATGGACGGTTTTGACAACGGGAATTCCTGCAACCGGAACCGTGCAACGAATCAAACTTGCGATTGCACCTTCCGATCCGAATTATATTTATGCTGTGACGATTGACACACAAGCCGGCTTGTATGGAATTTATAAATCGACAAATGCAGGAACAACATGGACT
>CAYMZV010000379.1:0-4056 GCA_964394965.1 uncultured Chryseobacterium sp.
AACAATTCCTGCGCGTGTAAAGCAAAAGGGAAAATGAGAAAAATGATCAGTCCGGCCAAAAATTTATCCACGCGGTACATCGAAAAATAAAAAAAACAAGGAATCCGATTATCCATCACAACGATTATTATTTAAAGTTAACCCAAATGCAGCTTTCAACAAACACACTGCAACTAATGGTTATCATGCTTCTCATAATATTTGCAAAATCCTTTCAAGCCGCATTCCGCGCATTTGGGATTACGCGCCACGCACACGTAACGTCCGTGCAGGATCAACCAATGATGTGCAACAGCCAATCTGTTTTCAGGAATGTATTTCACCAATTGCTGTTCCGTTTGCAAAGGTGTTTTCGCATTTGTTGTCAAACCAATTCTTGCAGAAACACGGAACACATGCGTATCGACTGCCATCGCGGGTTTATCATATACGACAGACACAATCACATTGGCGGTTTTCCTTCCTACACCGGGAAGTTTTATCAATTCTTCAATTGTATCTGGAACCCTGTTTGCAAAATCATCCATCAGCATTTTTGCCATGCCCACCAGATGTTTCGCCTTGTTGTTCGGATAGCTGATACTCCTGATGAAAGAAAAAACCTCGTCGGAAGATGCCGCTGCCAATGTTTCCGCATCCGGAAATCGTTTGAACAATTCGGGTGTCACCATGTTTACACGCTTGTCGGTGCATTGGGCGGAAAGGATGACGGCGACCAACAGTTGAAAAGGATTCACGTAATGCAATTCCGTTTCTGCAATCGGCATGTTCTTCTCAAACCAATCGACAACTTTTTCGAAGCGTTCTTTTTTCAGCACGGATTTTTCCAGATTAATTGTTGCAACTTGAAACGGGGACAAATTTAATCACCTATTTTTCATTTCAGCGGAATCGAATTCGGGCAAAAAAAAACGCCTTCTTTTGGAAAGCGTTCTTCTCATTTGAATTTATTTTCAGTTGGTTTTTACGCCATTGTTCCAGTGTTCTGTGGCAACAATGTTTCCGTCGGTATCGTAATATTTCCATTCTCCGTTTTTCTGTCCTGTTGCAGTCCAGCTTCCCGTATAATTTATTTTTCCATTGTCGTGCCATCCTGTCCAAGCACCGGTATGCTCGTTATTGACATTGACAGTTCCCTCTTCGGATTTGGTTCCGTTTGGATAGTAATAAACTGCGGAACCGGTTGTTTTATTCACTTCAGAAGCCAATCCTCCATCGGTCTGATAGGTTTTCCAATCACCGATAGCATTGCCTGACATATCATAATGTTCTTCGGCAACAAGTTGTCCATTTTCATACCAGTACTTCCAAGTACCGATTTTATGGATGGATGACATTTTCTGAGCAATGACTTCCTTGCTGTCATTTGGTGACAAACCCGGATCAGCATTGTATTGGCCTTCTTCGGTTTTATTTCCGTTGGGACCAAATTGAACATGACTGTATTGTGCGAATGCAAATGTGCATGCAAATACAAATAAGGAGATGGTAATGAGTCGTTTCATGTTTGCCGTATGAAATGGTTTAAAACAAATTTAATCAATCGAGGGGTGATATGCAAGTATTGTTATTTAATGAGTGAAACGTGACCGATGTATTTATGTTTTTTATCGTGGATGTCGGTCAAAACGACTTTCCACACATAGACATCTTCCTGACAGATTCCACCACTCTTGCCCTGAACGGTTCCATCCCATCCCTTGTTGATGTCGTTTGTGGTGAAAATCAAATTACCCCATCGGTCAAAAATCCAGATGTTATAGGTTGTAATTCCGATTCCGGTTCCGAAGAAGAAATCATTTATTCCATCCCCATTCGGGGTGAATGCATTCGGAATGAAGAACGTGAATTCAGGCTCCACAATGACATCAATCGAAGTATCATCCACACACCCGAATTGATTGGTCACGATCAGGTTCACAGGATAAGTGTCTCCATTGTCAGTGGAATATTGATAGGTCGGATTCTGTATGTTGGAAGTGTCTGCAAGTGTATTCGGATCACCGAAATTCCATTGCCACATGACCGGATTTCCCGTTGACAGATCGGTGAATGAAATGTTGGTATTGAGAATCGTAGTCGTTTGTGGTGTTGCGGTGAAGCTTGCATGGGGAACAGGATAAACCGTAATCATGTTCGGAATTGTAAGCGTAGATGCACATCCTCCATTTGAAGTGGCTGTCATGGTAACGGTATAAGTTCCCGTTTGACTGTAACAATGCGAAGGATTCTGTGCAAATGAATTCGGACTGTTGTCACCGAAATTCCATGTCCAGCCGGTAATCGAACCGGAACTGATTGTGGTTTGATCCATAAAATTCACGCACAGTTGTGGACAACCTGCAAAAGTATCGGCTGTAAAAACAACATTCGGAATGGATGCAGTAACAACAGGCAGCACAACCGTATCAATGCAACCGGCACTGTTTGTAACGATGAGCGTTACGTTATAGGTTGTATCGTTTGCATATGTGTGCACTGGGTTCTGGACATTTGAATTCGGTGTATTGTCTCCGAAATTCCAATTCCAACTCGTAATTGTTCCCGTAGAGGCAACTGATAAATCCTGCAGATTGGTTGGTGTTCCTGCGCAAACCACTGTGGAATTGAAATTGGCTATTGGCAATGGATTTACCGTTACAGTAAGCGTATTTGTACTCGTACATCCGTTATTGGAAGTTCAAGTGAGCGTAACGGTATATGTTCCGGCTGTGTTGTAAGTATAATTCGGATTCTGAGTGCTTGATGTATCAGCCAATGTGGAAGGATCGCCGAAGTTCCATGACCAAGCGGTAATATTACCTTGGGCGATGGTTGACTGATCGGTAAATGAACTGCTGGATCCGAGACAAACTTGAGGGGCAACAAACTGTACCTGAGGTCCGGGAGCCACCGTAACTGCCAAAACGGAAGTGTCTGCACACGGTCCGGGGTTTGCGATGAGGGTGACATTGTAGGTTCCGGCAACAGTGTATGTATAAGTTGGGTTCACGATGTTTGATGTATCAGCTAATGTGGCAAGGTCACCGAAATCCCAATGATAAGTTCCTGTGTTGAGGGATTGGTTCGTAAACTGCATTGCTGAATTTGTACAAACTGTCGTTGCGACAAAAGCTGCCACAGGTGGTGGACCAACTGTTACTGTTTGGTTGAATGTCTGTGTACATCCATTATTGGTTGTCACAGTAATTGTTACCGTATAAGTTCCAGGATTTGTAAACGTATGTGACGGATTCGACAAAGTTGAAGTATTGTTTCCACCCGAAGCCGGATCCCCGAAATTCCAACTTGTGCTTGTTATTGTACTTGGAAGGGAAACCGTTGACGTACTGGTAAAGTTTGCACTCTGTCCACCACAAACCTGATTATAAACAAAAGCAGCTGTCGGTGGAGGGTTAACAGTAATCACATTTGTAATGACAGAAGGGCAAGGATTGGTTTGAGCCGTCAACGTAACCGTATAGGTTCCCGAACCGGAAAATATGTGGGTTGGATTTTGTACCTGAGATGAATCGGATGGGCCTGAGGCTGGATCGCCGAAATTCCAATCCCAAGCAGAAGCCCCTACGGACTGATCGGTAAATTGTGTTGCATTGCCTTGACAAACCGTTGTGCTCGTGAATGCAGCTTGTCCCCCATTTCCAGGATTTACAATTTGGGTTAACGTGTCAGAACATCCGCTTGCCGTGTAGACGATCAACGTGACCGTATACGTTCCCGCTGTCGCATACGTATAGCTAGGGCTTGCAATATTGGAGGTATCGCTTGCAGTCGCAGGGTCACCAAAATCCCAATGATAATAAAGAGTCCCGGAAGAAACGGAACTTGTGTTTCCAAAAGTATAAGTGGCAGAGCATGGTCCGGCATTAGGGGTGAATGCAGCTATCGGTTGAGGATACATTCCGACATTTGTGGTCAATGTGGTTGTACATCCTGTAACGGATGTCATCGTCACCGAATATGACCCTGCCGTACTCACGTTGATCGATTGTGTAGTTTGGCCTCCCGGACTCCACGCATACGTGGCTGCCCCAGCGGGCGCCGTAAGCGTGATCG
>CAYMZV010000380.1:0-4048 GCA_964394965.1 uncultured Chryseobacterium sp.
AGGTTGGGTTGAAAGATCGGATGCTGCACAAACCGAATGAGCTTTCGGGCGGACAGCGCCAGCGTGTTGCCATTGCGCGTGCGTTGGTGAATGCTCCCGCAATCATTCTTGCCGATGAGCCGACAGGTAACCTCGATTCAAAAACTTCAGTCGAGATCATGGGATTGTTCGAAGCGATTCACCGTGCGGGAAATACAATCATCGTTGTGACACACGAAGAGGACATTGCAAAATATGCGCATCGCATTGTGCGTCTGAAAGACGGTTTGGTGGAAAAGGATTTTATCAATGACGACATTCGTCAGGTTGCACTTCCTGAATTGAGATAGTTTTCCATTCCTAATTTTTTGCCCATGAAAATCTATACCAAGACCGGCGACAAAGGACAGACTTCCCTCATTGGGGGAACGCGTGTTCCGAAAAATCATATCCGCATTGAAGCGTATGGAACGGTGGATGAATTGAATTCCTGGATCGGATTATTGCGTGATACGGTTGAAGAGGAAGATGTGGTGAAAGTGTTGCTCGAAATACAGGACCGTTTATTCACCATTGGAAGCATTCTCGCAACCGATCCGGAAAAATCGCACATGAAATTGCCCGAGTTGAAAAGCGAAGATGTCACCTTGCTTGAAACGGAAATCGACATGATGAATGAAATGCTCACACCGATGAAAAGTTTCATATTGCCGGGTGGTCATCCTCTTGTTTCACACATTCACATTACGCGTTGTATTTGCCGAAGGGCGGAACGTTGTGCCATCCATCTCACCGAATTTTCCCCTGTCGATGAAATCGTGATTCAATACCTCAATCGCCTTTCCGATTATTTTTTCATTCTGGCCAGAAAAATGTCCGATGATCTTGGAGCGGAGGAAATTCCCTGGAAGGCGCGGGTCTGATTTTGGATGTGGCGGAAAAAATCAGTGGCAGCGGCAGTCAAAAATTTTTTTTTATTCAAATCCTACAACCGGGTTTTCCAAATACAGCTACTGCACTCCTTTCCTGCCGCTCCATCAAATTGGAAATTTCTCATTTCATTAAAAAGCCACACACATTTCCCCATGCCAAACTTCATTTTTGTTGATATATTCCTAAAGTACTGATTTTCAAAAAAATAAACATTCGAAAATATTTTCAATAGCGTGTCGAACGGGTTCAGATATTTATACTTTTGCACGAAAAATGACCCGTAAAAATCAGTAGCCATCAGGTAACAATTTTACGGTTGCAACGTTTTAAATAACATCATCTAAATAATTTGTGCTATGTATTGGACCCTGGAACTCGCATCGTATCTTGAAGACGCGCCTTGGCCTGCAACGAAAGAGGAGCTCATCGACTATGGCATTCGTTCCGGCGCACCTATGGAAGTAATTGAAAATCTTCAGGAAATTGAAGATGAAGGTGAAGCCTACGAAACCATTGAGGAAATCTGGCCCGACTATCCTACGAAGGAAGATTTCTTTTTCAATGAGGACGAGTATTGATTGCTCTTCCGTTGCCAACATGCTGAAAAACCAAACTCAGGGGAACCCACAAGGTTCCCTTGTTTATTTGGGATCCATGGAAACAACGGCGTCTGTCAATTGAACATTTCTCCCCTACTCTGCCCTCCCGAAGTTCCGGGGCTCAATCCTAAAATGACATAACGGCTGAAATCATCCCTACTTTTGGCAGAAATTCCATGCGGGAATGAAATTTGATGACTAATTTCACATTCCTTTTCAGCCAATGAAAAACCATACCAAACATTCGCATTTGCCCTTTCTGGTGACACTCGCCGGTTGTGTGCTCATGCTTGCGTGGGTGGATCCGGTGAAAGCGAATGAAGTGTCGCGTCAACTCACCTCCAAGGGTTTTGTGATTTCCCAATTGCGCAAGTCGGAAGTGGTGCAGGTAAAGGCAGCGCATCAGAATTTCAAGCTTATCCTGAAAGGCTTTCGAGTAACAACTCCCGAAAAAGATTTTTTCAACTACGATTTCCTTTCCATTCAGTCGGGTTATCATTTTGTCTTTTCAAATTTTGTGAAATCCTCCCTCAAGGAAGAACTCAGTTTTTGGCTGATACGGGAATAGGATTCATGGTTATACGGAACTCCGTGTAACCGGATATTCTCCCAACGCCTTTATTGGCTCCTTTTATTTATCGACCATTTTTCCTTTGCAGGAAATCCAAACCATTAACATTCATCATCATGTTTGAATCCTTAACAAAATCGATTACAAAACTCTTTGGCGGTTCAAAATCAGAACGCGATGTCAAGGAAGTGATGCCATACGTCACAGCTACCAACGAATATTTCAAGGAATACGCTTCACTCAGTCACGACGAACTCCGGAATAAGACCCTGGAATTCCGCAAACGCATTGCAGAAGCCATTGCCGATGAAACGGAAAAAGTCCAGCAACTGAAAAGCCAGGCGGAAACAGAAGGTGTGGATATTGACGAACAGGAAAAAATGTATAACGAGATTGATGCACTTGAGAAAAAACAAGTGGAAAAAATCGAAGTGGCACTTCTCGAAATCCTTCCCGAAGCATTCGCCGTTGTAAAGGAAACCGCCCGACGATTTACAGAAAACAAAGAGCTCACGGTGACGGCAACCGATCTCGACCGTGACCTTTCCGTTCGCAAACCGAATGTTGTCATTGACGGAGAAAAAGCGATCTGGAAAAATACCTGGATGGCTGCAGGACAGGAAGTGACTTGGAACATGGTGCATTATGATGTGCAGCTGATCGGTGGAATTGTTTTGCATCAGGGGAAAATTTCCGAGATGGCAACCGGTGAAGGAAAAACCCTCGTGGCAACTCTTCCCGTTTATCTCAACGCACTTCCTGCACGCGGTGTGCATCTGGTTACCGTAAACAATTATCTCGCACGACGCGATGCCGAATGGAACGGACCTCTCTTTGAATTCCTCGGCCTCACCGTTGATTGCATCGACTTGCACGAACCGAATTCCAATTCAAGAAGAAAAGCATATCTCGCCGACATCACTTACGGCACCAACAACGAATACGGTTTTGATTATCTCCGCGATAACATGTCGCGCGAGCCCGGTGAATTGGTGCAACGCAAACACCATTTCGCGATCGTGGATGAGGTGGACAGTGTGTTGATTGATGATGCACGTACACCGCTCATCATTGCCGGTCCAACCCCGAAAGGCGATACACACATGTTCGATGAGTTGAAACCGAAAATCGAAAAGATTGTCAGCGCACAACGCAGTTACATCAACACCATTCTCGCCGATGCAAAAAAATTATTCCCGGATATCGGAAAAGACAAGGAGAAGGAAAAAGAGTGCGGCATGAAATTGTTGCGTTGTCACCGCGGATTGCCGAAAAACAAGGCGCTGATCAAATTTTTGTCCGAACAGGGTGCGCGTGCGTTGATGCAAAAAACAGAAGGTGTTTATCTCGCCGACAATCAACGTGAAATGCACAAGGTCGACGCGGAATTGTTTTTCGTGATCGATGAAAAACACAATACGATTGAACTTTCCGAAAAAGGAATCGATCTCATTGCGACTTCTGCAGAAGACCATAACTTTTTCATCCTTCCCGATCTCGCATTGGTACTTTCAGAATTGGAACAGCAATTCCCGAATGAGAAGGAACGTGCCGAGAAAAGGGAGGAAATCATCCGCGACTACAATGTGAAATCGGAGCGCGTTCACTCCATGCAGCAATTGCTCAAGGCTTATTGCCTGTTTGAACGTGATGATGAATATATCGTTGCCGACGGAAAAGTGAAAATTGTGGATGAGCAAACCGGTCGCGTACTCGAGGGAAGAAGATATTCCGATGGATTGCATCAGGCGATTGAAGCGAAAGAAAATGTGAAGATCGAAGCGGCAACACAAACTTATGCGACAGTTACCCTGCAGAATTATTTCCGCATGTATCACAAACTTTCCGGAATGACTGGAACGGCGGAAACGGAAGCGCAGGAATTCTGGACGATTTACAAATTGGATGTTGTCACAATTCCAACCAATAGAAGCATTACCCGAAAAGATCACGACGACATGGTTTA
>CAYMZV010000381.1:0-4008 GCA_964394965.1 uncultured Chryseobacterium sp.
CGCTTGCACAAACGGAGAAGTGCTTACAGAAAAAGTATTCGTAAATAACTAAGAAATGGTGGGACCCAATGCAGATTGATTTCAGGAAAGAAGAGGAGCACATCAGCTCCTCTTTTTATTTGCACTGTTCCCGTGCTCCACTGCAAGTCCGTCCACACGCAGGCACACACACTTCGGGCTTTACGTTGCGCCCGGGGCTAGTCCGAAAGTTTTCCGCGTTTTAGAATCCGTGTGAAAAACATTTCCCGATTTTTTTGCCACAAGGACATCATCACCGGATTCAAATCCTGAAACCGATCACGGCAATATCATCCGTTTGCGATTCCTTCTGCTTCCAGTTGTTGTGCGCATATTCCAGAAAGTCACGCTGCTCATCCATTGTCATTTCCTGAATCGTCAGGAGCAATTCGCGGAATCGTGGCTTGTTCAATTTTTTCCCTTTTTCACCGCCGAACTGATCGGCATAACCGTCGGAAAAAATATAACATGCATCGCCGCTTTCCAGTTGTATTTCCTGCGTCGTGAAAAGTTTATCGGCGTTGTCATAAAAACCTATCGGGTAACGGCAAGCCGAAATCTCGATAACGTTTCCATTTCTCACAATGAACAGCGGACGGAAAGCTCCCGCATAATGCATCACACGTGTACGCACATCATACCTGCACAACGCAACATCCATTCCATCCTTGTAGGGATCACCGCTGTGATTGCGGTTCAGCGTTGCAAAAAGTTCCTTGTCTATTTCATGCAGCAATTCTGCAGGATCATTTATTTTCCGGTTGATGAAAACTTCCTTGAAAATGGAATGCGCCATCACCGACATCAGCGCACCTGGAACACCATGTCCGGTGCAATCCGCCAGCGAAATGAAAATGGAATCTTCCCTTTTATGATGCCACCAAAAATCGCCGCTCACGATATCTTTCGGTTTATACAAAACGAAACCGTCGGCGAAAGAGGTCTTGAGCAAATCGGATTCCGGCAAAATCGATTCCTGGATCCGTTGCGCATATTTCATACTGTCGGTAATCTCGGTATTGCGTTCATGCAACTCCCGCGTTCTGTCTTCGAGGATTTTCTGTTGGCGTTTCCGTTCGGTAATGTCATAACCGATCCCGATCACTTTCCCTTCATCGAAAGTGGAAGTGTTCCAGAGAATCCATCTCTCCCCACCCGATGCCGTGCGCAATAGACGCTCTTCGCTCGAAGTCATTTTTTTTCCTTGCCTGATCAGCGAAAGTTTCTCAATGAATTGTTCCCTTTCCGTTTCCGAATTCCGCGTATGCCTGATCCATCCTTCACCTAAAAGTTCCGCAGAATCGAATCCGAGAACCTGCATGGCGGATGAACTGACATATTCCGCGTTGTTTTCCCTGTCGAGAACAACGATTAATGATCCTGCATGTTTGAGTAAATGTTCTGTCAGCGAAAGCATAACAATTGATTTTTTCCCTTCGGAGGAAGAGAGTTGGTAAAAAAAGGATTTTTGGGGAAAGGGTGCCGGTTAGCTGATAATACCGGCCATATTAAACATGCAATAGCCAAAATACCCAATGGTACAATTGGCCTTGAATGAATGCATATATGTTGGAATACGCTGCATGTTTAAATGGTAGGAGACAAAATTAGATAAAATTTCCGGGAAAAATAAATGCCCGCACAAATTGGCTGCCGACAGTTGGAAGGTTGAAAAGTTGAACGGTTATGGCGCCGTTCTCAAATTATTTTTTCTCGCAAAACAATTTCCACAGCACATGATGCTCCTCCACAAAATCGTTTTCTGAAATGTTTTTTTTGTCGAACCATTTCAGTTCGGCAATATCATCCGACGCTTTGGGTTCACCATTCCACTCTTCGGCAAAAAACAAATGCGTGATGATGCAATCTTCCGTTCCGCGGTACCGAGCATCATCAATTTTCGTCGACCCCAAATAATGGACCGATTTCACCTCAAGCGATGTCTCTTCCATTGCTTCGCGTTTTGCCGCATCCTCATAGGAATTGTCAAGCGCAGGATCGGCAAATCCCCCAATGAAACGGAACTTTTCCTGGTGTGCCTTTCTGCCGAGCAACAGCTTTCCGTTTCTCTCGATGACAACATCAACGGTAGCAAATACGGTTGGGTATTTTTTCATTTAATATTTATTTTATTGGATAATGGGTGAAATGTTTTTGTCGGAAAAAAATCGTTGGTTGTCGAAAAATACAACTTGGGAATTACTTATTGCAAAAATAACGGTTGGTGATTGATAAGGTTATATATATTTATAGGGAATACCAATTCCCCCGCATACCCAAAACTCATGGACTTCACATTTTATCTGAAACCCGACAAGGTTTTGCGCAGCATTTTATCCAAATGCATTTTTTTCTGCATGCTGTTATTGCCTTCACTTCGCCTTTCCGCAGTGGCTTACGTGAGCAATGGAACCGGAAGCTGGAACACACCCACCATTTGGACTCCCAACGGTACGCCCACTTCAGCGGATAATGTCACGATTGCATCGGGCAACACCATTACCATGAATGCGGCTGCAGGTGCATGCAACAACCTCACCGTTACCGGCACATTGAATTTCACCGCTGCCAATACATTGACCGTTTCAGGAAACATGACCATGAATTCCGGAAGCCTTTTCAGCGGAACGGCAACAGGAATTGTAAATGTTTCAGGAAATCTCACCATTTCCGCAGGAGGAACATCAACCATTTCAAGGGGAACACTTACGGTGACAGGAACCACGGCCATCAATGGAACAGTTGCATTTGGAAACGCGACAGGAACAAAAACATTCAACGGCAATGTCACTTTCAACAATGGATCCGCAATAAGTTATGTGGCAAGCGAAACAATGATCTGCAACAATGCAGTCACATTCAACGGAACGGTTACCATATCCGGAGCAACGGCAGGATTGATGACGGTTGGAACCACATGCACTTTTTCTGCAGGATGTTCGGCGAGCATTTCCGATTTGAGCATAACGGTTACAGGAGCGACACAAATTGACGGGACAGTTGCATTCCTGAATAACAATGGAACAAAAACATTTCAGAATGTCACCATCAGCGCAACGGGAAACTGGAATGCATCTGCAACAGATGAAATGTTTGTCTTCACCGGAAATTTAACTGTCAACGGAACTTTTTCCGCATCACTCACATTGACGGGAGCGAATGAATACCGTTTCAGTGCCGCCGCCGCCATATTCTCTGGAACTGCAACCATTCCGAACATTGCCGTTACAGGTGGCGATCAGCTTACAAACAATGGAACAATCACATGCACGGATTCCCTGTATGGCGGTGGAACTTATGTTCAGGGAAACAATTCCAATTTGAATTGGACTTCATCGCACAAGGTTATCGTTACCACTTTTACCGCAAGTGCAAATGGGAATACGGTTGATTACAATTACGCAGGCGCGCAGACTGTTCGCAGCGGAACCTATTACAATTTATTCATTTCCATCAGCGGAAACAAAACGCTTGGAGGCAACACTGTTGTTTCAAACAATCTGAAAATCAGAAATGCTGCGACACTTGATGTCGATGCCGCAAACAATCGGGATCTTTCCGTTGCAGGAAATTGGAATGTGACTTCCACGGATGCCGATCCCTTCCGCGAAGAAGCGGGAACAGTTACGTTGAATGGGAATTCCGGAACACAGGTGATGACATTGCCACTGGCAGCGGGAGAAACTTTTTATGATTTGGTGATCAATAACACTTCCGGTTCCGCTCCGGGAATCACCACCAATAAGAACATCAACATTTCACATTCCTACACACATACGCTCGGACAACTTGATCTGGTTGGGAATTCGCTTTTGATTACGGGTGCCGCCACAAACTCAACCGATGTTTATACTGCCGGTTCAATTGTTTCAAGTGTTGCCGGTTCAACAATTGTTGTGACAGATCCGAATACAAACAAACGTGAGAATTTTTATGGAACATCCATTGGAACCGCTGCGATAGGAATTACTGTAACAGTCACTTCAAGCG
>CAYMZV010000382.1:0-3994 GCA_964394965.1 uncultured Chryseobacterium sp.
CGTAACCGGGAACCAACGGACCGAACCCACTGTAACTCGTCGGATCGGTGGAAGCTGAAATCGACGAAAGTGTTCTTCCGTGAAAATTGTTTTCCACCCAAACTATTTTTGCCTGATTGTCGGGAATCCCTTTCACCCTGTATCCCCAACGCCGTGCAAGTTTCACTGCTGTTTCCACAGCTTCCACACCCGCATTCATGGGCAACACTTTATCGTAACCGAAAAAATTCGTGATGAACTTTTCATATTCACCGAGACAATCATTGTAAAATGCGCGCGATGTCAATGTCAATTTTGTCGCCTGTTCCACCAACGCACTCAGGATTTTCGGATGGCAATGGCCTTGGTTGACGGCGGAATAGGCCGATAGGAAATCGTAATATTTTTTTCCTTCCACATCCCACACATGCACGCCTTCCCCACGCGAGAGCACCACCGGAAGCGGGTGATAGTTATGCGCACCATAACGCGCCTCCATCGACATCAATTCTTCGGAACGTGTTAATTTTTCAGCCACAGTAGTCATGAAAGTTTAGGATTTTATTTCAATGGAAATCTTTCGCAAAGGTACTAAATCGCTTTTAAGAGGTAATTCAATGGTTCCATATTCCAAAATCCAAGACCAATACCGTACTGCCGCTGCCACTTTTTTTCTACCCGCTTTTCTTTGGGTGTGTCCCCGAAGTCTCGGGACGTTTTTTTGTGCGAAAACAAAAAAGATCTCCAACAATGCCTCCATCCTCCGAAGGGGTCCTGTGGAACTCACGCAAAAAAACAAGCTGCGTAATTCTGCGCAAAAAGTCGTGATACTAAATGTATTTTCTTCTTTCTTAAAAGAATCTCAACCTACCTCAGAAACCGCTGTCATTCCAACTGACTTTTTGAATCCCATATTATGTTTAAAATTTTTCATACAGTCAGAAGGGTCAATTAATTCGAAATTAATCATATTCATTGTTTCACGAATGAGAAAAACCGATAGAAGAGGCTGATCTTCCAAACGCCCTGTTGACTGATTTAAAATATTCCCTTTGGCTGTTACGACAACTTCTTCGATTGGTAATAGCGCGAATAATTCTCTACCTACTCTCAATGTTGATGAACAAACATAGTCTTGGTACAACTCGTTGTATCTTCCTATAGGCATATCCTTGGCCGAAAGTTTTCCTGATTTTAATAAAGACTTTATTTGTTTAGGAATTATTTGTTCGCCATGAACATGAAGAACAATCTTTATTCTTTTGGGTGATTGGAATAAATACTCAAGACTAGCACCTATCTCTGTAATTTCAGCAAGAGGGCTGAATTCATTTATCGCTTTTTCGTAATACTCAGGATTTCCTACAATAATATTTTTTGTAATAGTTTGCACTTCATTGTAATCATCTAAAACCAATTTATATTGTTTTAATTGATCATTATATATTTTCTCGTCCTCCTTAACTGCCATTTCTATTTTGACCTCAAGTCGGTTTCTTTTTTTACCCTCAATCTTAAAAATTCTATCGAAAAAACCTGGCTTGTATCTATCTAGATTTTGTTTTGCGATTCTTTCATAACCATATTCTCTCAAGGGTTCCGATGGAGGGGCTTTTTTTAATATTTCTGGCCAATCATAATTTGGTCCACAATCTTTGTGAATTGAAATCATACGATCAATATAATTCTCATAAACATCTACTTCATATGCTGCTCTTTCGAGTTCTTGCATTTTTTCATACAGTTTGCGCCTTTTTTCCAATTCTTTACTTCGCCGCATTGACTGCCGTTCCATTTGACGACTTGCAGCACCAATGCTTCTTAGCGTTCCTTTCCAACCCATATTCTTGATTTTAAATAGCCTATATTTTTGACTGAATTACATTAGAATCTAAATTACATTATTATCCGATTATATTCATTCATTAATTCTATTGCATCATAAGTTGAAGTTATACAATGCTTAAATGCAGGTTTATTTTATTCGATGCCCCCCACGCAAAAAAACAAGCTGCGTAATTCTGCGCAATCTGTGGCTTATCTTCGCAACCGATGTCGAAAAAAAATCATCCCATTTTTGAAAATGTCGAAATCATTGCGGCGGCGGCGGAAGGGAAAGCGCTCGCTCGTGTCGACAACATGGTAATTTTTGTTCCCAATGCAGTTCCCGGCGACATAGCGGATATCCAGATTACCAAAAAGCAGAAAAAATTCTACGAGGGGAAAGCCGTTCGTTTTGAAAAATATTCCGACAAGCGGACACAGCCGCAATGCGAACATTTCGGATTGTGTGGCGGTTGCAAATGGCAACACATGGATTACAAATGGCAATTGTTTTACAAACAGCAACAAGTCACCGACGCCTTGACGCGGATCGGGAAAGTTGAATTCCCCGAAGTGATTCCCATTCTCGGATCGAAAGAGATTTTCAATTACAGGAACCGTCTCGACTTCAGTTTTTCAAACAAGAAATGGTTGACGATCGAGGAACTGACTTCGCAGCAGGAAATTCCCGATCACAATGCGCTTGGATTCCACATTCCCGGAACATTCGACAAGGTGCTCGACATCAACCAATGTCATTTGCAGGGAAAACTTTCGGAGGACATCCGCAAATTCGTGCGTGATTTTTCCGGAAAAAGAAAATACGATTACTTCGACATTCGAATTCAAGCCGGTTTTTTGCGGGGCTTGATCATCCGCACCGCTTCCACCGGTGAAGTGATGGTCATCATTTCCTTTTTCAAGGACGATTTGAAAAACCGTGAAGAATTATTGTCGGCCGTTTCAGAAAAATTTCCGCAAATCACTTCGCTGCTTTATGTGATCAATGGAAAAGGTAACGACACATTCAACGATTTGAAAGTCCACACCTTTTCAGGCCGCGATTATATTTTCGAATCGATGGAGGAACTGCGATTCAAGATCGGACCGAAATCGTTTTACCAGACCAATTCCGCACAGGCTTATGAATTGTACAAGGTTGCAAGGGAATTCGCAGGACTGACCGGAAAAGAAAATGTTTACGATTTATATACGGGAACGGGAACCATTGCATTGTTCGTTGCCAAACACGCAAAAAAAGTGGTCGGCATTGAAATGATCGAAGCGGCAATTGAAGATGCGAAACAGAATGCAAAACTCAACAACATTTCGAACACCGAATTTTTCGCTGCCGACATGAAAGACATGTTCAACGCTTCTTTCATTGCACAACACGGAAAACCGGATGTCATCATCACCGATCCGCCACGCGCGGGCATGCATGAAGACGTGGTGCATTGCCTTGCCGATTCAGGTGCCGAAAAGATTGTTTATGTCAGCTGCAATCCGGCCTCGCAGGCGCGCGATCTGGCGCTGCTCGATGGAAAATACCGCATAGTGAAAGTCCAACCGGTCGATATGTTTCCACAAACGCATCATGTGGAGAATGTGGTATTGCTGGAAAAGAGATGATTGAATTTTTTGAATCTTTTCGTACCTTGGTATTTCATTGGCATAACACCATTCGCATGAATAGGAATTTTCGCCATTTATTTCTCCTCCTTTTATTCTCAGGAATTTCCCTGTCCATTTCCGCTTTCACTCCAAAATCGAAACCTGGAATCAACGATAAGACTACAACAGGTACCGGTTCGGGAAGCGATGGCAACGAAGTGAAACTTCCTGTCGGGATTCCATTTCAATTGCCCGATCAGTCACCTTCTTCCGGTTCTGCAACCGATGAAAACGGCATACCCACCGACTTGCCTGCACAAATCGTTTACACGTTTGATTTGCCCGATGGCGTTGGTCCGGAATCGGTTCATGAAACCCATTCCGCTTTCCAGCAGGCGCGTTCACTCAATGCTGCATGCGTGCTCATACACATGAACAGCTTTTCCAATGCACTTGATGCCGCCGACAATATCAACAGCGAAATGCTGGATTATGACCGACCGGTAATGGTGTATGTCAATAACCGTGCAATTCCCGCTTCGTATCTTATTTCAATGGCGGCGGAAAATAAAAACAG
>CAYMZV010000383.1:0-3958 GCA_964394965.1 uncultured Chryseobacterium sp.
CCTTGAGAAAGGGAAATAAGGCGTTGAGTGAATTGATGAAAGCGAAAAAGGAAGTGGAACAATCGATGCAGGTGAAAGAACAATTCCTCACAAAAATGAGTCACGAAATCAGGACACCGATGAATGTAATTGTCGGATTGACTGAAATTCTGCTCGAAGGAAACCTTACACCTGAACAAAAAGAATGCCTCGAAGCGGTAAAGATTTCTTCCGACAATTTGCTTTCGATCATCAACGACATTCTTGATTTTTCAAAATTGGAATCAGGAAAGGTTTCCCTTGAAACATTGTCTTTCAATTTGAAAGAGGTAATTGAAAGGGTTTTGTTGACGTTGCGTTTTACGGCCACAAGAAAAGGAATCGCATTGGATTATTCCTTGCATGACGGCACTCCGGAAATAATCATGGGTGATCCTTTCCGGCTTCGCCAAATCCTGTTGAATCTCGTCAGCAATTCTGTCAAATTCACGGAAAGCGGAAGTGTCAGGATTGAAGTCGGTTTGGTTGACGAAGATGAAAATAATTGTACGCTGCGTTTTGTTGTCAGTGATACGGGAATCGGGATTCCGGAAGATCTTCTTGTTACCATTTTCGAAAGTTTCACACAAGCCAGCAATGAGACATCGAGAAAATACGGCGGTACAGGATTGGGATTGACAATTGTGAAACAGCTTACGGAATTGCAGGGAGGTTACATTTATGTCGAGAGCAAGATCAATGAGGGATCGGATTTTATCGTGACACTTCCGTTCAAGAAAAGCGACCAGAAAATCATTCCTGTAAAAGTGGACGAGAAAGTGGAGGCCGGTGAAATAATCGGTGAAATAAATATTCTTCTTGTTGAGGACAACGAAATGAATCAGATGCTTGCACAAAAGGTGCTGAGCAAATGGGGATTCAACATCGACATTGCCGACAACGGGAAAATGGGAATAGAAAAATTGTCATCGGGTGAATATGACATTGTGTTGATGGATATCCAGATGCCGGAAATGGATGGTTACGACGCAACAACATTCATCCGCAAGAAAATGCAGCCTCCCAAATCCGGAATTCCAATCATTGCCATGACCGCACATGCAATTGTCGGTGAAGCGGAAAAGTGCATTGCATTGGGAATGGATGATTACATTTCTAAACCGTTCAGCCAAAAAATGCTTTACGAAAAAATCACGCGACTGTTGGGAAAAAAAATAACAGGCGGAATTTCAGTTGCACCGTCGGGAATAAAAACAGTGACTTCGCGGGAAAGAATCATTGATCTTGCTTATCTCAATGAAATTGCGGAAGGAAGCCGGGAATTCATCAAGAAAATGATCGAGGCATTTCTTCTCCAGACTCCCCAGATGTTGGACAGCATGACGAAATTCATTGAGGAGAAAAATTGGAAAGCATTGCGAAGTGTTGTGCATAAGATGAAACCGTCGCTCGATTTTATAGGGCTGCATTCCATTAAGGAAACGGTGCGTGACCTTGAAAAATATTCCAGCGAACAGATAAACCTGGAATTGATTCCACAGATGGCGGATGAAGTCAAGTCGGTTTGCATGGCTGCGATGCGTGAATTGGAAAAGGAAATTTCAGATTTTTCAGAGTGAAAAATGAAAGATTCATATTTGACAGATGAATGATGTTTGTGTGCTGGCAAAAAACGGGTGATCATTTGCCGGAAAAATTCTCGAATATTCCCAGTCCGAATAATGCAAAATCATATTTCACCGGATCTTTCGGATCGAATTCCCTGAGCCTCGCTGTGAGTTCTTCCACCGCTTTCCAATCATCCTGTTTTCTCTCGAGCAACTTCAATTCTCGCGCAACATTCCCCACATGCACATCAAGCGGACAACAGAGCAGGGAAGGGGAAATGCTTTTCCAGATTCCAAAATCCACTCCAGCCTGATCGTTTCTCACCATCCATCTCAAGAACATATTGATCCTTTTTGCCGAAGAATTTTTTCCCGGATTGGAAATGTGTTTCGCTGAACGGTTCTTTTTCTTCTGCAAAAAGATTTCACGGAAATGAACGATTGCATGCTGCATTTTGTTTCCATCTGTTTCTGTTTTTCCGTGGCGATTCAATCCTTCGGCAAAAACCTTTTCCATTCCACCGTGTTTCGCATACATATTCCTCAACGCAAGAATGAAAAATTTTGCATCAACGCCATTGAAAGTCCGGTGAACAAATGAATCCAATCTTTTCAGATCTTTTGCAGAAGCGTTCATGACAAATTCATAGGGCGACATTTCCATCTTCTCCATCAAGAGATTTGCGTTACGGATGATCACCGGCCGCTGTCCCCACGCAATTGTCGCGGAAAGGAATCCTGAAATTTCGATGTCTTCCTTTTTTGAAAATAAATGTGGAATGGAAATAGGATCGGACCCAATGAACTTCGGGGAATTGTATTCCCTCGTTTTTGATTCCAGCAAACCGTAAATTTCTTCAGAGGAAATCATTCAATCGGTCTCAGGTAAAATTTGCTTTTGGAATTGCCCGACGGACTATATCCGTTCTGATTTTCCAATTTGTAATCTGCACGTCTGTAATTTGTAATTCTCTATTCTTCCGCCGAAAGTTTCTGCTCGAGTTTGGCAATCTTATCGTTCATCATCTTGAAAAAACGGAAACGCTGTTTTTCGGAAACGCCTGAAATCGGAATTGACTTTTTGATGAGATTCTTCAACCAATTTTCAGTTTCATTGCAGAAATCGGAATTGGTGGTGACCATTGCATTGAACGTGTTGTGCGAGATATACGTATTCCTCGAACCGCCTGCGGTGACCAGGATGCAATTGTTTCCGATCATCAATTCGGAATTGTAGAGCGTATAATTCTGCACCGAGGAGGCACTGGGAACCTCTCCTCGGAATTTGGATCCGTGCGTAGCTTGCGTTTCAATCCGTTTCACCATTTGTGAAATCTCCGACAGGATATCCATCATGTCTTTTTTGTTTTTGAAAAGTCCGGATTCCCAATAATATTCGACTTGCTTGAGCGTACTGTTCAGCGTATCCTCCGACCAAATTTCGATGGATGGTATTTCGAGATAGAGGTCATAAATTTCACGCGCAATTTCCTGCAGGTTTTCAGGAACTGCAGCAAGTTCGAATTTTTTCCCTTCGAGGTTGGTTGCGTTCAGGATCGATCTTGACCAATAGAATAATTTGAATGCACTGAGTTTTGGGAAACTGAAGTGATGGAAAAGCGGAACATCTTCGGCACCGAAAATAATTTCTTTCGTTTCACATGCCTTGATTCTGCGAAGGTCGTTGAGGATATTTTTCATGTACACTTCAAAGCTTTCCGGATTTTCGGAAAGATGATTGTAGCTGAACGTAACCGAATTCCCTTTTCCTTTTTGAACTCCCGCATAATCGAAAGGCAAACGGTAGTGGCTGCAAATTCTCGACACCTCATCAATCGTCAATGCCGTTTCTCCACGAATCCTCCGGTAAGCGCTGTCGGTACTCACTTCCAACAAATCGGCAAGCTCATCCACAAGTGAATGATTGGCGGGAATGGTTTCCTTGAGACGTTTGAGAAATTCGGATTGAACCGTTCTTTCGTTGGCTGCCATGGTATTGAAATCTTGATTTTGTAAGTAAAATCCTTGCGTGAATTTATTGCAAAAAACGCAAATAAGCTATTCTCATTTGTGAAAATTGCAAAATGGAATGATTGACAGATTCTCAAATTGAAGTTTCTGCAATGAATGCGAAGAATGGAATGGAGTGGACGGATTTCCGTTTCAGTGGGAAATTTTCCGGAATTAGGTTTGTCTTCCAATGAAAAATAAAGTGCAATGAAAAGCAGCTTACCTGTTTTGTTTTCTTTCTGTTTTGTTTTTGGAATTGGGCTTCAAGCGCAGGATACACTTTCAATAAAAAGGAATACACTTTATTTGATTCCCACTGCGGTGTTTGGAAATGTTCCCGACTTGAATTCCGCATGGGTTTC
>CAYMZV010000384.1:0-3922 GCA_964394965.1 uncultured Chryseobacterium sp.
TATTTGTCTTAGTAAGTACTTGCAAGAAAAATACAATTACTCTGGACGGGACCTCGAACGAAACCCCAATAGCAAAAACTATTGGGGTTTTGCAATAAAACAAGGCGTTGTTGATCCTGTTTCGTTTTCCCCTTTGATTCCTGATTATAAATGTTGTAAGTTTAATTTATCATCGGGAGAATGAAACACATGAAAAAAAATTGCCTTGTCTTCTTTTGTTTCTTCATTTGCTTTCATCTGAAGTCGCAAGTCTATACGGTCGGTGTGCCCGTTCACGACACGATGGAAGCGGGATCATTCACCATAAATTCCGTTAATTGCGTTTCGGGAGAAGTTACTGTTGACAATTTGCTGATCAACAACATGCCTTCGGGAGTAAATCTTTATTTTAAAATAACCTCATCACAATTCTCGCCCGGGTGTCTCAATTTCACCAATGTCGGTCCGATGAATGCCGGCGACTCCACACTCATCACAACATCCCAAAGTCAGTTTGAATGGTATTCGGTTTGCGGAACAGGAAGTGCACACTATGCCATACTGGCCGAGGGAATACCGTTGGCTGCGAGTGATTCCTTTTTTTGTTTGGCACAATGGCACACGAGCGGCGCGGTCCTGATAGACGGTTGCAGTCCTTATGTGATGTTCAATTATTATGCTGGGTCGCTCACGCCAGGCTGCGTTGTGGATACTTCTGTTGCGACGTTTGTAAATGAGTGGTCTCCCTCTGATTTTTCAATTTATCCAAATCCGTTTTCCTCGCAGACAACCATTTCCTCCAATCATTATCTCGAAAATGCAACGCTGACCATCTGCGATGTGTTCGGCAAACGTGTAAAACAAACAGGAAATATTTTTGGGCAAACGATCATTCTGGGTCGAGAAAACTTGCCTGCCGGTCCATACTTTATTCGCCTGAACGAAGGCGATAAATCAATCTACATCGGCAAATTAATTGTCCTCGATTGACAGTGATTTCTTTCCTGGGAATTTATTTCTTCCCCGATAAATCTGTTTCTTTTTAGGGTTGCCGCGTTATATTTACAACACAAACGAAAAGCATTGTACGCGAAAAAAATCATATCGATCATTCTTTTCTTCGTCGCTTTCGCTTCTTTATCATTCGCGCAAACGGAACAGCTAAACCGGTTTGACGGAGCCGGTAAAAAAGACGGAAAATGGATTGCCTATCTGGACAAAAATTGGAAACACATTGACGATAGCGCGAATGCCGTTTATTACAGGTATACTTTTTATGATCATGGAACCAACCTTTATCCGATGGGTCCGTGCGGAGGAAAAGGTTTCCGGCTGGAAATGCCCGTTGACAGCAGCAAACAAAGCGGAAAAATAAAATTGCTCGACGGGGAATACAAATGGTACGACGACAAGGGGCAACTGAGTTCAACACATATTTTAAAAAATGGAGAATACGTTTCCTGCAAGGAATATTATCCGACAGGACAACTTCGCCAGCAATTCGATTATACAAAAAAATGGCAGGAGCAAGCCCATACGTGGTACGTTGCCATTTATGACAAACAGGGAAACCTGAAGCTGGATTATTATTTCCATCCCGACAAGAACGGCCGCTGGCCGGCGACACGCGGATGAGAAAAGGCGGGATGGCTGCGCGGTTTTTCAGTTGTGAAAAATAATTCCCGGTTTTTGTTGTCATATCAATCATTATTCCAAAAGCAAACAATTGCCGTTCGTAAAACCGGGGCAAGGCAGTCTCTCTTGGGATATTTGCCTTTTTTCAATAAATATTGTATGTTTGAAATACGCAAACGCCTATCAACCAACTTTTTCCACATGTCAAAAAGCCATAGTTCCATCGCGGCTATTGCCCGAGTTTTGTTTTTGTGCCTTTCATTATTGGTTCTTTTTCCAATGAGATCATCTGCACAATTGGTGGTAACGCCCAACGTTGGCCCGGCCGCCCTTGTAAACAATTTGGTGGGAATGGGAATGACCGTTTCCAACATTACCCTGAATTGTTCGAGTAATGCGTATGGAACTTTTTCAAATGGAAACACAACCAACATTGGAATTTCAAATGGCATTATTCTTACAACGGGTTCCGCTACAAATGCAATTGGCCCGAACAACAATTCCGGCACCAGCACCTGTAATGGAACTTCCATTGTCGATCCACAACTTACCTCTCTCGAGCCACTCGCAACGAACGATCCCTGCATTTTGGAATTTGATGTTGTTCCCCAATGTGATAATCTCCAGATTCGATTTGTTTTCGCTTCCGAAGAATATCCTGAATTCGTGAATTCCGGATTCAATGACGCTTTTGGTTTTTGGATAAGTGGTCCTGGTCCAAATTGTGTGGCGGGAGGTTATAATAACACCGACGTTGCAACATTGCCGGATAACGTAACAATTGTTTCCATCGACAATGTCAATAACGTTACAAACAGCGCTTTCTACGTTGACAATACAGGTGGCGCAACGATTCAATACGATGGATTTACCACTGTGCTCACGCGGAACATCGCACTTTGTCCCTGCCAAACCTATCACTGGAAATTAGCCATCGCCGATGCGGGCGATTGTGTTTATGATTCCGGTGTATTTGTCGACTTTCTCACTTGCTCAAACGCCTTGACGGCTACAGCGTCTTCTGTAAACTCAACCTGCTCCGGCTGTACCGGAAGTGCGTCTGTGACTGCTTCCGGACAAGGGCCATTTACTTATTCCTGGTCGCCAACAGGAGGAAATGCGGCAACAACTCCTTCCAATCTTTGCCCCGGAACTTACACCTGTACCATTGACGATGCCATTCCATGTTCTCCGTCCTATACAGTTGCTGTAACGGTTGGAAGTTCCGGCTCTTTGTCTGCAACTTCATCACAAACCAACACAACCTGCAGCGGAGGAAACAACGGATCTGCAACAGTCGTTCCCGTTGGAGGAACCGCACCATTTACCTATTCATGGTCTCCATCGGGAGGAAATGCCGCAACCGCTTCCGGATTGGCGGCGGGAACCTACACGTGCACGATCACCGATGCGAACGGTTGTATTACAACACAATCTTTCACCATCACACAACCTTCCGCCTTGGCCGCAACCGCATCACAGACAAATGCCGCATGTAACGGCGGTTCAACAGGAAGCGCCTCTGTTGTTGCTTCGGGAGGAACACCGGGCTATACCTATGCATGGGCGCCTTCGGGAGGAAATGCGGCAACGGCTTCCGGATTGGCGGCGGGAACCTACACTTGCACGATCACCGATGCGAATGGTTGTACTACAACACAACCTTTCACAATCACACAGCCGACAGCCCTTTCCTGTTCCATTGCGGCGGCAAATTCCCCTTGCTCCAACGGCTCGGCAACTGCCACTCCGTCGGGAGGAACGCCGGGTTATACTTATTCGTGGGCGCCTTCGGGGGGAAATGCGGCAACGGCTTCCGGATTGGCCACTGGCAATTACACCTGTACTGTCACTGATGCCAATGGTTGTATTACAACACAATCCGTATCTGTCGTTTCGGGATCTCCGGTGACAGCAACGGCGACACAGATAAACATCACTTGCTTCGGCGGAACATCGGGAAGTGCGACTGTTGTCGCTTCGGGCGGAACATCTCCTTATACTTATTCGTGGGCCCCTTCGGGAGGAAATGCGGCAACGGCTTCCGGATTGGCGGCGGGAACGTACACATGTACAATCACAGATGCGAACGGTTGTACTACAACACAACCTTTCACCATCACACAACCTTCCGCGTTAGCGGCTGCTCCATCACAGACAAATGTCGCCTGTAACGGAGGCTCCAGCGGAAGCGCAACTGTTGTTGCATCCGGAGGAACGCCAGGCTACACTTATGCATGGACTCCCTCTGGAGGAACGAATGCAATCGCATCCAATCTTGCAGCGGGAACTTATACATGCACGATCA
>CAYMZV010000385.1:0-3901 GCA_964394965.1 uncultured Chryseobacterium sp.
CGACAATAATTTCCGTCCTGTTTTTCCCAATGCATCTTCGCGCATTGCCACCATCGTGGTTCCTGCAGGACCCATATTTTTTTGTGCACCCGCATAAATGAGCGTGAACAGATTTCCATCAACCGGTTTGCTGAACATATCGGACGACATGTCGCAAACAAGTGGAACGGAAGTTTTCGGATACGATTTCATCTGTGTTCCGAAAATCGTATTGTTCGAAGTGACGTGCAAATAATCCAGATCGGTTGGAATGTCGTATGCTTTCGGAATGTAAGCGTAGTTTTTATCTTCCGACGAAGCCAACACTTTTGTATTGCCAATGAGTTTCGCTTCCTTGATCGCCTTGTTCGCCCACACACCTGTGCTCACATAACCTGCAGTTCCGGTTGTGCGCAACAGGTTGCTCGGCACCATTGCAAATTGCAGACTTGCTCCACCACCGAGGAATAAAACTTGCCAACCATCGCTCACGCCCAACAATTCTTTCACCAATGCACGGGCTTCTTCCATCACCGCCTCAAAATTCTTGCTGCGATGCGAGATTTCAAGAAGGGAAAGATTCAGGTTGTCGAAATTCAGGCACGCTTCGGAAGCTTGTTTCAAAACTTCAGCGGGAAGTATGGCAGGACCGGCTGCAAAATTGTGTACTTTTTTTGTCAATACGGAAGTGGACATGGCGTTGTTTTTTTGGATGGACGAAATTACATATTCGACATGAGATTTGAGACGTGGAACGTGAGAAAAAAAACTTTCCTTTCAAATGGGAGATTCTTATCGACCAAGCGGCAATTTTTCGGGATGATCGGGAGCGAAACAAAAGGCGCGTCGAATGGATTCCGCTCGGGCTTTACCACATTGTGGTCACCATGTGGCGCTGCAAGTCCTCCTGCGTGCGGGCTTTTCGCTGCAATCCCAGCTGGGAAATCAGGACTTTCTGTGCAATGAATTTTCCGGTTTGATTTATTTGTCACTTCATCTTGCAAGAATATCGAACAATGAACGCAGAAGGGGAAATCAGAAACCGTTTATCATTTCGCGGATTTCTTCCACGGCAACATTCCACAACTCCAACATTTGCTGATCATCCTTTTCAAAATAGCCGCCGTAATTTCCATCCACCAAAACCTTGCGGACTTCCTGCGGGGAAAGCTTTCGCAATTGTTCAACGTTCACCATTTGTTTTTGATGTTGGGGTTGAATCACATTTTTCAATCTCGTCCACGGAAAATTTTCCATCCACGAAGCATGCGATGCAACGGGATCGATCTCTTTCACTTTCGCCCACGTGCGCGGCGCAATCCACCAATTGCAGAATTTCACTTGCGCATCGGGATTTTCCACTTCCCATTCCTTGATGAATTCTGCAGCCGGAGCATTTCCTCCATGACCATTTACAATCAGGATGCGTCGGAATCCGTGATGAAATACGCTGTCTAGAATGTCCCACAGCACGTGGAAAAAAGTTTCCTGCTTCAGTGTCACTGTTCCGGGAAAAGCCATAAACGCCGGTGTAATTCCATAATTCATCACTGGAAAAACGGGAATTCCCAAAGGTTCCGCTGCATCCAACGAAACCCTTTCCGCCAATAAACTGTCAGTCGACAAACTCAAGTACGCATGTTGTTCAGTGGAACCGATCGGCAAAACACAACGGTTGTCGTGTTGCAGGAATTCTTCCACCTGCTGCCAATTCATTGAGGAAATGTGTGTCATCGGGAAAAGTGATTGGGTGATTCAGGTAACTAAGGTAAGTAGGGGATTGGTGATTAAGGTAAATTGTCTTAACCGAGTTTTTTCCCAATCACCCCAATCACCCCAATTACCTTAATCACCCCAATTACCTTAATCACCCAATCACCCAATTCCCCATCACCTTCTCCTCAATTGATTTTTCCCACTTTATTTTTTTTCACCAGCCATTTTACAAAAACGTAAGTGAAGATGCCGATCAACCACAGCGGCCAGAGAATGACAATCACCATCAGGAATTCCTGCAATCCGTGCCAACCCTCACTGAGTGATTCTTTCATTTTCGCACCCAATCCGGGCTCGTAGGCATCGACGCTCTGTTCGCGTTTCACCAATTCCTGACGGATGGTTTCGCGTTGGTAAAGCAAAATCGTAACCGTGCTGTAACGAACCTGATCATCCTGACGGAGATTTTCCAACATCGCATTATTGGAATTTTCCTGGCTGTTTAAAATGCTTTGCTCGGCATTCTGTACATCATCAAGTTTTTTTCCTTTTGTGTCAATGTCGTTCGACAAACGTGCGTTGTATTTTCCAAGTCGGTCCTGTGCCAATTTATTCGACAGCAGATCAAGCGTAATGTCTCGCATGTTGATGTTCCTGTAATCGAGATAATCAATCAGGGGGACAAGACATTTCAGGGTTGTATCCATGTTTTCACTTGGAATTCTGAGCGTGATTGCATTCGTCACAATGTATCTCATTGTTTCAAGCGAAGAATCCTTGCTCACCGGAATTTCGGTGCTGCTTTGCATTTCGCTTGTCAGTTTTGTGTCGGCAACATAACCCTTGAATTTTGTGGTAATGTCCTCGATGCGATAAGTTGCACCCGCTACATTCTTCACCCGGAATTTCAAATCGGCAGTGCGGATGAAACGGTGTGTGCTGTCGAGTCTTGTTGCGCGTGCAGCCGAAGAGGTAATGATTGTTTCAAGACTTTTCGCCGATGAATTTGGAGACCAATCATAAGTGGCCGCATTGCTTACCACAGTAGCTCCATTTGTTTCGGTAACAGTTACAGGATAATTGCCGGCGGCATTTTGGTTATCGGTAGAATGCAATTCGGAGGACGCATATCTGTTGCTTTTGTCAGCCGGTGGAGGTGAAGCGATTATTGAATCTGCGCTTGACTGGGGTGAATTGTCAGTCACGGAATTATAACCTGATTTTTTTGCATTCGGTTCTCCTGAACGACCGCAGGAAGAAATGAAAACGAGGGCGATGAAAATCACCGGGGCGAGATGGATTTTGTTTTTCATGTGGATAGCGTTTAAGGCAATTTAAGCCGTAAAAAAGAGTGTGAAATGGTTTTGGGAAAGATTAGCGGGGAGCAATGTTTCCACAAAATGAAATGTGAAAAATTGCCAACAGGATTTCGCGAAATGTATTTTGCAAAATATTTTCCGCGAACTGTTTTGTTGCACGGATTAAAAAGCTTCCACTACAAGATTCAACGAAACCGAAAAACGATAACTGAAAAACAGAAACGCCAAGAATTTTTTCCGAAAAATTCTCTGGAAAATCAGCGTTGCGGAGGAGGCTGTGGCAACTTTTTCCGGTGGTGGAACAAACCTTTTTTGGGAGGCGCATTCGGATCCGTTTGCGCATTGGGATTGGAACCGCTCGGATTCTGGTCGCCTTGCGGTGCATTGTATTTATTGTCGTTCGGATCTTTCGGATTTTCCGCTTTCACATCTTCCTGCAATACCCATTTCCCTTTTTTCCAAATGAACGCATCGTAACTTCCATCGGAACTGTAAAACTGATACATGCCTTCGGCTCCGGCGGCCTCGGGGACAAGATGATCGAAAACAATCCGCTTGTTGTTGTCTTCCCAATGCAACGCCATCACCAATTCGCCGCGGAATTCAAAAATCACGCGGTTGGAAGTTCTTCTTGCCCCACGCTGGAAAATTCTCTTCTCGCCGAAAATCGGTTTGCCGTCTTTTCCGAATGTAATTGCGTCAAGGATTTTTTTCCATGTCAACGTGTTGTTTCCATCCCAACCGAGAAGCGTATAGAATTTTTTGTCCTTGTCATTCGTGAGGACAATCTGGTAATACAACGCACCGAACCATTTATCAGGGGAAAGCACCGACAACTCCGGATTTTTTATATCGTTGGAATGATCTTCCAATTGATAAAGCGTGTA
>CAYMZV010000386.1:0-3881 GCA_964394965.1 uncultured Chryseobacterium sp.
TGAATCTTGAATCCTTGAATTTTTGAATCCTCCCCTGTAACAAACACCGATTCCCATCCGTCCCACACCAGTCCGCGCGAGTGACATCTTCTTCCCGAAGTAACTTACCTTTGCACCGACAATCCCTGCATGCCGAAAAAACTACTGCCGCTTCTGCTTTTTTTACTGCCGCTGTCCACCCTCGCAGGTATCGTGAAGGGCGTGATCCGCGACAGCACAAATGCGCCCGTGCCGTACGTGATTGTGGCGGTGAAGAATTCGGCTTACGGCTGCAATTCCAATCTGGCGGGAGAATATTTTCTCGAATTGAAACCGGGAAATTATATCCTCACATTTTCACAATTGGGATTTGAAACGCAGGAACATTCCATTACCATTTCGGACGAGAAACCGCTTGTGCTGAATGTGAAGATGGCATCGTCGGCGAAATTGCTGAACACATTCGAAGTGGTTGCAAAAGGGGATCGGCAACGCGGAAAGGAAATCATGAAACAGGTGATTGACCACCGCAGCGAATATTGGGACAAGGTGCAGAATTACCAATGCAACACATACCAGAAAACCTCGTTGGAAAAAATACTGATAGAGAAACCGTTCGACTCGCTCATACCGATGGCGAAACCGGTGAAGGATACGACGACAAAAAAAGACGGCAAGAAAGGCGGGAAAAAAGACAATCTCGAAGAGGCCATCAAGGACCAACAACTGAACCTGATCGAATCTGTTTCCGAAACTTTTTTCCGCGCACCGAATGCGTTCAAGGAAAATATTTCAGCCTATCACGATTATGCGGATACGAAAAAAGATGTCGGACATTCCGTTTCGAAGCAAGTGGATTATGGCGAACATGAAATCGCGCCGGTGGAATATCAATCCGACAATCCGTATCTGCTGATCAGCGATGCGCAGAGTGTGGATTTCAATTTTTACAAAAACCAGATTGATGCGCCGGCACTTACTGCACGGCCGTTGCTTTCTCCCGCAGCTTCTACTGCTTTCCTGAATTACCGATTCGAGCTGCTCGATTCTTTTCCGCAGGAAGGAAAAACGATTTACAAATTATCGGTGATTCCGCTTTTCAATGAGGACGCACTTTTTTCAGGAACCATTTTCGTTGAAAAGGATTCATGGGCGATTGTTTCCGTCAATCTCTGCATCAATCAGGGTGTGTTGCTGTATTGCAAGGAATTCTGTGTGGTGGAAGATTATTCGCAAGTGGATACGGGAATTTTTCTTCCCGTGCGCCGCGAGTTCACGTACACGATACACGACGGCAAGTACAACGTGCTCGGGAATACGCGCGTGGATCATTCGGATTATGTGGTGAACGGACCGATTCCGAAAAACACGTTTACGGATGAGGTGAAACATTTCAATGATGATGCGTTCGACAAGGACAGCGCGTATTGGGTGGATCACCGGACGATTCACCTCGAGGAAAAGGAAATCGCATACATCCATGTCGCCGACAGCCTGACCACTTATTACCAGAGTCCGGAATATTTCGCGAAGATCGATTCGAGTTTCAATCACATCAACGGTTGGAGTTTCCTGCTGAATGGAGTGGGACATCGCAACCGCACTCGCGGAAACGAATTTTATTTTGATCCACTCATTGCAGATTGTGTTCCGTTCGGTGTGGGAGGTTACCGGCAAAAAATCGGCGGTTATTACAATCACGATTTTCCGAATGGCATGTTGCTGGAAACGGAAGAGCAGGTTGATTACGGTTTTCTGAACAATGATTTGCGTGGAAAAGTGGGAGTGGGTCTCACGTATATCCCGTTGCATTTTGTGCGGACGTTCATCCGTGTGGGTGATGATTATGACATGATCAACAATTACGCTTCGCTGGAATCCGTTTTTGCGCGGAGCAATTATGTGCGCACAAAAGAATTCAGTGTTGCGCAGCGGATGGAAATCGTGAATGGATTGTTTGCGGAGTTGACGTATGAATACAAGGACCAGAGTCCGATTACAGGAATGAAATTGGAACAATGGTCCACACTTGTTTTCGGCTCGCTGAATGCGCCGACGCCTTTTGACGAATATGTGAAATCGGAAGTGCGGTTGGAATTGAAATACCGGTTCCGCCAGAAATACATGATCAAGAAAAACAAGAAAATAATTCTCGGCTCAAAATATCCCGAGATCAGGTTTCTGTACCGCAAGGGAATTCCCGGAATGTTCAACAGCGAAGTGAATTTCGATTATGTCGAATTCAGTTCGCTGGATGAATTCAAGTTCGGAAGATTCGGCACGAGCAACTGGCAAGTGCTTGCCGGCGCATTCATCAACAAGAGGGATTTGCGTTTGATGGAATACAAATATTTCCGTGGTTCCGATTCCTATATTTTTTCCGATCCCATCCGTTCCTTCCAATTGCTCGGTCCGACATTGATCACACCGAATGCTTATCTGCGTATCAATTACATCCATCACTTCGAGGGCGTTTTCGGAAGCAAGATTCCTTTCTTCAACAAGCTGAAAATTACGATGTCCGTTGGAGGGGGATTCCTGTCGATTCCAAGCGAGAGTTTCCATCACGAAGAATTTTTTATTGGTTTCGAACATGTCGTTCGCATACGCAAGCAGCTTTTCCGCGTTGGGATTTTCGGAGTGACTGCGGACAACAATCTTTCAAAAGCAGTGATCACTTATAAGATAGGATTGAGTTATTATAATTCCGCAACGAGAAAGTGGAGCTATTAGGGGAATTGTGAATCGGGTACACTCCTTTTATTCATCATTCATCATTTAACATTCATCATTTTTTCTCAGGCAACCCTGTTTCAAGTTTGTGCATCTGTCAAGCGAAACCAAACCCGCTTTACACATGAAACAATTTTTACTTTCCGCTTCCATTCTCATCTCAATTGTTATGCCTGCGCAATCGTGGGTGCAACAAACATCGGGAACCACCAATGACATTTACGGCGTTTCCTTTGTGGATGCCAACAATGGTTGGGTGGATGGATTTACAGGAACAATTTTGCACACTACAAACGGTGGAACAACTTGGACTCCGCAAACCAGCGGCGTTACCGTCAATCTCCGTTACATTTTTTTCGTTGACCTGATGCATGGTTGGGCATCGGGTGACCAGGGAACAATTCTTGTTACATCAAATGGTGGAACAACATGGACCGCACAAAACAGCGGAACGGTTGTGAGCAGCATCCGCGCCCTGTTTTTCTTGAATGCAACTACAGGATGGATGGGAGGATCAGGTGGATTCATTGCGAATACAATTGACGGAGGTGTGACATGGACAGCGCAAACTTCCAATACCGTAAATACAATCCGCACCATTTGTTTTACAGATCCGAATAACGGTTGGTTTCCTTCCTCGTCGGTAACCGCCGGTTTCATGAGCAACACCACCAATGGCGGAACAAACTGGAATTCGCAAACCGTACCTGCAAATGGAGGATTGTTCTCGATGGATTTTTTCAACTCGTCGAGAGGATGGACCTGCGGTGCTGCAGGAACGATTTTCAATACCATCAATGGAGGAACAACTTGGAATGCGCAAACCTCCACCGTTCCAACCGTTGCACTTCGCGGAATGGATTTTGTTTCCGGAACGAGTGGTTGGGCTGTTGGCGATTCGGGAAAAATCGTTGCAACATCAAATGGCGGGGCAACATGGACACAGCAGGCATCGGGCGTGTTGAATTTTTTACGCTGCACACAATTCATCAATACATCCAACGGTTGGGCAGTGGGCGATGGCGGAACAATTTTAAAATATTCTGTTGCAACGGGAATCGACAATCCTGAAATGGACAATTCAGCATTGGAAATTTATCCGAACCCATCGAATGGGAATTTCTCCCTGCAGATGAATTCAAAATCTTCCGGAACAATTACTGCAACCA
>CAYMZV010000387.1:0-3879 GCA_964394965.1 uncultured Chryseobacterium sp.
ATAGGTATCTGTTTTTGAATCGTGTTTCAGGTTGGGTTTTTCAATTGTGCCAATGGAAGATGAATTGTAATGATAAAGGGAGCGGTTGCAAGAGTGGGTTCCAAGTAAAATCACTGCAACCGGAAAGATGGATTTCCTTTTGCGAAAAAAATCGCACACAGCGGACAGGATGAAAACGGAGTAGCGTTTTTTCATCGGGGCCAGGTTTAGTAAAAGTTTATTTTGTCGAGGTGTTGGAAACGATTCTGCAAAAGCCGAACCACAAAATCAAAATTATTGTACAGGGATTCCCAAAAAAACAAAAAATGATTCTTGATTATTATTTATACCGCAGTAAGAAAAAAGTGAAACGTGTTCTGCAATCAATTGCTGTTGCCCGATGATTTTCCCTGCACCTGTTCCAATTCCTCCTTGTATTTTGAATTGTTGGGAGAAAGCCCGATCGCCTTTTTCAAATCGTCGGCAGCGGCGGAATAATTTTCCATGTCCTCTTCGCATTGCGCACGTTCAAAATAATATCCGGATTCATTCGGACTGAGTGCAATAGCTTTTGTAAAATCGTCAATGGCATTTTGCTGCTGATTGTATTTTCTCCGTGCCAATCCACGCCAACCATACGCATTCGGTGAATCAGGATTGATGTCGATGGCCTTGTTGAAATAGGAAATCGCCTTTCCATATTTTCCTTCGTGATAATAAGTGACACCGATATTCACATAATTGACAATATCCTCCGGATCCAATTTCATCGACTTCTTGAAATTGCGAATGGCATTGCGGTAATCGCCCGTCAAATCATAAACGTGTCCGAGATTGTCATACGGAATATGATTCTTCGGTTCGAGCTTTACGGCTCTTTGGCAATCGGCAATCGACTCATCATATCTTCCCACCAGCATTTCACAGAGTCCCCGTCCATCATACGCTTTTTCCATCGAGGAATCCATTGCAAGCGTTGCATTGTAATCTTCAATCGCAGCCTCGTATTTTTTCATCTTGTATTCCGTAAAGGCAATCGCACATTGATCCGCTGCATAATCCGGCTTGATGATGATGCCCTGGCGGAAATCCGTCATGGCCGAATCAAATTGGTTGGCACCGAGTTTTGCCGCACCCCTTTGGAAATAATATTTTGCACTGTCGTGACAAAGTGCAATGGCGGAATCCAGATCAGGAATGGCTTCCAGATATTTTTTATTGAACGATTTTGAAATTCCTCTCCAGAAATAGGCCGAAGTGTCATTCGGCTCCAATGCAATCGCTTTTGAGAAATCAAGAACGGCTTCGTCATATTGTTTCAACCCGAATTTTGCAATTCCCCTTCCGAAATAAGCCTGCGTATAACCGGGGCTCATTTTTATTGCCGTTGTATAATGAAGAATGCTTTTCGCGTAATCGCCACTGTCGGCAGCGGCTTCACCTTTCTTCAGCCAAAACAGTGAATCGTTTTTCTGCGCGGAAAGAAAAGCGGGGAGGGCAATGACACATAAAAAGAGGAGCAGCTTTTTCATTGGGGCGATGAAGTTTTCAATTCCTAAATGTAAATCGAAAAAACAAGTGCGGATTTTTTTTGATTTGCATGCTTCAAATGATTGTAATGAAATTGACAGCGTTGTTGACTCCAATTCATGAAAAACAGTCAGGCAGGAATCAGTTGCCATTTGATTTTTGCGCATTTTCCAATGCATCCTTATACGCCGGTTCCTCCGGATCATTCGCAATGGCGAGTTTGTAATCTGCGATTGCCGCAGCATAATTTTTCAACTGTTCTTGTGTGTATCCCCTGTCATAATACGCATAGGCGTATTTCGGATCGAGCGCAATTGCCTTGTTGAAATCAATGATTGCCTCATCATATTTTCCCATTTCCATTTTTGCATTTCCGCGCAGGCAATAATTGCGTGAATCGTTCGGTGCAAGTTCAATTGCCTTTGTAAAATCACCGACAGCCGTGTCATTTCTTTCCAATCGCGCATACATGTTTCCGACATTGATATAGGGTTCCGGATTTTTAGGATCGAGTGAAATGCATTTGCCGAAATCGTCGAATGCACTCGAAAACAACATGATTTTCATTTTCAAATATCCCCGATCATAATAAGCGAGTTCATAATTGGAATCCAATTCAATCGCTTTGGAAAAATCATCCAGGGCACTGTTGTTCTTTTTCAGTTGCTCCGGGTCAGTGGGATGATCCAATTCCTCCTCTGAAAAAGCGCGGTTCAAATACAACTTGGCATCATTCGGATTGAGCGCAATCGCTTTTGTGAAATCAGCATACGCCGCCTTGTTTTTTTTCAGTGACAATTCGGAGTTGCCGCGATTGAAATACCCGCCGTAAAAATTCAGACTCAATGGAATGGCATGATTGTAATCCCTGATCGCAGCAGAGTCATTTCCCAAACTCGATTCGCATAAGCCACGCAAATTATAACTTTCAAAAGTTTTGCAATTCAATTCAATTGCCTTGTTCAAATCGGCAATGGCATGAGCATAATCCTCCAAAGCGAAATAGCCATTCGCCCGTTTGACATAGGAGTTGCAATTGCCCGCGTTGAGTTGAATGGCTTTTGTAAAATCATCCATCGCCTCCTGTTTGTTGCCGGATTGCAGGGCATTGTCTCCTTTTCGCAACCAAAGTGTATCGCTTTCCTGCGCGTGCAGGAAGTTGGAAATTGAAATGATAAAAACAAAAAATATTTTTTTCATATCGATTTGGGAATTGAAATTTTGAAAAATGAACATCATTGATTTTTTTATTTCACAATCTCATCCAGCGATCCTTGGTACCTTGAATTGTTCGGATCAATCTTCAAGGCAGCACGCATATCGGCCGCAGCATTTTTATTGTTGAGTTTGCTGTACCAACAAATTCCACGGGAATAATAGGCTTCCCCATTATCCGCTTGCACTGCAATCACTTTTGTATAATCGGCAATTGCAACATCATATTTCGCAAGCATCTTTTCCGCATCGGCACGGAATTGGATGGCTCCAATCAAAGTGCTGTCAATGGCAAAAGCCCTGTTGCAATCGGAAATCACCTTGACATAATTTCCCGTTCCATATTCCACAAGCGCCCTGTTGATGAATGAATAGGCGGTGTTACTGTCCAACAGGATCACCTCGTTGGCATCCGCCAAAGCCAATTGCGGTTTTTCCATTTCCATATAAATCATTCCGCGATTGATAAAGGCGACCGTGTTCCCATGCAACAAATCAATCGCATGATTTTCATCGTCCAAGGCATTTTTCAATAATTCGTTGGCTTTACCATTATCTTCTTCATCCTGTTGAAGAACATAATTGATGTGCCCCCGAAGGGAATAGGAAAATGAATAATCATTTTTCAGCCTGATGCTTTTCCCGATATCTGCAAATGCATCCTTGTTGTCTCCAAGTTTTGATTCTGCAAGTGCCTTGTCAAACCATGTGGCCCAATCGGAAGGATTTTTTTGGCTGGCAATTGTAAAATCGGCGAGTGCCTTTTCATTTTCTCCCAACGACAAATAAAGATAACCCCTGTTCATATAAGCAATCACACTGTCGGGCGAAAGCTCAATGGACCTGTTGTAATCTTTCAGTGCGGCATCTTTTTGTCCAAGTGAAAAAAAGGAATATCCACGGTTATTGTAAGCCATGTAAAGTGTCGAATCCATCTGAATCGCTTGGGTAAGATCGTTCACCGCATTTTGGTAAAGGCCTTTTGCATGATAGCAGGTTGCCCTTCCGAAATAGGCGAGCGGTATTTTGGAGTCGATGTTAATGGCCTGTGCAAAATCCGTAAATGCATTTGCCGTATCACCGAGATATAATTTCACATCGCCTCTTGCCGTAAATGCCTCCGCATTATTCGGATCCAATTCAATGGCATGATCC
>CAYMZV010000388.1:0-3869 GCA_964394965.1 uncultured Chryseobacterium sp.
AAGAGAATTCCGGACTCACCGAAATCATTGAATCGTACAGACGGTAATTTTTGGAGGGATTATCTTCACCGGGAAAATTTCCAGTTTGAAAATTGCAGCGAGAAAAGATCACTGCAGAATCATTTTATGAATTTGATCGGCCCAGTTCTCCATCACCCGTCACTTCCTTTTTTTTTATACTTTTGTCGCGCTTAAAAGTCCTATCCATACATGGCCAACCTTCTCCCTCACATTCCCGAAAGACCCGAACAACCGCGTAAGAATGGCCTGACAATGGTGATGGATAAGGGACTGGGAATCAAGCAGGCAGAGCAGTTCATTGAAGCTTGTGGTGAATATGTTGACATTGTCAAATTGGGATTTGGAACTTCGGTTGTCAGCAAAAATGTCGAAGCCAAAATCAAGCTATACAAGGAAGCCGGATTTCGTGTTTATGTCGGAGGCACACTTTTCGAAGCGTTCATCATCCGTGACATGCTTGATGAATACATGAAGTTCTGCAACAAGTTGAAATTGGATCATGTTGAGGTTTCCGATGGCTCGATCAATATGAATCACAATGAAAAGTGTGATTACATTCATAAGCTTTCGAAAAATTTCACTGTGCTTTCCGAAGTCGGTTCCAAGGAAGAGGGTATTATCATCCATCCTGCAAAATGGACGTCGATGATGACAAAGGAATTGGAAGCCGGTTCGTGGAAAGTGATTGCCGAGGCGCGTGAAAGTGGAAATGTGGGAATTTATCACCGCAATGGACAGGCACATACCTTGCTCATCAACAAGATCATTGCGAAAGTGAAACCGGAAAATATCTTGTGGGAAGCCCCACAGAAATCGCAGCAAGTGTGGTTCATCAAGCTTTTTGGTGCTAATGTCAATCTTGGCAACATCGGATTCGAAGAGGTCATTCCGCTCGAGACACTTCGTCTCGGTTTAAGGGGCGATACCTTTTTCCAGTTTCTTCCGAAAAAATTACAGAAAACAACCTGAGTAAGTTTACCGAAGCTATCTTCGGACAAAATCCAAACGATGAAAGAAGTTACAGTTCAGGAATTGAAAAGAATGCGCGACAACAACGAAAATTTCCAGTTGATTGATGTGCGCGAACCGCATGAAGCTGAAATAGCTGAAATCGGCGGAGAACTGATTCCGATGGGACAAATCATAAATGAATCGGAAAAGATTTCCAAAGACAAACCTGTCGTGATTCATTGCCGCAGCGGCGCACGTTCCGCAACTGTCATTCTTGCGCTTGAAAAACAATATGGCTTTACCAATCTCTACAACCTCAAAGGCGGAATCATCGCCTGGGCAAAAGAGATTGACCCTTCAGTAGCAACCTATTGAGTTTTTAGGATAAGGGATTTTAGATTTTGGAATATCGGTTTCTAAATGAGATTTCCCTTTTGCTAATCCCAAACCTTCATTCTGAAATCTAAAATAAATTCAGTGCATCTCATCACCGACTTTTTCCATTTCATTTTCCATCTTCACGATGAGCTTCCCGGATTCATTTCCGCGCATGGGAATATGATTTACGTTTTATTGTTCGCAGTCATTTTCATTGAAACGGGAGTTGTCATCATGCCTTTTCTTCCTGGCGATTCCTTGCTTTTCATTGCAGGCTCTTTCGCGGCGATCGGGCAATTGAATGTTGCTGCATTGATCGGATTGCTTTTTGTGGCTGCAGTTTTGGGTGACAACAGCAATTATTTCATCGGGAAATTTTTCGGACACCGCGCCACCAAAATAAAATTGTTCGGGAAAAATCTTGTCAAACAAACGAATATTGACAAGACACATGGCTACTTTGAAAAATATGGGGTGCGTACCATCATCATCGCCCGTTTCATTCCCATCGTTCGCACGATCACTCCTTTTGTTGCTGGAATCGGTGAAATGGCTTATGGGAAATTTTTAATGTTTGACGTTATCGGCGGCGCACTTTGGATTTCCTCAATGACGCTGATGGGTTATTTTTTCGGACAGGTGCCATTCATTGCGAGTCATCCTGAAGGTGTGGCGGTTGGAATCATTTTAATTTCCATCCTGCCGATGATTGTTGAAATTTACCGCAACCGAAGTAAAAAATCCTGACCGTGCGGCTTTTCGGTCTCATCGGATTTCCCCTCACCCACTCTTTCTCGGAAAAATATTTTACCGGAAAATTCCAACGCTCATCCATTTCCGACGCTTCGTACAGACTTTTCCCATTGGAGAAAATCGAATCTTTTCCGGAATTGGTTTCTTCACACGAAAATCTAGTCGGATTGAATGTCACGATTCCCTACAAGGAAAAAATAATTCCGTTCCTCGATGAATTGGATGAAACCGCAAAAACAGTAGGTGCCGTAAATACAATTTCAATCACCCGTCCTTCGTCCCCCGTCTCCCATCCCCATTTGAAAGGTTACAACACAGACATTCACGGATTCCGTCAATCGCTGAAACCATTTCTCACCTCTGCACACGAACGCGCACTCCTGCTAGGAACCGGAGGCGCTTCAAAAGCTGTTGAATATGTATTGAAACAAATCGGCGTGGAATGCATTTTCGTTTCGCGCCAGAAAAAAAATATTCCCGGAAAAACAATCCTCACTTATGATGAATTGAATTCCTATGTAATTGATTCCTGCAAACTGATCGTGAATTGTTCGCCCATCGGAACTTTTCCAAATGTGAATGAATTTCCCAAATTGCCTTACGAATCAATTACGCCGCAACATTTCCTGTACGATTTGATTTATAATCCATCAGAGACCGAATTCCTGAAACGCGGAAAACTATACGGAGCGCAAACCATGAATGGATTGGATATGCTGAAGATGCAAGCGGAAAAAGCGTGGGAGATTTGGCAGGGTACGAATCACTGATTCTGCCAATCGAATTCAAAACCATTTTCAAATCAACTTCATCAAATCCTCGACACCCATATTGCGTTCAACGGTAAATCCTTCTGCGAATTCAACTTGTATGTCCCTTCCCCAAACGCGCATTTTTGATTTCACCGTTTCCAAAAATTCAGGAGAGGAAATGGGTGTGGATGGTTCCTTGGAATTCGGATCATAAAATTGTGACGAATAGGCCAGAATCGACTCGAACTTTTTTTCTACAAACGGTGTGACATCAACAACAAAATCGGGTTTCATGAATCGGTCCTGTATGTAATGGTAAACCGCTTTCGGCCGCCAAGGCATTTGGATTTCCTTGTCACAAGCCGTTTCCAATTTTCCCAATCCGGAATAAAAACAGGAATCGGAAACCAATTTCGAAGCGCGTCCATGATCCGGATGACGATCTGAGATCGCATTGCAAATCACGATTTTCGGCCGGTATTGGCGAATGCTTTCGATGATCTTGAACTGGTGCACTTTGTCGTTTTGAAAAAACGCGTCATCCATTTCCAGATTTTCGCGAAACGTCACGCCAAGAATTTTTGCAGCAGCAGCAGCTTCTTTCAATCGGATTTCCCCAGTGCCGCGTGTTCCCATTTCACCTTTTGTCAAATCAATGATGCCAACCGTATGGCCAGCTGCAATATGCTTGAGCAAAGTGCCCGCACAACTCAATTCAACATCATCAGGATGCACGCCGAATGCCAGAATGTCTACCATAAAATCAGATTTGATTGGTATGAATGAAAAACAAATCTACGAACTGCGAATCACATGAGTGATCATTCGTCGTTCGTAGATCCGGAACAATTCGTTTTCGTACGCTTTTACTTCCCTTCTATCCAGTTCACGATTTTATCGCAGAATGGTTTGTCGGGCGACATGACATGACCAACGTAGTGACCGTTTTCATCAATCATGTATTTCTGGAAATTCCATTTCACATCCGAACTTTCCACTCCATTTTCAGATTTG
>CAYMZV010000389.1:0-3862 GCA_964394965.1 uncultured Chryseobacterium sp.
GAAAAGCATTCCTGCAATTGCAGGCACTTTTTCTTTTTCTCGGCGGACCGTATTGTTATTACATGATCACTTATCAGGAAGGCAATTTTTATGATGCAGTGCACACAACCGAAATGGCATGGGGAGGATTTGTGCTGACACTGCAGAATATTTTACTTGCGGGACTTTTATTCTTTGCCGTGGCCAATCAAAAAGGAAAGCTGGCGGAATTTTTCGGCGAAAGGGTTTGATGTCCGATTGCAAATTGCAAAATGCGGATTGAAAAGAGTTGAGGGGAAAACAGTTTAAGAATTTTACGATGTCTTCCACCACCAAAAAAACAATTCTTGTTGCGTTGATCCTTGTTTACGCAATCTGTTTTTGTTTTCCTGTGATTCACGTATTCGGACATGGCGCGATTTTGTTTGGCAATGATGCCGGACCGCTTTTTGATTATAAGGTTTCCCTTTCAGGATTATTGTCAGGCGAACAGCATTCCGATGATTTTTATTCCGGAATATTTTTTGTCTTTTCTGTTGTTCCACCGATTCTATTCATGATTTTGGCACTTGTGTTGAAGTTGCCGATGAAATTCATTTCCAAATTGTTTTTTATTCTATTCGGGATTGCAAATATTTTTCTGCCTTTCGGTACGGCATTTGTTCTTGTGTTCAATATTTTCGGTCCTGATAAATTTTTGACTTGGAGTTCTGTGATTGTGCTATTGCTGCATTTCATTTCCGGCATTTTGTTTTTGTTGATCGGGATAAAGGAAAACATTGGGAATTTTTTCCAGAAGGGAAATGCAGGTTGAAGAAATGGTTTGCATGACGTCCGAAGGACTCCTTTAAAAAAGAAGCGGCAGTAGAAAAGTGGCAGTCGGCAGGATGGGATATTCGAAACCTATTGCGGAGTCACATCAATCTGATTGATCGGAATCAAATTGACGTTGTATTTTTTCACAATGAGATTCATCAACGGATCATTCTCGATTTTGGCGAGGATGCGATCGGTTTGTTGCGGATCGTAACCCATTACCATCTGATCGGTGAGGTGGAGATAATGTACGCTGAAATAAAATCCTGCAATGACATACGGACCGAAAGGCGTGAGTGGAATATCGAAATTGCTTCCTGAAATATTGAAAACGGTATTGGGAATATATTCATTGCCGTGATCGATGTCTTTCATGGCGAGATAATATTGTGCAGCGGCCACACGCGATGACATGCGCGGATCGGACATGCAGACCAATCCGGCAAGCGGTTTTTGTTTTTCCGCCTGTTTGATCAATGTGTCTTTTTTCAAGCGCTCATTTTTTCCGTGATGGCGAACATAATGTTGCACTTCATCCCACCAAGGCGCTGCCGGTTCTCCTCCGTCAACACGAATCAATGCGTGAATGGAGTAATCCTGGATGCCGGCAGTGATTTTTATATCGAGTGTTTTTAAATCGGGATCATTTTTTATTGCGCGTTCGAGAATCGTGCGCTGATTGCGTGGATGCGTGCGGAGAAGATCGATGCTTTTTATCCAGTCGCCCGCCAAATATCCATCGTGATTGTAAATGTTGCGGAGCAAACGGCGAATCATGAGATCGCTGTCGATTTTATGTTTTTCGCCCTTGAAAAAAACTTCGGGCTTTTCCTCGAGCAATAATTGTTCGATTTCAATTCCCAATGCAGAAGCGCCGAGCATTCCGCAATTCAACGGCGAACCATCCACGATATGCAAATCATGCACGTGGGAAATATATTCCTTGCTGGAATCTTCCGTGAGATGCCCGTGACTTTGAATGTGAACAAAAAACCGGACAGGACGATTCACATCCTGTGTGGCGCGCAATTCCTGTTCGATCGTGCGTTTGATATCCATCACAACATCGGGCGTAACAAAAGAACCCGCAGCACGAATGGTGTGATAATCCACATCGATTCCCTTTTCCCGCCATTCCGCCGAAATGTGACGGATGGCATCAATCTGTATTTGCGACAGATCGCGCGCATCGGCACAACCAAGGAGAATGTGGATTTCGTGTTCAGTGATTTTTGTCATGGAAATGATTTCAGATTGCTGATACGAAATTACTGAAAAGTAGGGAAGATGGGAATACGGATTTTACTGATATGCGGATTGCAGATTTTACTGATAGGCGGATTACAGATTCTACGGATTGGGGATTACGGATTTTACTGATATACGGATTACAGATTTACGGATATGAATCGTGAATAAATTCAGGAATTGGAAATCTGTTTGCTCTTCTCACGTCCCATATTTCACATCTCACGTCTGATTTTTTCACTTCAAGAATAAATCCTGAACGGAAAGTGGCTGTTCCGTTTCCCTCCAATGAAAATCCTTGAGCAACGCTTCCTTCGGTGGAAGATCGAGTGGGGGATAGAGTGTGGCATCGGGACGGTTGTAAAATGAAATTGATTTCACGGCTTCATTCTCGACAAAAATCACGAGACTGCTGCAGTCCGCGCGATTCACGCCCATGATGAGGCCTTTGTCTTTTGCATAGTAAAGTGTTTGCCCGTTTCCTTCCACATAAATCTTGTACAATTCATTATCCTTGAAATACCCCGTCATCTTTTTTCCCTTGATCTGATTGAAGCGACTTGAATCTTCCCTCGAAACGATGAACGCATTGTTTGTCATGTTCAACCGATAGATTTCCCCATTGGAAGTTTGAATGGAAACTTTTTCACCCGTCAATTGATTTCCTCCCGACCACAAAACCGGATCATGGAAAAATTGCATCGTGGAATCGGCGGAAGTCCATGCGAGTGAATCACATTTTCCCTGCAAATCCTTTTTGTAAAAACGCACATCATGATAACCCAACACAATTGTGTTTGCCTTTTTCTTCATGGTGTCATTTTCGACTGTTGTTTTCTTTTTTGATTCGAGACTGTCGTGAAGCGTGATGGATTTCAGTGTGTCGGCATGAAGGAAAAGAGAATCTTCCTTGAACGCCTGAATGAAAAGTGCGTGACCGGTTACGAGCGAAATGTCGGTGACTTCATTGTGAATGGCGAGATCTCCGGTGATGGTTACCTTTTGTGTCGTATCAACAATCTGCACATTCTTCATCGCCTTTCCGATTCCTGTTTTCCGGTTGTACCAAATGCTGTCGCCTTTCAGTGTCTGGTCTTTGGTAACGATGTAAGCGTTTTTCTGGAATTGGCAGAAATCATTTTGTGAATCGTAAAAACCATTTTCACAATAAATGAAATTCGAATTGTTCGTGGATTGTATCGTTGTCGGTCCGAGGAAATAGGATGTTTTTGAAAGCGGAAAATAATGCAGCGTGTCGCACTTCATCACATATTCCGGATTGGTCAGCACAACATTTTTCTTGAATGCCAGCATTTTCGATTCGGTGGAATAGGAACCGATCTGGCTTGTCAATGTATTCTCATTGTTCACGATTTTTCCACCCGAAGCATAACTCGCCACTTTCGCTGCGAGATCATACGTGATCGCATCGGTTGTCAATGTCATGTCCGCATCCGTCATGCTCACGTTTTTGGTAAGGTCGGCTTTGCGGGTGTTGCCATCATATTTCAACAGATCGCCGAACACATTGATGGAATCGCCTTGCTGGATGTGCACGTGACCGAATGCATCAAGAGAATTCTTTTCCGAGAAAAAATGCGCACTGTCGCAAGTCATCACCATTCCCTGCTGTTCGAATTGCACAGCACCAAGCAATCGCTGATAGCCATGACGCTTATCGCCGATCAGTGTATTCGCATGTTTGAGTGTGATTTGTTTTCCTTCCGGTTTCGCAGGTGTTTGTGCTGCGGCTTGGGAAATGAAAATCAGCAGTGAAAAAAAAGCAAATAAGATTTTTGTCAAGCGCATGATTGCCGTA
>CAYMZV010000390.1:0-3860 GCA_964394965.1 uncultured Chryseobacterium sp.
GCGTTATTGGTGACCTCACATACAAGCGTTTTCACCTCATTTTGCGCTATTTGTCCTTCTTCTCAAACCCGATGGTGACACCTGCCCTGATGCCATAACGTGCAGTCGAATGTCCGGGTGAATAAATCATTGTTCCAGCAATTTGCGGCGAAATATAAGTTGGGATTTTAAGATTGGTTTGCATTTTGAATCGCGCCACAACACTGCAACTCAGTTTTCCCCATTCTTCATGCGGTTCGGATTTATAAAAATATTCTACGCTGAGCGGATTGACGGAAAGATGTGTTGCAATTTTCCCTTTTGTCGGAAGATAATATCCGACACCTTCGGGAACGACACAAAGAAGTGCTGTCAGATAACCGATATTTCCATAACTCAGAATTGGAATTTGGTCCAAGAGGAATATTCCTGCCACAACACCTCCCGGTGCATGAAAGAAAAATCCTCCATTGATGGAAGTGCCGAATCCAATCTGATAATTGAGGGTGAAACGATCCTTGAAAGGATAGTGGAATATTCCCCCGAAATCCTGGAATCCACGATCGCCCAATTGAAAATATTCCGCGTACAAACCGCCTTCCATATTTCCCTGTCCACGCAAAAAAACAAATGGGGAAAAAATCAATATGAAAGAAAAGATAAATTTTTTCATCGCTGAAAAAAAATGAATTTTCAACAGTGTTTCAATTCGTCCGAAATCACCTTCGGATAAAAATACTGTGCCTCTGTGTCTTGGTGGCGAAAAACAATTTGGAAAATATTCCTTCTTTGATGAATTGCCACAGAGACACGAAGTCACGGAGAAACACGAATAAAGAATGCAACTGAAACATTATTGGTTTCGCCTAATGCGGATCGCCCGGTGCAGGTGCGGGTGTTTGCGGGGTATTCGCAGGAGCTTTCAATCTGGAATTCTCCGGAATTTTTCCCTCCCACTTGTCGCGAATGATACCTTCCTTGATTGGACGGAATGTCGTGCGTCGATTTTTCTGATGCGCGGCTTCCTGTTGGTCTTTCGGCAATGCATAAAGTTCTTTGTCGGGAATGAGCGGTTGTGTTTCACCATAACCTTTCGCTTGCAAACGGTCGGCGGAAATTCCTTTTGAAATGAGATAATCCACACAACTCTTCGCACGTGCTTGCGACAAATTCAAATTGTACACATCACTTCCACGCGTGTCGGTGTTGGATGCAATTTCAACGCTGATGTTATCATTCAATTCAAGGAAAGCGACAAGATCATCCAATACCTTTTGCGATTCTGGACGGAGTGTTGCCTTGTTGAAATCATATTCGATTCCGGGAATGACAATTTCTCCAGCGGGAATCGGTGTGAGATAAAAATCGTGAACGAAAACGGTATCGTCGGTCAATCCTACCGTTGAAATATTCGTCGCGTCACCGAAGTATTTGTTTTTTTGCGCCTTGATGTACAATTCTTCACCAAGCACCAATGTCGCTTCGTAATATCCGGTTGAATCGCTGATGATAAACGACGGCTCAACATTTCCGCGAATGTCCTTGAAGGTCAACAACGATCCTTCAATCGCTTCATGTGTTTGCGAATTGTAGACATGTCCATGAATTGAAAACACGAGCGGCTCATTTGAAAACTGATACGCGCGGTAACAATATCCGCCACCGGGTCCGCATGTACCGCAATGTTCGCGGTCGGAAGAAAAGTAACCGTGCTGTTGCAAACGGTCCATTACAAAATAAGCATCGTCGCGGGGGGAATTGAATGGCGCTTCCAGATTTTTCGGTTTCGCCCAAGTGGAATCATCCGCATTGAAAGAGGATTTCACAATGTCAAATCCACCGAAGCCACCCATTCCATTCGAGCTGTAAAACAAAGTGCTGCTGGTGAAATGATAGAACGGCGTGATTTCATCGTCGGGAGTATTGATCAGCGGACCGAGATTTTTTGCAGGGGAACAATTTCCATCGTCATCCATTTGTGTCGACCAAATATCCAATCCACCCTGTCCACCCGCACGATCGGAAACGAAATAAAGTGTGGAACCGTCATTCGAAAAGAACGGCATCATGTTGCGGCAACCGGCTGCATTCACATTTGCATCGAGACGTTTTGGAGCGAGCCATTTGTCACCCACATTTTTACACATGAAGATCGCACACTCTTTTCCGTCGCTGCTCCAGCGTGTGAAGAACAAATTCTCTTTTCCGAAAGAAACCATTGCAGCCCCTTCGTTCATTGTTGTATTCAAATCGGAATTCGAACTGGTGACAGGTTGTGGAGTCGCCCAGTTGCCATTCATTTTTTTCGCTGTGTAAACGTCGGTGCTGTAAGCATCCAATCCCAATTTGGTCAAATCAGGCGTGGAAACATTTCCCGCTTTTCCCGCTGTAAAAAGAAGTTCGTCGGGATCACCATAATAGGTTGCCGCAAAAACTGCAGTACCAGCATTGATGATGCTGTCGAGTTGCTGAACGATCACTTCCTTTTTCACACTGTTGGAATCCATTGCAAAAACACAACCGGCGCTGCAACGTGTCGCGCGTTGGAATTGTTTGTCGGATGGTTCAAGCGGTTCGGAATACGCATCGAATTGTTTGATGGCCGCTTCATACTTTCCATTGTTCATCAACGAGACACCATAATAAAAACGTGTGTCGGGAAAGCGTGTGTCGGGAAGGAAAATCGCCTGACGGTACCACAATTCCGCATTGTCATAATCGTGCAGCATGCGGTAACATTCCGCAACGCGATGTGTGACCCATCTTGTGCGTTCATCACTGCCTTGGACAAGGTTTGGATTTTTAAGTGATGAATCCTGCGCAGCGGCTTTTACCGATGATGAATCAACCAATTTTTTCTGGTTGGTGTAGGGTCTACACTCGTAAGGTGTAACCAAATCACGGTCATTGCCGGGCGTAAGTGTAATGACGTGCTGATAGCAGGAGAGTGCAAGCTTGTAATTCTTGTCATCAAAAGCTTTGTCACCGAATTGCAACCATTCGTGGCGACTCTGACCGTGAACAGAAAGTATTGCAAAAAGGGAGAAGAAAATTGAAAGGGCGATCCGCCTCATAATCTCGGACAGTTTGGTGCTACAACAGGTGTTGATCGTTTGGCAATGTAAATGATTGAGAATTCGATTCCTCCCCTGTCATTGGTTGCAGGCTTGAGTGTGGAAATATTCACATCATAACTCATGCGGTAAGTGCAAGGTCCTTTTTTCAAACCGACTTCCATGATCAGCGCATCATTCGCCGAACGGTAACTTGGTCCGACAATGATATAGGAATCGGAATTCGGCAGGAAGATATTTGCAAGACAACCGACCACCACTTCATGATCGTTCTTCTCGGTCATGTAAAGCAATCGTGCCTGCAATTGCAAACGCTCATTGATTCCGATGCGTGCACCTGTATGCATGATGTAGTGGATCGGAAGTTTGTTTGCATAACCGTAAAAGGTTTCTGTCGGTTGGTTCAAATGGAATGCGGAGAAACCGAAGAAAGGATTGATCCGGCTTCCCTCTTTTGCATAATAATACAAGGCGCCTGCACTCACATCAAGCATGTAAATGCTTTCCGTCTTGTTCGTTTCATTGCTCGGAAGTGATTGCTGGAATGTTCCTCCATCGGCCATTGAATACTGATCATCAAAAGTCAATCGTCCGTAATCAACACTCTTTTGCATCACACCGGCTTCCATTCCAAATGCGAGATGGTGATAATTGTTCTTATCCAATTGCAAATCGTAAGCACCGGAAAGGTTCACTTGAAGCACATTGAAATTTCCGATACCCGCACGGTCTTCCATGATTTGTCCACCAATGCCATAACGTTTTACCGGCATGTCAAAGGCAACAGCTGCGGTTTGGAAAGGGTTG
>CAYMZV010000391.1:0-3858 GCA_964394965.1 uncultured Chryseobacterium sp.
CCGCATCCATTGACATACCGCGTGCAGCAACGTTTGCAATGGATTCGGAGATTGCCTTTACAACAACACCGCCATAAATGCTTTCTGAAAATCCTTTTGCATAGGAAAGTGCAATATTGGTGTAATTGGGATGGAACGTACCGATTCCACCTTCAGGAAGATCGGTCGTTGTGATTGGAATATCTCCAAAATCCATTGACATAACACCTAATCCTAAAGCACCCGTTGCACCAACCTTTTGGGTGAAACCAAAAGAGTTGATTCCGATTCCTGTTCCCACCAACCAATTGGTATGGCAAAACATTAATTCGGTATGTTGGGTAAATGCCGTTCCGGCTACATTGAGATACATGGCTTCAAGACCATGAACACCGGCGCTGTTTGCACCGGCCCAGCCTGAGCTTCTAGCAAAAGGATTTATGAGCAGTTCTGTAGCGCCAGCTTGACCGGCACGGTCTTTATTTCCTGCCAATAAGCTACCCATAGAATTGAACACCAATCCTGCAGCGAGAAGGGGAACGAGAACTTTATTTTGAGCTTTCATAGTTAGATCTTTCTATTCAAATGCAATTGGTAAATTTCATGCAACTGTTTTGTTTAGTACGCGTCCAAATCTATCGGACGCAATACACCAAACCATTTCAGGATTTTTTCGCCCACACCATCTACCTGTATGTGTACGATATAAAGTCCGCTCGCAATCGGAATTCCAGCCTGATTTTTCAAATCCCAATCGAGATAAGTTTGAGGTGAATCCTTTGTAAGTTTCCTGATCAACGTACCACTGACCGTATAAATCTGAATGGTACATTTTTCAGGAAGGTTGGTAAACTTCACACGATTATCCAACTGGTTTTTCTCATAGCCAGAATAAGCGTAGTAAGGATTAGGAACTACATTGATAAGGTCAAGTGCACTGACCGCAGATGGATTATCATTTGTAGTAACCTTCAAGTCATGCGTATCAAAATAATACATTGGATTATTTCCATTCTGGATATTGCTGGAAATCGTATCATTTTGAATCCAAGGATTACTTACGTTAGGCGTAACTTGGGTAAGCGCCCGCTTATATGGTTTTGCAACGCGAATCCTGACTTTGACATCACAAGGAAGTGGACTTCCTGCATAATTGAAATTCCAATTGGCATAAGTGGAAGTCAACTCCGGAATGCTTACCCACATCGCATCCTGCCATATCTGGGTTCTTTCATTGGTGATGAGTGTTGCAGTAGCTTGGGTCATCCATTTCATGATTGCTCTTCCACAATCATAAGCAGGTACATCTTTCAATTCACCATACATTCCATTAGGCCATGAACTTCCGGTGGTGTATCGCAAATTTCCATTATGTCCGAAAACATAGATATAATGTTGACCGCCAAATAAAGGATCAAAGAAAGTAGAACGTTCATTTGCCGTTGGATTCCACAACATATCACGACCTCTTTCCGCAACAAGTCCTGAATTTTCTCCAAAAGCCATATTCAGGCGTTCTCCTGTTTCCAGATTGACAGCATAACCGGGGAACCAACTCATTCCTGTTCCACTGATATAATCTGAATTCGTTACTCCGCCACCCAAATTGCTTGAACTTCCATATTGATCAACAGAAGGCGAATTCCTCAACATGAATGATGCTGTTCCACCTGAATTGATCGCAGGGTTTGGACCAACTTCAAAAACCGGGACTCTGGTCCATTTGGAGCGGTCATTGGTAAACACAATATCCACACTTGCAACATTGTCAAATTTATTCTGCAGATAAGTTGCTGCATTATTAAAACCAGGGCCTGCATTATAGCAAGGTGTTCCTGTTGACAACGGATCCGGCGCGCAAATTCTGTATGGTCCCCATGTTCCACCGGCTACTTTTTCATAATCACCATCAGGGTCAATTGGAAGGGCTCCAACGAAATCATCGTCAAAAGCATTATTACATGGGTCACTTGCATTGGCAGCGGCACGGCTTGTACCAGCACGAATCCAATTGCTTTCTGAATGGCTATCATCATCTACAACACCTGTCAACCAATTTTTGGAAGGGTCAGCAAAAGTTACTGTGGATTCCAAGAAACTGTTTTTCGCTGGATTATTTCCTAAACCGGGAGTTTGAACCTGGGAAAATGTTACAGACATACCCAGCTCAGGAATAATCTGTTCATTGGCATAAATGCTCACAAGATTCAATGTTGTATCAGAATTCCAACTACGTGCTGTAGGAGTGAGTTCCTTGAGCACCCATCTCGAAGTTGTTTGCTCGGAATAAGATGTATTTGAATTTCCTACCACCTGAATAGTAAATGTTCCATCGGGTACGTTCAAAGGATCTATCACTTTCACATTAACAGGTCCACGTGCATTTTGATATTGGACATTGTCTACACGTGCTGTACCTGACCAAGCAGCATTTGTTGCGTTTGAAGAATTGAAATTGACAGGAGGTGCTGCAACAACTGCGTTTTCAGACGCATCCGTCAAATCCAACACATTATTTCCACTTCCCGATCCTTCCAAACGGGTCAATTTTGGACCGCTTCCAAAAGTCGATTGTTGGTTTGTTCCACCAGCTTCAGGAGCTGGAATATGAGGAATGCCGGAGTAAATCTTGACATTTCGACGACCGGCCAAATAAGGTTTTTTCTGACCAATGTTGGATGCAACCAAAGGATTAAGCGTATCAAATGACACATCGGCATAAGGCAAATATTGATTGTATGCATAGGTGATTGCCATAAAATAATATGTCTTTTGATTTATCAATCTAGGATCACCACTTGCGAAAGCGTCTTGAGTGATATCAAAAGAATGGGTAATGCCATTATCATTTGCAGTAATAGTCATGTCTTGAGGTACGTCAGCATTTAAACTCTGATCGAATTCACGATTGACTAGTTGTCCCACTCCATTTTTCAAGTCACATTCTTGAACCAAACGAGCCTTATCAAGATTATAAAGATCTGCAGTTGTTACTGTCGCATCTTTCAACTGAAAAATCTGATAACCTTCGAAATTGAAAGTAGTATCGATGTGTGCAAGTTGAGGAGACAATGAAGAATAAACAATTGACGGATCAAAAGCCTGATAACGTTCCAAATAATTATTGGAATTAGGCTTGTTGGTTAAATAAAGCACGAGTTCCTTATTCAATTCCTGAATGGTAATATCCGGTGCATCTGGACCATCAAGCGTACGGAAGCAATTGTCAAACAATCTTTGCGCTTTATCATCAGTAGTTCTCATCAAATCAACTGAAGCAGTCGGACCGCCATTGGCAGCTCTTGCCCAAACAGCTCCAACCACAATGTAATTTACTGCACCCGGCTGAAGCGTAAAAGGTCCTGCAGATTGCATCATACGTCGGTCACCAGGAGTATTATTTACAGTTTCTTCACTCCATGGCGCCTGTGGCTGGAAGTTAGTACCCCATCCTGTAGGATCTGAATTGCCAGGGAACATAAAATCACATGGTTGGCCACCTGTGTTGTGTGCATTTCCACCATATTCAAAGGCTGTTCCATCTTTCCAGAAACCAGACAAATAATTATAATAGTGGGTTGCGTTCTCGGGATTACCAATCAAACTGAAGTCATTGTTGTAATAAACGAACTTGGACATAATGATATCTTCACCTGGCTCATCAATAACACCATTACGGTTATTGTCAATTCCATCGCCTGGATCAGCAATAGGACCTTCGAAGAAATCCATACCGATTGCCGGTGGATTCGCTCCATAAGTACCAAGGGTTGGAAGAGCGCTGGATCCGTCATCAGCATCACCATTATAGGTATATCCCAAACCGCGTTTTACATCACAACCAACATAATCATCAAGGTAGTAACCCAAATCGGCATC
>CAYMZV010000392.1:0-3774 GCA_964394965.1 uncultured Chryseobacterium sp.
CTGACCATGGATGAGCTGACTGCATTGCCGGGTATCGGGCGCAAGTCGGCGAGTGTGATCATGCGTGAGGCGGGAGCGAAGGCGGAAGGTGTGATTGTGGATTTGCATGTGGTGCGTGTGGCTCCGCGCATTGGAATTGCGACGGGAACGGATCCGAAAAAAATAGAAAAGCAAATCATGGAAGTGATTCCGCAAAAGGATTGGGGAGAAATCGGAATGGCAATTTCCTTTCTCGGCCGGGAAATATGCAGACCGAAAAATCCGCAGCACGAGGAATGTCCGGTGAAAAAATCCTGTGCGTTTTACAGGGAGAATGGTTGAGGAAGATTTTCAGTAAGACAAACCGAATCATTTTCATTCTCCGCATCCCTGCAGTAAAAATCGTTTAGGAAAATGTTCCTGAAATAATCCCGTCCCGAAGCATCGGGAGCAGGGAGTTCCGTCGACCGGAAAGCGCGAAGACTGTTTGTGAATGGGGAAATATTCCTGTTCCAACTTTCGCGACTATTTCATCACCGATTTCCCTTTTTTCACAAGGACATTTAAACGTAGTATACGCTTCAAAAAAAGTTTCGTTACGTCATTTTCCTGAAACTTTTTTCGCCGTGATTTCTATCATCTGATTCACAGCCGCTTCAATATGTTATGCATGCAGAATAAATAATATGAGCACCGGATTGTTCAGAAACCCCTGAAACCCTTGCCAATATTGAATCGTTACACAACAAGTTCTTTGCATATCATCTAACCAAATCTGAAAGGAGAGTTGTTATGAAAATCATCTACACACATGGATGGAAACTTTTCATTTTGCTCATTATCGCTTTCATCCAATCAAACACGGAAGCGTACGCATCACATGCGCAGGGGGGAGAAATCACTTACACCTGCCTCGGCGGAAACCAATACCGCTTACGGTTGGCATTTTACCGGGATTGTTCCGGAACAAATGCACCGGCCTCAGTTCAATTAGACATCAATTCAGCCTCATGCAATCAAAATCTACAAGTCACGCTTAACCCGATTCCAGGAACAGGACAAGATGTTACACCGATCTGCCCATCACTCACTACAGTTTGCAACGGAGGAACTTATCCCGGTGTGCAACAGTGGATCTATGAAGGCAATGTTACACTCCCGCAAGCCTGCACCGATTGGGTTTTCAGTTACACGCTCTGTTGCCGCAATGCAGCCATCAGTACGATTGTCAATCCTGCAGGAGATAATTTTTATGTGGAAACACACCTCAACAATGTTGCAGCGCCCTGCGACAATTCTCCCGTCTTTTCAAACATTCCAGTTCCCTTTATTTGTGCCGGACAAAGTTTTTGTTTTAATCATGGTGCAGTTGATGTCGATGGCGATTCACTTTCCTACTCTCTTGTAACTCCCGCTACGGGACCCAATTCCTACGTTACCTATATTTTTCCCTACACCGCAAGTCAACCATTGACTTCGGTTCCGCTGATCGCTTTCAATAATGTTACCGGAGACATTTGCATGACACCGACACAAATCATGGTGACGGTAATGGCGGTTGAAGTTGACGAATGGAGAGCAGGCGTTTTGATCGGCAGTGTCATTCGCGATTTGCAAATCCATACCGTGATGTGCACAAACAACAATCCCTACATCAGCGGAATCAATGGCGGAAATGCTTTCAGCGCATCGATCTGTGCAGGAATGAACCTGAATTTTTTCATCAACTCATTCGACATTGATACGGGACAAAACGTGACAATGACCTGGAACAATTCAATTACAGGTGCAGCTTTCACATCAACCGGTGGACCGCATCCGACAGGAACTTTCAGTTGGACACCGACGGCGGCAGACATCAGCAATATTCCCTATTGTTTCACCATCACGGTTACAGACGACGCCTGTCCGTTCAACGGATCACAGACCTTTGCATTCTGCATAACGGTAACCGGATTTACGGTGAATGCAACTTCTGCAGGAACAAATTGCGGTGCATCGAATGGAAGTGCAACTGCAATTGTAACCGGAGGGAATGGGCCGTACACTTATTTATGGTCGAACAATGCAAACACTTCCGCAATCAATAACCTCACTCCCGGAAATTATTCCGTCAACGTAACCGATGCATCCGGATGTGTTTCCACCGCCACAACAGTTGTTGCACAAGGGCCATTGCCCGCAACCATCAATGCAACAGTGGCCGATGTGCCATGCTTCGGTGGAAACAACGGCGGAGCGACATTGACAGTTACAGGCGGGCAAGGACCTTACACCTACGCATGGTCAAACAATGCGACATCCTCAGCGTTGAACAATCTTGCAGCGGGAACCTACAGCGTAACCGTGACAACCGCGAACGGCTGCACATCAACCGCAACGGTAAGCATTACACAACCCTCCTCCGCATTGGCGGCTCCTGCATTTGTAGTGAGTAATGTCTTGTGTTTCGGAGGAACGAATGGACAGGCTTCGGTAAATGCATCGGGAGGAACGGCACCGTATTCCTACAGTTGGAATTCCACTCCTGCACAAACAACCGCTACGGCAAGTTCGCTCGGTGCAGGAATCTATTCGGTGGCCGTAACGGATGCGAATGGTTGTATTACAACACAACAGGTGACAATTACCCAACCGCCGGTTCTTTCCGCAAATGCAACCGCAACTCCCGTCACCTGCAACGGCGGGTCGAACGGATCGGCTTCAGCGATCATAACGGGAGGATCACCGCCTTACAGTACAACCTGGAATTCTTCGCCTCCCCAATTCGGAAACAGTGCGGTGAATCTTGTCTCGGGAAGTTATACGGCAACCATCATGGATGCCAATGGCTGTTCTGTTGCACCTGTTGCAACCATCACCCAACCGGCTCCGCTTTCCGCTTCCATCGCCACGTCACAAAATGTTTCCTGCAATGGCGGAAACAATGGAAGTGCAAGCGTGAATGTAAACGGGGGAACATCGCCATACAATTACAACTGGAATACAACACCCGCCCAATTCACAAGCACCGCCGCTTCCATGTCTTTTGGAAATTATACGGTAACCGTTACCGACGCGAATGGTTGTGCAACGGTCAGTACGGTTTCAATTTCGCAACCCACTCCTGTCACCGTAATCGCATTCAGCAACGACACGATTTGCCCCGGACAACCGGCTGTTGTCGCTGCGGGTGGAGCGGGTGGAACAGGGCCTTACACGTACAACTGGAACAATAATCTGGGAAACAACTCGACTTATGTTGTTTATCCGAACACACTCACTACGTATGTGGTGCAGGCGGTAGACGCGAACGGCTGCACGAGTTCTTCTGCAAGCATAACAATTGATGTGTTCCAATTCTCACCGGCGAATTTGTCGATGTCGGGAAATGCAAGCCTCTGTGCGGGTACACCCACGAGCATCGGCGCGAGTGTGAGCGGAAATACGGGAGCGCTCACGTGGGCATGGACGAATCAAACCTGGAATTCAGGAGGCCCCTTCATGGTGCAGCCTACGGCGAATACAACCTATCAGGTGACAGTGACGAACCAATGCGGAGTGGTGGTGAATGGAAGTGTTTCCGTTGTTGTCCATCCGCTTCCGACAGTTTCACTTGCACCGCAGAACAGTTCGGGTTGTGATAAAATACCACTTACCTTTTCCGACAATGATCCCAACAATACTGGATGCACGTATGCCTGGGATATGGGAGACAACTTTACCGGAACGGGAAATCCCATTACGCACAATTACACAGCCAGTGGAAATTATACCGTGAACGTGACATTGATTTCCCCTTACGGTTGCACGGGA
>CAYMZV010000393.1:0-3728 GCA_964394965.1 uncultured Chryseobacterium sp.
TTTGTCACCTCCGCAATATTCCGCACTTGCGCCGTAAGATTTCCCGCCATTTGATTCACCGAATCCGTCAAGTCTTTCCACGTTCCTGCAACACCCGGAACAAACGCCTGTCCGCCCAATTTCCCATCCGTTCCCACCTCACGCGCCACACGCGTCACCTCCGATGCAAACGCACGCAACTGATCCACCATCGTATTGATGGTTTCTTTCAACTGCAGGATTTCTCCCCGAACGTCCACCGTAATTTTCTTTGACATATCACCATTCGCCACGGCAATGGTTACATCGGCAATATTCCGAACCTGCGCCGTAAGGTTTCCCGCCATCTGATTCACAGAATCCGTCAAGTCCTTCCACGTACCCGCCACACCCGGAACGTTCGCCTGTCCACCCAGTTTCCCTTCCGTTCCCACCTCACGTGCCACACGTGTTACCTCAGATGCAAATGCACGCAACTGATCCACCATCGTGTTCAACGTTTCTTTCAATTGCAAGATTTCTCCCCGCACGTCAACAGTGATTTTCCTTGACATATCACCACTTGCCACTGCGATGGCCACGTCGGCAATATTCCGCACCTGTGCCGTAAGATTTCCAGCCATCTGATTTACCGAGTCTGTCAAATCCTTCCACGTTCCAGCCACACCCGGCACATCGGCTTGTCCTCCCAATTTACCTTCCGTTCCAACCTCACGGGCCACACGTGTCACCTCCGATGCAAACGCACGCAACTGATCCACCATTGTATTGATGGTGTTTTTCAACTCAAGAATTTCGCCTTTTACATCCACCGTAATTTGCCGCGACAAGTCGCCTTTCGCTACGGCCGTTGTCACTTCCGCAATATTCCGCACCTGTCCTGTCAGGTTACTCGCCATCTGATTCACAGAATCCGTCAAGTCTTTCCACGTTCCTCCTACACCTTTCACTTGCGCCTGTCCACCGAGTTTCCCTTCCGTTCCCACCTCACGCGCCACACGCGTCACCTCGGATGCAAATGAGTTGAGCTGATCCACCATCGTGTTGATGGTGTTTTTCAATTCGAGAATTTCGCCTTTTGTATCGACGGTAATTTGTCGCGACAAGTCGCCTTTCGCAACAGCGGTTGTCACTTCCGCAATATTCCGCACCTGCCCTGTCAGGTTACTCGCCATCTGATTCACTGAATCCGTCAAGTCTTTCCACGTTCCGCCCACACCTTTCACTTTTGCCTGACCGCCGAGTTTCCCTTCCGTTCCAACTTCAAGTGCCACACGTGTTACCTCGGAAGAAAATGAATTCAACTGATCTACCATCGTGTTGATCGTCTTTTTCAACTCGAGAATTTCGCCTTCCACATTAACCGTAATTTTTTTCGACAAGTCCCCATTCGCTACAGCTGTTGTCACTTCCGCAATGTTCCGCACCTGTCCAGTCAGGTTACTCGCCATTTGATTCACCGAATCCGTCAAGTCTTTCCACGTTCCGCCCACACCTTTCACTTTTGCCTGTCCACCGAGTTTCCCTTCCGATCCCACCTCCCGTGCCACTCGCGTTACCTCGGCACCAAAAGAATTCAGCTGATCCACCATCGTGTTGATCGTATTTTTCAGCTCGAGAATTTCACCTTCGACGTTTACTGTAATTTTTTTCGACAAGTCGCCTTTCGCAACAGCCGTTGTCACTTCAGCAATATTCCGCACTTGGGCGGTAAGATTACTCGCCATCTGATTCACCGAATCCGTCAAGTCTTTCCAGACACCACCCACACCTCGCACTTTCGCCTGTCCACCGAGTTTTCCTTCCGATCCCACCTCCCGTGCCACACGCGTCACCTCTGAACCGAATGAATTCAACTGATCCACCATTGTATTGATGGTGTTTTTCAATTCTAGAATTTCACCTCGCACATCAACCGTGATTTTCTTTGATAAGTCACCTTTTGCAACGGCAGTTGTCACATCGGCAATATTCCGAACCTGTCCTGTCAGGTTACTCGCCATTTGGTTTACCGAATCCGTCAAGTCTTTCCACGTTCCCCCCACACCTTTTACATGAGCCTGTCCACCCAATTTCCCTTCCGTTCCCACCTCACGTGCCACACGTGTCACCTCCATTGAAAATAAGTTCAACTGCTTCACCATTCCATTCACTTCTTTTGCAATCCGCAAGAATTCTCCCTGCAGCGCATTGCCTTCGATCGACAACGGCATTTCCTGTGAGAGGTTCCCTTTGGCAACCGAAGTGATGACGTGAGCGATTTCAATTGTCGGATGCACAAGATCCGAAATGAGCATGTTCACGGAATCGACACACGAGCCCCACGAGCCCCTCGCGCCATGCAGTTCCACGCGGTTGGTGAGCTTTCCCTGCTTGCCGATACTGTTCCCCACTTTTTCAAATTCAAAAACCATCCTTTCATTCAACTCGATGATTTCATTGAGTGTGTCACATATTTTCCCCGTCATTCCTATCTGATCATCTGGCAAACGAACGGTGAAATTCCCGTTCCTGACTTTCAGGAGAATCTTAAAGAGTTACGCCTCCGTTAAAATTCCCTGATCATTTTGCTTGTGATAACCATTTTTCGGTTTCACATTCGGTTTTGGTTTCGCGTTCTGCTGGAACAAAACATTCTGTTTGGGAGTGGCGCTTTTTACTTGCATCGGCATCAAGGTTTTATAACGCAATGAATGACATTAAAAAAAATCCCTGTAAACCGAATGTTTGCAGGAGTGTTCTTTCGATATTCTTGCAGAATCAGGACGGCAAATCATTATCCGGCATCTCCTTTCAAGATTTTTCCTAATTATACTTTTTTAACCGGGCTTTGGATGAAACAATTCGACCCTTGGGCAAATCCTGTCGATTGTTGGAATGAATAAACACATGCCTTGCGATTTCAATCTTGTTTGGGGAATATGTTAATTTCGAAAGCACCCGTTTTCACAAATGATATTTAAGTACGGTGAAGAACAAAAAAACAATCCCGCCAGCATGAAATGTCGAGGTTGCCAGGGAAATATTACTCCGAACCAATCAATTGTTTTTTTACGTTAACAGGGAAAGACCTGTGTCGTGCAGGAATATTTTTAAATTTATATTTGACATTATGCCAGTCATTTTATAATTCACAATGGTGTAATCCTTGCACAAAATCATTTTTCCAATCCGTTCAATTGTTCCAAACCCATACTGCATAACACATGAAACTTGCCATAGGAGAATCCCACGTTTTGAAAATCAATCCTGCAATCAAATGGCAGGACACCGAAGTCGACATTTCCGCAAACGAAGTGTATGAATTTGCCGCAAGCGGTTTTTGGGTGGATTTTTATATCATTACAACCGCCGATGGCTACAGGGGAAACCTATTGGAATCACAAGCTTCAAAAAAACGCGCCCCCGAATTCAATTGGTTGGCATTGATGGGTTCATTGGATCAAAACGATTCGGAATATTTTCTCATCGGAAAGGAATTGCGGAAAACTTTCACCGATTCAGGACGACTTTCCTGTTTTGCCAATGATATGAAAACGGGAGCTTTCTACTTGAAAAACAATTGGGGAAAATTGACGCTCTCCATCACACGCAGATCATAAAAAACAAAACGGGTTAATCCATTCGTTCAAATCAAAAATAAAATCCAACACTTCTATTGAATTTCAACTCCGGTTGTTGCGAAAAGCTTCATATCTCTTCAATTGATTTTCAGAAATGGATGCGGGATTCATGGCAATTGCATCTTC